>JAGQWH010000005.1 GCA_020437545.1 Ignavibacteriota bacterium
CATAGTATCTTTTACATTTAATCTGTTTGTAGCAGGATTAAAATATCCGTCAACAGCTGCTTTTAAATTGAGCTGAACCGGGCTGTAATTTGAAATCGGAAAATCATGAAAAGATAATGCACCTATACCCCGTCCGTTTTTCATGAACGGACCTTCATAGACAACTGAATCTATATGTGTCCAGACGGTAGGAAGATATGTTATCTTAGTTGCATTAAGCGGAGCGACAAGTTTTAATTTAACCGTATCGCCCGAAACGCTCCCGGACAAAACATAACCCGTATATCCGTTAAGATAAAAATAATTTTTCATACTCTCGCCAAGAGTATCAGACGGCCATCTTGAGATCTTGGAATTATTAAAGAGTAATGCTATTTCATTTTTTTGCGCGGAAGTATAATATGCTGCTCTGATCTCAGGCGGATAGATATTAACCGTATCCGTTACGGAATAGAATACTTTTGCAAATGGTTTATAGATCATTTTTGCAATTTCAAGATATCCGTAAAAGGAATAATGACAACCCTGATATCCGGGAATTCCGGCGGTAGAAAAGATCTCTACATCATTGTATTCTTTAGGTATATTTCTCTGAACTTCCCTTAACTGACTGGCATACTGTTCAGAACAGCAAGGTCTTAACTGAAAGGCAAATATTTTTTTAAAATTAGGATAATTTTCTTTCCATGAATTATAAAGGGTCCTGAAATTATTTCTGTAATTGACCCAGGTAGCACCGCCGTTTGATTCACCCTGATACCAGAAAATTCCTTTTATCTTATCTGCCAGACCGGCTTTCATTACTCTGTATAATAATCTGCCATAAGTAGTTGTCAGATCGGTCTGATTAAAATTATTTCTTAAATTCATCTCTATAGTAGAAGAACCTCTTCCCCCGTTAATTATGCATGTCGGGATACCGGTATTCTCAACTATCTGCTTTTGCAGATACAAACCCCATACACCTACGTTATATGGACCTGCCCAGTATATTACAGCTCCGTCAGCTTTTGATAATCCCCAGTTAGTATCAGCGGGATTATAATTTGTACTGTTGTATGTTGCAGTCTGCACGCCAAAGGATCTGCAGAATTCATTCGAATAAGTAGCAAGATAATCTGTCGGTTGTGAATTTGACTGTCCGGCAATAATGTAAGCATCTCCGCATACTACACTGTCAGCTATTGCTGCAAGAGCGCTCGCTGAACCAGCTTTAAAATATAATTTGAATTTAAATTCAGACAGTTCGGAATGGATCTTAGGGTTCAGATAAAATGAAGCTTCACCCTGATTATAGATCAGAGGATGAGATTTTCTTTTCCATAGTGTGTTATTCCTGTAAACCTCCACAAAGACAGAATCATATCCCGGTAAATACAAAATACCGGAATATTTAACTTCGGAAGAATCGTAATTATCTCTGGCATAAAACCGGAGATTTCTTGGCTGTTCAGAAAAAATTAATGCAGATGAATTGTCAATGTTTAATGTATCTTCGGCTAACAGGTTAGATGAGATTGTCAGAAGTATTAGTATAGCCCCCATTTGGATAGAAAATAATATTTTCATATTTTTTCTTTACCATATTTTCTATGGGGAGTAGAAAATTGTAAAAATTATATAATAATTTTTTGGGATTTGCGGAAATAATTATTATTCTACATAACTATGGTAAAATTATATTCCTTTCTGTTTTCGTTAAATTTTTAATAGGATAAAAATAAAAAAACTGTATATTAATTCAAACCTATTTTATAAATTATTGAGTGTTATAATTTGTTAATTGACATACTGAGATTTTTTATATAACACAATTAGAGGGATTGTTGAAATGATAAGCAAGATCTGAATTATGAACGGAGTTGTTATTATCGAATGTAAAGAAAGGTTATTATTTTGTTTTTAAGATTATCATTGTAAGATCATCATGTACTTCTGCATATCCTCTGAATTTATAAATAGCAGTCAGAATTTCGTTTTTAATTTCTTCAGCGCTTTTATGAGAATTGGATATCAATAATTCTTTTACTTTATCTATGCCAAATTCGGAATTCCTTTCATTCATAGCTTCGGTCAATCCGTCTGAATAAAAAAGCATTATGTCGTCTTTAGCAGCAATGACATTAAATTCTTCAAGTGAGTTTTCAAATAACTCGCTGTTGTTCAGACCTATTGCCATCCCGTTTTGCTTTACCTCGCTGCATATCCTCTGAGCAGCATTATAGTAAATCAGAGGCGTATGACCTGCCCGGCATATCTTTAATTCCTTTCCCTTTATTTCAGCAAGTATTGAACTGAAGTAAAGACCTTTTTTTATGTGTCTGAAAATGTTTTTATTTACAGAAGCCAGGATTGCCTTGGGATTATCCGAAAAATCAGAAAGATGTCTGATAAGCAATCTGACCTGCAGCATATAAAGAGCTGCCGACATACCCTTTCCGGATATATCGCCTATAGATATATAGTATGAGTCTTTATCATTGTTAATAAAATCAATGAAATCCCCGCCGACTTCACGGGCGGTTTCGTAAAAATAAGCTATTTCAAAATTCTCATCATCAGGCGGGTGTTTTGGGATCAGGCTTATCTGAAGGTCTCTTGCTACTTCAAGTTCATCTCTGGCAGTCAACTTTTCCGCTACTTCAAATACAAGAAGCAGATTTGAAATTACAAATGAGAAAAAGGCATAATTCCAGTTCTGCTGTATGATTGAGAAAACAAACACCAGAATATTAAGTGAAAAGATGATCCTTATAACCGGGGAAAGTTTACTGAGGAAAGTTACCGTCAGATTTTTCGTAAATGCAAAAACACCTTTGATCTTACTCTTTTGCTCCTGCGGTTTATCCATGTGACGGACATAATATTTATATCTGTTTTGTGTTTCCTGAAGGAAAACTCTTTCTACTTCCTTAGAAGTAAGGTCTTTTGAATAAAAATCAATAATTTTTTTAACTACAGAATCTTTAGGCACAGAAGGTTTTTTAAATTCTTTCAAAATGTACGATTCAATTATGCTTTTGTTATGATATGAAAATTATACAATTATTTATATTCAAATATGGAAATCCTTCCTTAAGTTAATAATATAGATTTCAGGAAATATAACTGAGTAGTTAAAATTGATGTTTTTTATAGGTATATTGATTGAAACAAATTCAGCGCAGCTATGAAAGATTTTAAAAAGGAATTCGCTTTATCAGGAAACAGAAAGGCAGTGTTATCCAACAGCAGATCGGATCCGTCAATGTGGATCCTTAACATTTATAAAAAGATCTTGTTCTTTAATAAAAAAACGGGTTCATACTGGTTTTATGATCAGGAAGAAGCTGAGAAGTATGCATTGGCTTTATAAAAAAAGTCTGACGTTAATTGAATCAATTGAATCTATTGAATCAATTAATTCAAATAACATCAGACTTTAATTTCAGATCCCATTCTTACATTATTCCTGTTTATTTCAACAGCATCATTTTTTTTCTGTCAGTAAAATTATCAGTTTTTAACTCATAAAAATATATTCCGCTGGCGAAACTGCTTCCGTCGAATTCAACATTATAACTTCCTCTTTGTAAAAATCCGTTAACATAATTTTCTACTTCCTTACCGCTTATATCTACAATTTTAAAACTTACATTACCGTCTTCAGGAATTGAGAATTTAATATTAGTTGTAGGATTGAACGGATTAGGATAATTCTGTGACAGTTCATATCCGCTCACCTGTCCTGAATTATTTGAAGTAATTCCGGTTGTTCCAGTTACGGCTTCCTGAATTGCCTGCTGGATCTCGGATGTTCTGAGAGTTGAACCTTCTTTATATACAAAAAGAACTATCCTGCAATTATCCGGTATCCAGGATGCATCTATAGTAGTCTGAAAGCCTTTTGAAATAGTCTGATTCATTGACCAGTTATTTCCGGTATTCAGATTTTCACCTGCTGCGCCGTTAACCATGTTTCTTGTTACGTGATCATGTTCATAATTTGAAACTATGCCGGGCGTTCCGCATTGAGAGTAGAAATTCTGCTGATAAATCAGATTATCCTCAACTATAACGGCATTTATTTTATACTGACCTGTCAGATTATCAAGTGCCGTAGCGTTTACATTAACAGTTAATTCATTTGTAAGATCATTAAAAGATTTTGATGTAATTACAATATCTACCGGTGAATCAGGAGAAGAGGAATATCTGTTTTCCACGCCTGAGATCCATAAAGGATAACTCAAAGTTCCAATAAAAACATTTCTGTCTATTACTGAAGTTGGTGTAGATACAAGTCCGAGAAGATTTACAATTTCATTCCCGTTAAAATTTCTGAATGGATCAGTTCCGAAAGCATGATAGGCAAGTATTATAGTATTTGGATTAGCTGAAGTGATTGTATTTACAGTCTGATGCCCGCACGGACAGTTGCCGCACCAGGTGCCTGTGATATATTCTACTAAAACGTTTCTCGGTGATGCAAATGCTCCTGATACTATTGTGAACAGGAATAAGACAGAAAACAATGTTGTTATAATATTTTTTCTCATAATTTTATTGTTAATTATATTGTGATCAAATTTACAAAACTACTGATTAATTTACCGTTTGATCTGATTTTTATTACGAAACTTCAGGTAGTTTGTATTTTTAATTTTAAAATAAATTTAATTCACCCAACTAACAAAAGAAAAAAATCAAAAACCTGCTTTAAAAAATAAGTTCTGAAATCGTTAAACATAATCCTGTCTGCTTTTTGTTGGAATGTAAAGTGATTTGGTTGAGAATACTGATTAATACAATAAGTATTTTTATAAAATGGTTTCTTTATTTGAAGAGGTTTAATCCTGATTAGCAAAAACTGCGGGTATTTGCTGTCTTACCATGTATAATTTCTGACAAAGTGAACTTTTCATTTGCAAATGAGACAGCTGCATTTGACAATATGCACTTTTCATTTGCAAATGGGACAGCTGCATTTGACAATATGCTCTTTTCATTAGCAAATAAGACAGCTGACTTTGACAATATGCACTTTTCAACTGCAAATAATACAGCTGCATTTGACAATATGCTCTTTTCAAATGCAAGAGTAATATCAAGATAAATTATCCGGTTTTGCGAGTAAAATTATTTTTTAAATAAAAAAAAGCCTCATTGCTAGCAGTGAGGCTGAGTTGATTGGGAATTTAAATTTGTTGCAATTATTGTGTCTAAACCTGAATCAAATTTTTATTTTATTAAAAACATTTTCTTAGTTTCTTTATAGCCTTCTGAAATTATAGAATAATAATAAACTCCGCTTGGAAACTCCGAAGCATTCCATTGAAGGTTATATGTTCCGGGTGAAAGTTTTTCATTAACTAAAACAGCAACTTCGACGCCCAATGCATTATAAATTTTTAAAGTAATAAATCCCAATTCCGAAATTCCAAATCCCAAATTAGTAGAAGGGTTGAACGGATTCGGATAGTTCTGATCTAGATAATAACCTGAAGGAATATGATTTGTCTGGTTTAAGATCCCGGTAGTTTGTGAATATTTAATTGTTGCTATATCAAAGTTAGTAGTGTCACCTATGCTTATTCCCGTTACATATACATCCGAATTATCATTAACAATTACACCCGAAATAAAATCTTCAGAAAGCGTATGATTCTCATAATACTTTTCCCATAAGAGATTTCCGTTTGCATCATATTTCAGCAAAGCATAAATAAGATGTACATTACCTTTATCACTGCCGCCGCCGACATAGATATTCCCTGCGTTATCGGTTTTAAGATCAATACCCTGATCAGTCCCGTCTGCGAGACCATTAAAGACCCTGCTCCAGAGAAGATTCCCGGAAAGGGATATCTTAAGCGTAAGTATATCTTCCGATCCCGATGTTGTATTCTGAAAACTAAGACCAGTTAATAAAATATTGCCCGAATTATCCTTTGTAATTGCATAAGAAAAATCGATATAGTTTCCTGATCCATTGAAAGATCCCTGCCATTCCACGTTTCCAGCCGAGTTTATCTTTGCATAAAAATAATCATATGATCCCTGTGTCTGATAAATACTTCCGCTGACATAAATCGAATTATCATCATCCATTACGGAAGAAGAAGCCTTGTTATCCGAATCAACGCTTCCGCTGAAAGTTTTCTTCCATACAAAATTCAGATCATGGTCATACTTAAGGACAAGTATATCAGCTCCGTTTGAATTTTCTTTTGAAGAAGCTGTAATCAGTATGTTATTCAGATTATCCGCTTTCACTGATACAGGAAGATCATCACCATTCCCGGCTCCGTTGTAAATGACAGAGCCGGTTTCATCTCCGTCATTAGAATACTTTAAAGTTACAATATCATAATTTCCAGAAGCATTCCTTATGAAACCGCAAATGATAACATTACCATTCTTATCATGAGTTATATCCTGACCGAAACCGTTTGTATAACCTGCAGAATTGAAATACCTGATCCATTTTAAATTACCCGAAGAATCAAATTTTGCAGTTGTGATAATATTATTGCCGTTGAGGTTTGTAGTAAATCCTGTCACATAAGAATTTCCTGATGGATCTGCATAGCCTTTGAATATCTGATCAGTGCTGTTTGCTTCGCCGTTATAATTTGCTGACCAGAGCTCAGTGCCCGAAGAGTTATATTTTATCAATGCAAAATCGAACAATGAAGAGGGATTGTTACTGCTTCCGTAAACAAAAATATTCCCCGCCGCATCCGAGCCCATGTTTGCTACTATATCATAAGAATTTCCCGGACCGTTGTATCTCGATATCCATTCCGTATCCGGCTGTGAGAATAATAAAGCCGGTGTCATTAATAGAAATAACAGCGAAAAAAATGATCTTAACTTAAAAGGGAGAGTCTCAAAACTTAGTCCCTGCTTACCAAACCCCAGTTTGGTAAGCAAAAACTCGCTATAATTGGACCTTCCCAAACTGGGATTTGGGAAGGAGTATATTTTTGAGACACTCTCAAAAGAAGTAGTTTTCATTTGTGTTAATAGAAACAAGTAATTGTTTGATTATATTTTGCAGAAAAAATAAACAGTCAATATTTAAAAGTTTTGAATATTTTTAAACATTAACATATGCGAAGTTTATTTTGGGATCAATAATCTACCCTGAAGGTTGCAAACCCGTAATCATCTGTAAAGTTCACATTCTGATAAATATTATCAATAGCTCTGTGAACATACTGGAACTGAATAAAGAATTGTCTTACAAATTCCCATGTGAAATTTGTAGTGATGATGCTTCTGTTTATCCGGTTTCCATTCAGGAAAGCAGGTTTGGAATAAGCGTAGCCAGTTGCATTATTAATATTACCGCCGTAATTAACCAGAACTCTACCTGCTGAATCCGTAATAATTCCGTTTGCCGATCTCTGATACTGATAGAGAATATTAAGATTGATTCTGTTGGTAAAATTATAATTGAGTTTGAAGGCGATCTCATCAGAGTTTGGATCAAGATGATGACCGAGATGCAGATCCCAGTGTGTGTACATTGTCTTGTTTGAAACGTGCGTATAAACAAATGGATCAAGATAAGTATATTCAGCTTTCAGATCCAGGTCAGGCAGCGTGAAAGCTTTTGCCCATTGGAGACCAAACTGAAATCCGAACTTGTTGGTAATATTTTCATTATCCTGAAACAAAGTACTGAACTCAAGATCATCAATTAATAAAGATCCCTGTACTGCTAGATTCTTAACCGGGTACACCATTGCATCAAGTCCTATGATTGAATTATTATTATTTTCAGGACCTGACTGAGTAGCTTTGTTAAGTTCGGCTGAAGTCAGAAAACTTATAGGATTCAGAAAGGTAAAACTGAAAGGATTATCCGCAATGGTTACACTTTCAAAGAATCCCATTCTGAAAACATCACCAAAACTAACATCAAGTCTGTGAGTTGCAATATTTTTTGAATCAATTGGTCTACCGATAGAATCGCCTTTCAGACTGCCGTACATGAATGAATACTTAACGGCTTTATAACCGAGATCGAGTCTTAAATAATCAAATGCTACCGTATTGTCAGAAAGATATAATCTGTCAATGAATCCGAATCCCTGATAGACTGGGCTTCTTCCTACTGTAATTGCAAGCCATTCATCTTTGGCTCTGAAACGCAGATATCCGTCAAAGGTATCATAGTTTCTCTGTTCATATTGAAATTTATTCTGAGCAAAAAGTTTTGGGTCGGTATACCTTGCAAATGTGACATCTCCTGTATCTCCTGCAAGTTTCTGTCCGTTGGATGCCCGCAGATAATAACCTACATTATCATACAAAGTACCTCTGACTCTGAATCCGAGTTCACCAAGAGTAATGGAATGTCTCCCGATGGAATCCCCTCTTGATTCTCTCTGGGATAATTCTCCAAGTCCGTCAAAGAACAGGGTCGCATTACTGTCGGCAAAAGAGTAGAGATATTTTTGTTTATTCTGAGAAAAGAAATTTTTGAAGCCTTCTTCAAAAAGCGGAGCTGCCTGTTTCAGCGTGCCAAACATTTCATATTCAAATTCAATTTTAAGATCGCCGAGAATTTTTCTGTCAACGGGAGAAATTGAGCCCGTCTTTTCATTTATGATCTTCAGGAATGATGCAACTTTTTCTCTCGAGAGAGGAATGTTACCGCGGTTATAATCTGTAATTATCTTCATAGTCTGCATACGCTGAAGATAATCATACACAGGGTGTCTGGGTTGTACAAGTTCTACCTGAGCTGATGATACATTTACAAAAATAAAAGAAATAAAAAGAAATAGTAGAAATTGTTTTATCATATTTTAAATTAAATATATTTTAAGATATTAAAATCAGGAAACCTGGAGATCGGAAGGGATTGATTTTTCATCACCGGTTACATACTCAGGTACAAGACGTTTCAGCATGCTGACTATGAGTTCTTTGTCATTTTCATGTCTCTTATTGATAAGCGTTTCAAGATTGTATTCAAAATTTTCCGGAATGAAATGACTGGCATTGGAAGCGATCAATATTTTTTCGTGAAGAGTCTTTTCATAGATCTCTCCGGCTATAAAGAGTTCTTCATAAAGTTTTTCACCCGATCTTAAGCCTGTCTGAACAATCTTAATATCTTTATCAACTTCATAACCCGAAAGTCTGATAATATCCTTTGCAAGGTCAATGATCTTTATCGGTTTACCCATATCAAGAACAAAAATTTCACCGCCGTTACCAATAACAGATGCCTGCAATACGAGCTGCACAGCTTCAGGTATAGTCATAAAGAATCTCTGAATATCGGGGTGAGTAATAGTTACGGGACCGCCTTCTGATATCTGTCTTTTGAAAGTAAGAACTACACTTCCCCTGCTTCCAAGTACATTTCCAAAACGGACAGCAGAGTAATTCTTTCCGTAAGTTCTTCCGGCATTCAATACGATCATTTCAGCAACTCTTTTGCTTGCGCCCATTATGCTTGAAGGGTTAACAGCTTTGTCAGTTGATATAAATACAAAATGCTCTACATTGTGTTTCAGAGAAAGCTCGATCAGATTCTGAGTACCTTTAATATTATTGCTGATGGCTTCACATGAATTCACTTCCATCATCGGAACGTGTTTATGAGCGGCGGCATGAAAGATTACATCAGGCTGAGTTTCGGCTATAATCCTGTCAAGCCTTTTATAAGATCTGATATTGGCAATTACAGTCTGCACATTCGTTTTATATGCTTTGCCATTTGTTACTGACAGTCGTTTCAGTATCTCATGCTGTATATCAAAAATAGAATTTTCACCCTGACCCAGCAGTATGATTTCCGAAGGATGACATTTGATGATCTGTCTGCATAACTCGCTTCCTATTGAGCCACCTGATCCGGTAACAAGAACTTTTTTACCCTGAAGAAAATCTTCAACTTTTTTGATATCCGTTTTTACCGGCTCTCTTCTTAAAAGATCTTCGATCTGCACATTTCTTATACTGTCTATTCTTACTTTATCATCGAGTATCTCATATATTCCGGGTATAGTTCTCGCCTGTACACCAGATTTTCTGCAGATAGATACAATGTCTCTTATCTCTGAGCCCGGTGCTGTCGGCATTGCAATGATTACTTTATTGATATTCATTTTGGCAATGATCTCGGGTAAACTGTGACGAGTGCCAAGGACAGGAATTCCCCTGATCTTCAGACCTTTTTTCTCAATATCATCATCTACGAAAGCTACGGGATTCAAACCAAGCTGAGGATTTCTCTGCATCTCCTGAATGATGGAACTGCCGGCTTTTCCCGATCCGACTATCAGAACTCTTTCTCCGTGATATGATATTTTCCTTTTCTCATTAATACGTTCTATGAGTCTGATGCTGAATCTTGCTCCGGCAACAAAAAAGAAAGTTATAATTCCGGTAAGTAATGGGAGAGATAAAGGTAGAACTTCAAATCCCAGAATTGAGAATGAATTTAATAATATAAATACACCAGTCTGAACTATGACAGCCCAGAAGATTATGTATATGAGTTTTGCAAGTTCATCAATGCTGGCATTAGTCCAGTCACGATTGTATAATCCTAGTTTGTAATAAACTACTATGTCAATAAAAAGGAAAACTAATGTAGACCAGAATATTGGTATTAAATATAGCGAGAAATCTACTTTTCCGTCAAGCCTTAATACAAGAGCAAGTAAAGGGCTGATCAGTAAAAATATACAATCGAAGAATAAGAAATGCCTGTTACGTAATTTAAGTAATCTGTTATTTAATAAACTTTCAAGCATTTTTTTATATTATACACACATTTTTCAAAAGCCTTATTAGATCATCGATACAAAAAAGAACACTTTGATCAAGTATCTTTTTTTTTAGGGTGTATTTTTTGATGTCTTAAATTACAAAAAGTATGTAATTGTTGCAATTTACTTTTTTAAATGTGGATTTTTAATAAAGCTACCAGTAAAACGAAGCACGGATCTCTTTTAATTTTTTAAAAATTCCTGAAGACCGGAAGGAATGGTAAATTATTTCAGACAATAAGTCATTAAAAACAGATCCATATACTATATGACGAAATTCAGATAAGAATAAAACACATTATCATCTTATGAAAATACCGCGGTTAGGGTTTTCAATATGACTTTAAGATCCTTAAAAACTGATCGTTGATTTATGTATTCAAGATTTAGATCGATCTTGTCCGGCATTATTATTTCAATATAATATTTTTCAGGATCTTCTGCTTTTTCGAGCAGCTCGTTTTCATTTCTGTATTTTATGGAAGCTACATCCGTGATACCGGGTGACACATCAAGTACTTTTCTCTGCTCTTCAGTATAAATATCCACATACTTTCTTACTTCAGGTCTTGGTCCGACAAAACTCATTTCACCGATCAAAACATTTATAAGTTGCGGTAACTCATCCAGTTTGAATTTCCTTAAATAATATCCCGACCGGGTAATTCTCGGATCTCTTCCTCCAACAGTCAGTAATCCTTTCTTGTCCGAATCCGGATTCATTGTCCTGAATTTATATAAGCTGAAATCCTTATTATTCTTCCCTACCCTTGATTGTTTATAAAAAACCGGTCCTTTGGAATCAAGTTTTATAACTATAGCTACGATAATAAAAACCGGGAGCAGTATTAATAAACCGGCTGCAGAAAATATAATATCAAAGATCCTTTTAAACATTTCAATTATTCATAACTGAGTCATAAGATCCGGTTACAGATTCTATAATTGTAATTACATCCTCATCACTTAACTGCGGATATACCGGTAATGTGATCTCACGGGAATAGTTATCATAACTTACCGGATAGTCCGATATATCATAATTACGATCTTTAAAGATCTTCAGCATTGGCAGAGGAACAAAATGAACATTTACGGCAACTTCCCTTTTATTGATCTCTTCTATGATCTGATCTCTCTGCTCTTCAGTAATTCCTCTGATCCTTAAAGGATAGATATGATAGGAAGTTTCTTTGATTTCATTTTTCGATGGCGGTAATTCTGCCCATTCCTTATTTCTGAAACCTTCATTATATTTTTCAAAAATTTCCTTTCTGCTGATCAGAAGATCGGAAGTGTATTTTCTGATCTGCGCCAGACCTACCGCCGCACAGATGTCATTGAGATTAATTTTAAATCCGGGATAGACTATATCATACTTCCAGTTTCCTCCAAGTGATTTTGTAAATGCGTCTTTAGTCTGTCCGTTAAGAGACAGAAGTCTGAGCCATTTGTAAATTTCATCATTATCAAACTTTCCGGGAAGATTGATACAGATAGCCCCGCCTTCGGCTGTGGTCACATTCTTGACCGCATGAAATGAAAATACAGACACATCACACAAAGAACCGCTTGGCTTATCTTTATACATTGCTCCGATAGAATGAGCAGCGTCTGACATTACCAGTATCCTGCCGAGCATCCTCTGAACTTCATTCGTAGAAATGAATATTTTCTTTACCTCTTCATCATTGACTATATCATAGATACCGTCATAGTCGCAGGGATATCCTGCAATATCAACAGGGACAATTGCTTTTGTTCTTGGAGTAATGTGTTTTTTAATTTCATCAGGATTGATATTAAAATCGGTACCAACATCTACTATCACCGGTTTTGCGCCGAGATGCATTACAGCAAGAGCTGTAGCGCAATATGTGTATGCAGGAACGATCACTTCATCTCCCTTGCCAATTCCAAACCAGTGAAGGACAAGCATCATTGCCGAGGTTGCGGAATTGACGCAAAGCACATTTTCAATTCCAGTCAGTTTTGCAACTTCCTTTTCAAGCGCATTGACTTTCGGACCGGTTGTGATCCAGCCTGAATTCAATGACTCCAATACTTCGTTTTTCACATCATCATCAATAAATGGCGGTGAGAAAGGTATCATTTTATAATTTCCTCCGGATTATTTTTTTTAGAATTATTTAACATTATTAAAAGAAACGGCAGACTGAAATAATAAACAAACTCAACTGTGTAGCTGTACCTCGAAAGCGATACTTCAACAAGACTTACGAGTATTGCTTTAAATATAAATGTCATGCATAAAAGGAACGGTATCAACGCATCAGTATTATTAAATCTGCTTTTGAATAATTTATATATGCTTAATCCAAATACAGCAAAATATAATAATATCCATAAAATATTTCTGAATACCAGATTATAAATTTTTTCAAACACATTATAAACGCTTTTATAAATTCCGTCACTGATAACGACCGTGCCTTGCTCATTCACAATTACAGAACTCAATTTTTTCTGTCCGGAAATTTCATCCGCGAATAAGGCTGCTACTTTTTCATTATCAGATCTGTCAGAAGATATCATTCTCCATCTGCCTGATGTAAGCTCTTTAGTATATTTTTCATCTATCACAGATCTTGTATAGACATTCGCCATTTGTTCATAATAATCCATTGTAATCCTCTGATTATTAAAGAAAAACATAAAATTACTCATCACAAATTTTCCATAGGATCGCGGACTTTTCTTTATGGCATCAATAGAAACTTTTCTCATAATTGGCTGAATTGCAACAAAGGTCAGAGCCGGATCCAGTCTCATCAGGTCTTCAGTAAAATTAACCTGCCTGTAAAAGTTTTCATTAAAAGTATGATACAGCTCTGATATCCCCCATGAATTTCTTATGTAATTCTTCTGTGTTCTCGGGATCGAATCAAGAGTATTCTTGATAGCTTCATTGACTATTTCAGGATACTCTTCAGACGGCTCCATAAAAAGTATTGTAACTCCGGACAGATTCGCTTCTCCAAACGGCGTAATAGTAAATAATCCCAGAGAGTAATAGTTGTATGAGCATAAGCTGAATATGATAACAGTCATCGGAATTATCAGAGACAGGTAATATTTTAATCTGAATTTTTTTAAAAAAAAGTAAATAACCAGCAGAAACATTATTCCAAAAAGAAACAACGCGGCAGGTCTGATAAGAATTAAAACAGCAATTGATGCAGAGTATAATATCCATACTGAAGTTTTATTATTCTTCAAAGCATAGATAAGTAATCCGGCATTGATCAGTAGGAAATTTACAAAAATGGTTTCAGTGAGAATTGCCTTTTCGAGAACAAGGAAATAAGAAGATGATACATAAACAGTAAGCATTACTGCAAACAGGAATGTATAGCTTTTATATGTTTTGCTGATAATGTATAAAAACAAATAGCCTGTCAGCAACGTGAACAGACTCTGAGCCAGTGCAACTGCGTAAAAAGATTTTGAGATAAGCCAGACCGAATATAAAAAAAACGGGTATGCAGGTGTCCTTATATCAAATACAGGCGTGTCTGAATTCAGTAGGTCGATCGCAACGGCGCAGTATGAAGCACTATCACTCGACAATACAAGTACCGGATAAAATAAGAAATACTGAAGTCTCGTAAAAAGAAATACTATAGTAAACAACAGTATACTATACGAAAACACTTTCTCAGGATCAGATAAAGTCTGAAGAATTTTCTTCATTAACCGGATCTTCTGTTTTCATTAGAACTCAAAATGTGTTTAAGTTGTACTGACACCAATCCTATTCCAAACATTAATATAGAAAGGAATATAAACCCGATCCCGAATACCGTAAAGACAGGATTCCTTAGAAGTGCTGCTATTATTATGCAGATCGTTCCGCCCATTACTAGCGCTGAACTAAATACAATAAAAATTTTTATGGGATTGTAAAACAAAATTGCTTCCGTAATAAACTGCAATGTCCTCATGGAATCCCTGAACAATCTTACTTTGGTCTTCCCTTCTCTCTTTTTATAATCGATAGGGAGATACTGAACAAATTTTCCGTTCATCATATATGCCAGTGTAAGCGAAGTCGTGAAACTGAATGTATCACAAAGCTTAGAAAAGAACGGAAGTGTTTCCTGTTTTGAAAAAACCCTTAAGCCCGAATTGATATCAGGTATTTTTCTGCCTGCGGTGAACTCAACCAGTTTTTTCAGAACAAGCCGTAACATTTTTTTCTTAAGTGATTCGTCATAATTCGCTCCCTGCCTTGCACCTACTACCATGTCAAAACCTTTTTCATATTCCCTGTAAAGAATTGGTATCATCTCCAGAGGATAAGTTCCGTCCGCATCCGTAATTACAATTGTATCATACCTGGCGGCTTTGATACCGTCCTTCAAAGATCTGCCGTATCCGATATTATGCGGGTGACTTAATGTTATAGCTCCTGCTTTAATGCTCATCTCTGCAGTTCTGTCAGTTGAGCCGTCATCAACGACTATGATCTCAGCATCTTCCATATTGTTTTGTTTCAATACTTTCATAATATCGAATACTGTTACTGCGATTACCGTACCTTCATTATATGCCGGAATAATAATAGAAAACATTTTTTATAAATTTAATTTTTTTTATAAACACTGATTAAAGAAATTCCAATGGGTGTCTTTAAAGGAAGAAAATTCCGGGAAAAAGGAACGATGTATTTATCAAACATTCCTATCTCGCCTTCCGTGTCATTTATATCGCCTGACTTTAATATTTTGTATACCGCCCAGTATCCGAGAGCTCCTATTAAATTAAAATAATACTGATCGATAAGTTTTACATTCTCTCCGGTATCAAAAGATCTCATCATATTCTTATCATATCTTTTGAAATGCCCGGCCGCTTCATCAAATTTGGAATACAGAAACTGATGTGAAGGCACAAGATGAAAAAGCACACCGCCCGGTTTCAGGAGTTCCAGCAACTTCTTAAAAAAATTTACATCATCTTTCACATGCTCCATCACATTCATGCATACTATAAAATCATATTCACCTTCTGCATCCATGAGATCCAGACACTCTATCTTTATTTCCTTACTGAAGTTTCTTTTCTTAATATGATCAATGGCAGCTGATGAAATGTCTATACAGTACATGCTGTCAAAATCACTCTGATCAGTTATGAGTTTTGTAAACGAACCGACACCGCATCCAACTTCAAGTATATCGCCGTGAATATATTTTTTGAACAGATCAAAAGTCCACTGATTATAATTAGTGGCTTTCTGCATTTGCTCCGCTGACGTAAATAATTCTGACATATCGTTATTCTTCATCAATTGCTTTTACAAAAACCGCAGGATTACCTGCATAAATACTGAATGGCTTTACTTCACTGATTACGACACTTCCCGCGCCAACTATTGAACCCTTCCCTATCGTTACACCTTTCATTATAAAACAATTTGCTCCTATCCATACATCATCTTCGATCTTCACAGGCTTTCTTACTATCTTATCCCATCTTTTTAATCTGTCCCTGTAAGGCACATTATGGGAATTTGTATCCATTATTACTGTATTGGCACCGATCATTATCCTGTTTCCCAATGTTATCTCTTCTTCGGAAATGATGGAAGTTCCGTTGAGATAAACTTCATCACCGGTTGTAATTTTACCGGATTTTGAAGTTCTGAGAAAAACTCCGCCTGCAAGATTTCCTGAATTATATCCGCACTTTGCTGAGATAAGACGCATATTACTTCCCAGCTTTATAGATCCTTTATTCTCAATTCTCGGGATTCCGAACACGGTTACATTCTTGCCGTAACTGACTCCGTTTAAATTCAGTATTATCTTTAGGAAAGGAGAAGTTATAAAAGTTATGACTTTTGAAAAATGTAAAAGTCCGTCTTTTATCAGTTCATAGTAATTTTCATTACCTGTATCAAACTTAAGCTTCTCGTTATATTTAAATAAAAAACTCATAATTTAAATTTTAGTACCGCTTCCGCTCCAGCTTACTCCTTTATATGCATTTATATTTACATCTCTGAATTCATTCTCATCAAACCACTTGACAATCCTTTCCCTGCTTATAAAATCCACCTGCGGGGCGTTTAGTTTGTCAAACACATTAATATTATTTCTGTAAAATGACATTTTCCTGAAATTCTCAAAGTATTCATAGAAGGGTAAAAATTTCAATGGTAAAAGATAAATTGTATAAACCGGAATGTAAAGCATGGCTGTAATAAATTTTGAAATCCCGAGTAAAGTTCTTCTGCTGATATTTTTCAGAAACGCTTTTCTCAAAGGCTCCACTCCGAATTTCACAAGTCCGTTTCCTTCTTCGGAATAAACCCAGACTATAAGTTTACCGCCGGGTTTGACATGCCTGATTAAATTCTCAACTGTTTTATCAGGATCGTCAGTATGATGGATCACTCCAATGGAAAATACTATGTCAAATTTTTTCCCGAGATCCATTTTTGCAATATCGGCTTCTGTAAATTCTATATTGTCAAACTCCTTATTTTTTTCTTTTGCAATTTCAGTCGTATTCAGATCAACTGCAGTAATACTTTTTGCATAAGGAGCAATAAAATATGTATGCTGCCCGCCGCCGCAACCGCATTCCAGGACTTCCTTACCTCTGAAATCTTCCAGCGTATTTGGGAGTATCCAATCTTTGAATAAAAAAAGCTCGTTGTCCTGAAGCATTGTCCACTGCTCACTCCATTCTGATTGCTTTACCTGTTCAAGTTCCGATTTTTCTGTCATATACATATTTGTTGAATGTTTTGAATTCATCATTTCCATTTGTTCCTATCCATGAACCCACCGGTGCATTAAATCCGCTTTTCTTTTTTGTTAATACAAATTCAGGCAGAATTTTACTCAGTGATTTTTTCAAAATATATTTCGTCTTTAGTCCTTTCATCTTCAGACCCGAAGGAATCGATGATGCATAGGTAACAAGATGCGGATCAAGATACGGGCTTCTTGATTCGATGCTGCTGTGCATTGTAGCCCTGTCAACCTTTACAAGTATATCATCCGGCAGCCACGTCATTCCGTCGACATAAAGATTGCTGTCAAGCGTATCCATTCCTTCTGCTTTATCATAATATTTTTTAAAAATATTAAACGGATCGGTATCTGAAATAAGATCTTTATATTGAACTCCCATTATATCCGCTCTTTCTTCGGGTGAAAAAAACTGTCTCCATAGATAATGCGCTTTTTCTTTAGAATGTAGAGTACCGTTAAGAAATTGTTTTTGCTTATACTGACGGCTGAGTTTCTTTTTACTGCTGCCCGAATTATTTATCCCGAGCATTAGCTTTTTAATTACTTTGGGAATAGGTCTGGCATATCCGTAATATTTATCCGCCTTGTATGTAATGTATCCCGCAAAGATCTCATCTGCGCCGTCACCGCTTAGCACAACTTTGACATATTCAGATGCAAGCTTTGAAACTTCGATCATCGGAATAAGAGAATTATCAGCGAATGGTTCATCATAAGCGCTGATAGCATCATTTATGAAGTCCAATCCGTTATCTACTTTGCATATAAGACCGTGATGCTTTGTTCCGAAATATTCTGCAACTCTGTCTGCATCCGGAAGTTCATTATAACTTTTCTGATCGAAACCAACACTGAATGTATGAAGATCACCCTTATGATGCTTTTTCATTAAAGCGACTATCGAACTCGAGTCGACTCCCCCGCTAAGAAATGCTCCTACAGGAACATCACTGATCATTCTTCTTTTAACTGACTCTTCAAGAAGATTAAGTATCTTATTCTCAGTATCAAATTCGCTGTCTTTATTCTTTGTTCTGAAAGTCTCCGAATAATCCCAGTATTGTTTCTTTTCTTTTTTGTTCCCTCTTTCTGAGATCTTCAGATATGTGGCTTGTTCAAGTTTGAAAATATCTTCATAAATTGTCATCGGAGATAAAATATATCCCAGTGCCAGATAGCAGTTCAATGCTTCATAAGATATTTTTCTTCTAATGGATCTGTCTTCAAGCAGAGATGTTAATTCGGATGAAAAAATAATATTCTTTTCATTTCCAAAAGTATAGTAAAGCGGTTTCTTTCCGAATCTGTCTCTTGCAAGTATCAGCTCTTTATTAATAGTGTCCCATATTGCAATCGAGAACATTCCGTTGAATTTAGCGAAACATTCCGTTCCGTATATTTCAAATGCATATAAGATCACTTCAGTATCAGAATGGCTTCTGAAATTTATTTTATGCTTAAGCAGCTCAATTTTTATTTCAGGGAAATTATAGACCTCTCCATTATATACACAGACGTATCTTCCGTCTGCTGTCGACATAGGCTGATTACCTTTTTCTGAAAGATCTATTATTGAAAGTCTTCTGTGTCCGAGTGTGATTCCGTCAAGTTTCAAAAGACCTTCATTATCAGGTCCTCTGTGATATATCTTTTTGTTCATGGATCTGACAGTTTCAAGTATTCCGGAATCAGAATTATTCCAGTCAGTTTTCCCTGCTATTCCGCACATATATTATTCATAATTATAATATTCTCTGAACCATTTTACGAATCTCGATAGTCCGTCTTCAATTTTAATTTCCGGTTTGAATCCCGTATAAGCTGCAAGATCCGAAGAATCCGCAACTGTTATTTTTACATCTCCCGGCTGCATTTCCTTAAAGATCTTCTTTGCTTCCTTTCCTAAATTCTTTTCAAGCGTCTCAATGAAATACAGCAGATTAACAGGATGCTCACCTCCGATATTAAAGATCCTGTACTCATTGACGATCTCTTTTCGGACAAGCCTGTAAACAGATTCCGTTACATCATCCACATAAGTAAAATCCCTCATCATATCTCCGTTGTTGAATATTTCGATCGGTATGTCTTTCATGATCCTGTCAGAGAAACTGAAGTATGCCATGTCAGGTCTCCCAAAAGGTCCGTAAACAGTGAAGAATCTCAGACCGGTGACAGGAATATCATAAAGATGATGATAAGTATATGCCATAAGTTCATTGGTTTTTTTTGTAGCTGCATAAAGCGAGATGGGATTATCAACATTGTCATCAACAGAGAATGGTATTTTATCAGTGTTTCCGTAAACAGAACTCGATGATGCATAGATCAGTTTTTTCACGGGAAACTCCCTGCAGCATTCAAGCAAATTAAAAAAAGCATTAATATTATTTCTGACACTTTCATCAGGATGTGAAATGGAATATCTGACTCCGGGTTGCGCTGCAAGATTTATCACAATATCAGGTCTTTCCTTTTTAAAATATTCCATTAGCTGAGCTTTATCAGCCAGATCAATTTTTTCAAATCTGAAATTCTCATATTTTTTAAGGATCGCAAGACGATCTTCCTTTAGTCTGATATCATAGTATGAATTAATGTTATCAATGCCCAAAACATCCATACCATCTTCACATAATCTTTTGGAAATGTGATAGCCAATAAATCCGGCAGCACCTGTTATTAATATTTTCAATTCTGAATTCTTATTATTTATAAAATTCGTTTTGTCATCTCATAATAATCCGGATGCTCTTTACTGATCTCCCAACCGTTTCTCTGATATGACTTTAATGCTTTTTCATTTCCTCTTCTGACGGCAAGTCCCATTTTTTTTATGTCCATACTCAATGTCTTGTTTTCAAATTCCTGAAGCAAAATAGAACCAATACCTTTACCGTGAAAATCAGAGGATACTCCGATTACAACAAGTCCCATTTCTTTCTCGGGAAGTTCCTTATTCTTTTTTTTCTTTAAAGCACCACTTTGTTTCTTTTTACCCGAAAATTTTCTTTTGATATTTTTATATATCAGTTTATACTTATTCAGAAATTCTTTATGAACAAGAAGCCAAGGACGTAACATGATTGCTTTTACAGCGCTGTTGAAACTGTATTGCATCATTCCGCTTGCCGAACCGGTTGGCTGAGTTCCGTCCAGTATCATTCCGCCGCAATAGCCAATACACCTGCCATTCTCTTCCACATGGAAAAGGATCTTACTGTTATCTGACAGATACCATGCGATCATTTCCTCAAGATATTTCTTTCCCATTTTAGAACTTAGAGAATCAGGGAATGCTGACTTATGACATTCCGCCAGTTTTGGAAGATCGCTTTTTGTCGAATAAATAATTTCAGGCATTATGTTTAATTAGAATAATTATTCAATGTCTCTGAAAAATCTTTAATGATCTTATTCCTGTCAAATTTTTCTGCGGCAGTTCTTTTTCCGTTTGCTGACATTTCTTCTCTCAGATCTTTTGAATCTTTTAACTTAATAATATTTTCCCTGAGAGCAGCAAAATCTTTAGGCGAAGATACCAGACCGACATTATTTTCTCTGATTATTTTTGATCCTTCACCTGTTCCTGAAAAAAGAACCGGAAGACCGGCTGCCATGGCTTCATAGATTTTTGATGGAACAGCTCCGTATATATTTTTTATCAATGGTATCAAAGCGCAGTCATGCTGCATTAAAAGTTCAGGGATCTCATCCCTGTTTACACTCTTATGAAGAAATACATTTCTATCCGGATTTTTTTTCAGGAAATCTTCAAGCATTTGTTTTTCTCCGCCTTCCCCGTAGATATGAAGTTCTGCTCCAATACCTTTAAAATCTATATTCATGGCAATATCAGGTACTCCCTGAGCAAGCCCGATCAATCCTGCATAAATAATTCTTAAATTTCCTGAATCATTATTACTCTTATCACTACCTGATTCAAATCTTTTGATGTCAACTCCATTCCTGAATAAATATGTCTTTTTACCGCCTGATTTTTTTATATGATCCGTAATCTCTTCTGACTGACCTGAGCATAAGAATGAGTTTTTATAAATATACCTTTCAAGTTTTTCAAGAGCATTGTATAATTTTCCGTCACTAATCGAACCAAGTTCTTTTGCTGTCATCGGCCAGATATCAGAAACATTCATAATGAGTCTGGCACCGCACAACCTTGAAAGAATCACCGCCGTGACTCCAAGTACAAGAGGCGGACTTTCCACAAGTATATAATCAGGTTTGAATTTTTTCATATAACTCCTTCCAAATAAAGCAGTGATCGAAAATGTCAGCATCGAAATTATCCTTGGAATAGTTTTCGGTTTATTGGATGCATAAAGCCAGTATCTTAAGATCTCCATGCCATCCAATTCTTCTTTCATCATGAATTTCCCTTCATACTCTTTGAATATCTTTCCTTTGGGATAATTCGGCATTGCCGTGATCACTGATACTTCCCATCCTTCTTTTTTAAACAACCGGGCAAGCTCAAGCAGTCTGTTCTGTGGCGCGCCGGTTTCGGGATAAAAATACTGAGTTAAGATTGTTAATTTCAACTCTTCTCCGTAGTCTCTTTCCCGGCCGAATCCAGCTCTGAGTAAAAATGTTTCATCTTACCTGCTTTGGTTCTTTTTATCTTTTCTACTCTGTTTATCTCAAAACTTAATCCGCTTTCAAGATAAGTATCAAGATTTTTCTGTATCATAATTTTATCTTTATCAGAAATGTCATCATCCGAGACTACATCAAATATAAATTTATCCGGCGAGACCTGTCTGATAATAAATTCTTTTAAAGAATCAATTTTCTCCATCGTGCTTCTCGTGATAAAATAGAATGATACCCCTGAAGATTTTTTCCCGCTCGGAAGGATCACTATGTCATTGACTCCTCCTAAAATTCTCTTTAACTCGATATCACTCTTACCCGGAGCTATAATTGCTTTATCACCTATTTCGTATCTAATGAAAGGCATGGCTTTATTATGAAGCGCCGTTAGCAGGATCCGTCCTTCACCTCCATTTATAACAGGCTTACCCTCTTCATCAATTACTTCAATGAAAATATTTTCATTCGAAAGTAACCAATGCCCCGCTTCAGTTTCGAATGCTATCAGATCCACTTCCGATGTTCCGTATTCATTCACTGCCTTTACACCGAATGCTTTTTCTATAATTGCTTTGTCTTCTTCTGTACAATTCTCTGAAGTACAAATGCATATTTTTAAACTTGGGCAGACATCTTTTAGAATTACATTTACTTTGATAAGATATCTGGCAAACAGAACAATCGAGTTTGTATATCCATATACATAATCAAATTTTTCTGTCCGGAATTTATTCAGAAATTTTGCAAGCATCTCATCAGAGAGATCAAAAACAGGGAATCTTACTCTGTTCGATAAAAAATCCTTTGTCTTCTCGATGTAATAATCCTTCTTCTCCAGAGGTATTCCGTAAAACCTTGCCTGTTTTGAATCCAGAGTAAGTCCGAAGTTTCTGTATCTGTCTTTTATCAGAGCCCATGTCATTGCATGAGCAAATTTATCCTTATAATAATTGAACGGATGTCCTGAAGATCCTGATGTATATCCTGAATAAACATCTTTCTTTTCGAATGTCTTCGAGATAAGATTAAATCCTGATTTCTGATAATCTGTTTTAACAAGTAATGGAATGTCTTCCCATCTCTCCGGAATTTTATCACTCCCAAATCTGCTTCTGTAAAATTCATTGTTCACAAAATGGTATTTAACTATCTCCCATTTTTTATTTTCATGCCATGTTTTGAATTCAGATTCCGGAAGTGCTTTTATACTGATTAACTCTTTCTCCGCTTCCTTAAGCGGAAAGCCTTTGAGCCTGAGACTTAATTTAAGAAATGACAAGATAAATAACTAATTTTTTGTAACTGAATTTATAAGATCAAACCATTTATGCTTAACTACTTCCCAGTCAAACTCCTCAACTTTCTTTCTGGCATTTAATGCAAGATCAGAAGCTGTCTGATCATCCGATATTATTTTTTCAATTGATTCCACAAACTCTTCCTTGCTGCCCGGATTTACCAAAATCCCATCTTTGTTATTTTCTATTAAAAAAGGGAGACCTCCTACATTTGTAGAAACTACCGGAAGCCCTAAAGCCATTGCTTCTATCACGCTGACAGGATGATTATCAAAATTTGTAGTATTTATAAAAATGTCATAACCTTCGGATAATTTCAGCCACTCTTCTTTTGTTAATTTTCCTGTGATCTTTAATGAATCCCCGAGCCCGAGTTCTTTGGCTTTTGCTTTTACAGTCAGAAGACTACCGTCTTTGTCAGGTCCTACCATGCACAACTCTGCATCTTCATATTTTTCCATCAAAGCTTTCAATATTTCAAGAGCCAGTTCGGGATTGTAAATTTCATGAAAAGATCTTACCCATAATAATTTTGGTCTTACTGAATTTCTTTTTTTAAACTTATATTTTTCTATCGGAATAAAATTGGGTATGTAATCAACTTTATATCCTTTTTCTTCGAAATGTTTTTGCAGATATACCGAAGGCGAAATATTTCTTGCCGAATTGGTAAAAATATATTTGCACAGTTCCGGTGATGATTCAAGTCTGTCCGGATATCCGCCTCCTCTCAGAATTGGCGCATAAGGGATCCTGAATTTTATACAAAGTTTTGCAAGAATATAAGTATACCAGAAAGCTTTAACGCTGTATGAATCAATTAATACAAAATTAATTTTTTTTCTGTTATTGATCAGGGAAGTTACCATATCAGAAAGCCGGAGTAACTTATTTTCTTTTTCTGAAACGGAAATCATTTCATAATGCTCCGATAACTTGGGTGTAAGTGTTTCTATAAAGGTTGGTGTGTAACCGAATTTGGAAAGTTTATTTCCCGCATAATAGATCATGCCCTTGGTTTTCTGATAATATTCAGAAAAGCCATTCCATAGACAAATCCGGGCGCAGCTGTCCTCATAGCAGCATGCCCCAGCGTCATAAAGACAAATCCTAGACACATAATCAGAAGGATCTTATTATCTATGCTTTTTTGTTCAAAAAAATATTTAACCGGGAAGAAAATCATTATAGCCATAGCCAGAATACCAAACAAACCATGCTCTGCCAGCATTCTTGAATATTCAATATGAGCTGCAGCTTCTATTCCCTGCGTCTCGCTTCTGACCTGAGCAGACATACCGGGTCCTACACCCGTCAGTACGTTATCCTTGAATATCTCAATATCCGCATCAAATATCTCCAGCCTTCCGCTGAATAAATTACTTTTTTCTTTGTTATACATCGATTCTCCTCTGAATCTCATTTCAAGCAAACCTTCACTCGCATCATTTACATAATTAAATCCAATAAGTGAAATAGCTCCGATTATAAGGAAAGCGTAAACTACTTTTCCAATTCTAACTTTAAAATTGCTGTCAGTTAATGTCATTATTACTATGCATAAAACAATTGCAACTATCGGAGACAGCATACCGCCTCTTGAAAATGTTGCCAGTCCTCTTATCAGAAATCCCAGAAGTAAAACAATATTTACAAATTTTAAACGGAATAATTTTATTCCAAGAAAATATGAAATAGCAATTATCAATATTCCAAGTCCAAAGATAGTCGATACCTGATTCGGACCGAAACCTCCGCTGGTCTGAAAATTTGATTCTGTAGTAAATGTAGCCTCTTCAAGACTTCCTGATCTGAAATAAACAAATATTGACATTGCAGCAATAGGATACAGCATTGCAAGCAATAATCTCCTTAACTGAGCTGGGTTGATCCTTCTCTTGTAAAAATAAATTGCAGATATTGCAAGTGACAGAGGTCCGGATAAATTAAATGAAACATATTGTCTTGAAAGATCGAAGGTCGGAAAATCTATACTTGGTATGGATGGCAATAAACAAAGTATGAAAAGAAGAAAAACAAATGGAAGAGTTTTTTTTCTTTGCTCAACCAAAAATCCCACAGAGAGTAAAAATACAACTGCATATTTACCGTATTCATATCCGAATCCTCCTGAGTTAAGTCTGAATAATACTTCAATCCCAACTACATATGCCGCGAAAATATGGGCGGCTCCGTCCCTGTTCTTGGTCGCCATGATCTTATATACTCCGTACATTACGATCATCACGGAATAGAGCGTGCTGAGCTTGGAATTTAAAAGCATTACCATAGCAATTGCTATGTTAATAACTAAATATATCTCGGCTTTGTATGGATTATTTTTCAAGTATTACTTTTTACGGTGTAAATTATAATTTGTGGAATTTTTATAAGTATAAAAATAATTAATTTTTACCGAACTTAAACAGCAAAAATATTTGATTTAATGAGTTTCCGGTTATAGTTATGTCCCGTTGAATTTAACTTTTTACTTATCTACTGTTCCCTTTTCCAGTATCTTTGTCTTAAGATCATCCATATACTTTCTGAATGTAAACAATTCAGCAACTTTAAGACATTCAATTGACATATTTTTTAATCTTGCTCTGTCTTTTAATGCTAAATTAATTTTATCAGCAAGTTCATCCGAAGTTATATCTTTTAACAAGAATCCGTTCGAATCATTAAAATACTGTCCGATAGACGATACATCTGAAACAATAGGCACACATCCGTATGCAGCGGCTTCGGCTATTACTTTTGGAAAACCTTCGGATTCACTTGGAAGGAGTATCAGATCAACTTTTTCATAAAACTTTTCCATGTCTTCCCTGCTTAAAGAACCTTCAAATCTGAATTTAAGATCTATTTCAGAAGCAGCAATTTCATAATTCTTTCTTTCATTACTGTCCCCTGCAAAGATCATCTCTTTGATTCCGGATTTATCTTTCACTTTTTGTAATGCACCTAATATGATGTCCATACCTTTATTTTTTGTCAAAGAGCCTGCAAATCCGAGTGTCAGTTTTTCATTAAAATTTTTTTTAACAGCAATTTCCTTTGCCCTGATCAGCTCCTCATCATCCAGACATGGATTCTGGAAATTCAACAGATGCTCTTTCTGCCCTTCCCAGTGTCCGTTTATTGTTACATATGATCTCTGATAATTATTCTCAAGCCACCATTTCTGAAATCTGTAAGAAAATGGAGGATCCTTCATCTGCCAGTTGCCCGCATATTTTACCCATCTGTTTGGTTTACTTTTCAGACTAAGGTACGGCAGGACATATAATCCCATGGCTGTCGGAGCTCTGAACTGTACCCAGTCAACTTTTTTGATAACTTCACGGATCTTTTTTAAATTAGAAAATGAAGTTGTGAGGATGGAAATCTTATCAGATATTTTTTCTCCCCCGTATGGTTTGATAGGAATGAATTTAATTTTTTTACCGGAATAGCTTAATGAACTCTCCGGCGCATTTTCACTATGAAGTGGCGCAACATGATAGATCTCATCAAACAATTCCGGTAAATGATTTATCTCTCTCACTGTCGGTCCCCATGCCTTATAAACTCCATTATCATTATAATGAGGAGTGTGAGAAATTATTGCAAGCTTCATAAGGATCCATGCCATAGATTCAGACTGTAAAACATAAGTATCCTCTGATACACACCGGCTCTGCTTATTTCATCATCAGCTGAAACTTTTTTCTCAAGTACATCAAATAAAAACTTTACGTATTCTTTACTTATATATTCATTTAAAAAATTTCCCTGCGATGTGATGTTTTCTTTTATTACATTAAATTCTTTTTTGCTCAACGAACTGTCCAGTGGTATAGTAAATCCTTTTTTCGGAGCCTTACTTGTAATTGCTGGATAAATTTTGCTGTGAATATCTCTTAAAATTTTCTTGGTTACTTTCAGACTCGATTTCTGATCAAATGGAATTGACAAAGCCAGATCGGTCAGATCTTCATCAAGCAAAGGCACTCTGTATTCAACACTGTTAAGCATTGACATCATATCAGTCTTTCTGAGATAATCACTGAGCATCTGTTTTCTGAAATAATCAAACACAACTTTACCTTTGAATTTTTGCGGTATCTGATCTTCAAAGATCCTGTTATAATTATTAAGACCTGCAGATGTATCAAAGAGAAACGGGCTTTTTCCGTTGAACAAAGTTTTCCTTGGAAACCATGAATGCCAGTCATACAATAATTCACTCTGATCATCTTTCCAAAGATCCGCAATTCTTTTTACAGATCTTTTGTGATTTATATTCAGAATTTTTTCTGCAGTCTTCAGAAACGCACTTCCGCTGCTCTTGAGCAAACCATTATTATTTAATTTTTCAATATAGGTCAGCCATGTCATAGAAGGATATCCATTATATAATTCATCTCCGCCGTCTCCGCCCAGAAGCACTTTGGTGATCTTACCCGTTGCTTTAGTAAGGAAGTAAACATTTATAGCTGAAGAATCTGCATATGGCTGATCAAAATTAAAAATGATCTTATTAAGCGTATCAAGATTCAATTCCGATTCTACTTCTACGAATTCATGTTTTCCGTCCAGTGTTTTGGAATATATCTTTGATAACTCTTCTTCATTATATTCTTCATCATCAAATTTCACGGTCAGTCCTTTTATATCACTGTCTGATCTGTTTGCATAAGCATAGATCAGAGATGAATCTATTCCACCGCTCAAAGCTACCGCAACTTCCACATCCGATGTTAAATTTCTTTTAACTGCGGTTTGAAGCTGAGCCTCAGTTTCAGTTGTATTCCCATTTACATCATTATTATTTTCAGATTCAAAATCATATATCTTAAAACAGGTCTTGGAAGTGTTTCCATTCTGAATTTCATAAACACTACCCGGAGCAAGGGCAATGATCTCTTTATAAACTGTTTCCGGCTCGGGACAATAACCGAGGTTAAGAAATGTTTTAATTACGTCTTCGTTTATTGTGACTTTATCTTTAACACTTGGAAGAAGAGCTTTTATCTCACTTCCGAATATGTGAAAACCATTTTTATTAAAATAATACAAGGGCTTTACTCCGGCCGGATCCCTTGCCAGTATGACCTTTTGTGTCTGTCTGTTATCATAGATTGCAAATGCATATATACCTCTGAGCTTTTTGAAAAAGTCCGTACCTTCTTTAAGATATCCTTCCAGTACAACTTCGGAATCAGAATTTGAATTGAATCTTGCTCCCGTTAATTCTTTTTTCAACTCCGCATAATTATAAACTTCACCGTTATATATAATGTATGCTTCCGCATTAGCAGATTTCATAGGCTGATTACCACTTTCCGACAGATCTATGATGCTTAATCTGTTGTGTCCGAGATAAACATTATCAAGCAATTGCTCTTTACTGCTGTCAGGTCCTCTGTGTGCAATGGCTTTCAAACCCTTTGCAAGTAAAGGCTGAATCACTTCGAGTCTTTTATCAAAATCAATTGCACCTAAAAATCCGCACATTCTCTGATTATAATCTTAATGTTTTAAAATAATTTAATACTGCTGATTGCATCTGTATATCTCTTCACTATTTTTGACCAGTGATGCTCCAATGCCCATTCCCTGGCATTTTTACTGAACGTTCGATAATTTTCCGAAATTGTTTTTACGGCATCCAGTATCTCTGCTGGATCTTTGGGATCAACAAGTATTCCGCTTACACCATTATTTATCGAATCTTCAAGTCCGCTGTTCTTCGAACCTATAGCAGGCAATCCGAAATAATTCGCTTCTATCACTGCAATTCCAAACCCTTCAAAATCCCCGCTTGTCTGTGTTTCGCTCAGCAGAATAAAAATATCACTTTTACTCAGTGTTTCTGTCTTTACAACATCTGTTACCTGTCCCAAGATATTTACTATATTCTTATATGTTTCATCATCAAAATAATCCCTGACGAGAGAGAGATCAGCGTGTCTGCCTATAATATTATATTTCAGATCCGGAAACTCCTTTAGTAATTCCGGTAATGCTTTATAAACATTATGATGACCTTTTCTCGGCCATACCGTCCCTACGGTTACAAGATCCAGTTTTCCATTCGAAGAAACTTTCTCATGAATTGATATACCTTCAAGATTTTCCAGATCAAATCCATTCGGTATCACTATAACTTTTTCAGGAGAAATATCAGCTTTAATAAATGACTTTGAAAAGTTTGATACGGGAATGACAAGATCTGATTTCTTAAGAGCATTATTTATAAGCCCTTTCTGAAAAATATCATTCGTGTTTATATCACCGCCATGAACAATCGATATGTATTTAGCTTTATATTTATTCTTTGTGAGCATTGCACAGCAAAACAATGCAAACCTTCCTGAAAATATTATATGAGTGAAGTTTTCTTCAAGTAAACTTTTCTTTATAAGTTTAATTCTTTCAAGATAAGTTTTAACTCTGTTATCATATCTTTCAAATCTTATGATATCAAAATTCTGTTTAATGTCAAACTCATCTGATTCCTTTTTATCGGTATAATCAGACACTGTCAAAACTTTGATTTCCTTTCCGTTCAGCCCGAGATATTTTGCAAGATTATATGCATGATTTCCGATACCGCCCGGACCGGGAGGAAATTCAGATGTGATCATCAGATATTTCTCAGAGCCACTCAATCTTATCCCCTTCTTTTAACATTTTAGATGACCTGCTCCATGAAATACCAAGCTGGATCAAAAGTATTGGAAATATAAAAATTGCCGCAATCGCACTGAGTGGATATAAATATCTTTTGCTTTTCCATTTGTAAGGTATCAGAGAAGGATACATGCCCAGTATTAGAGCGTTCACAACATAACTTCCCGGAAAATATTTTCTGTAATAATACAATACACTTGGTATAGGTCTTGGTGCAAAAAAATTCTTCGGTCTGAATGCATCCCATGAACCTAATTCCCTTAATCCGCCTGTTCCGATCTTTAAATGTATTCGTTTTGCAAGCGGATTTGAAATGCTTCTGAATCCTGCAAGAAATGCCCGCATGCCGAATTCACCGTCACCCATTCGCTGTTTATCAAACTGTCTGTCAAACATTCCTGTTTTTAAAAACACTTTTCTTTTTACCAGTGCATTTCCGGAATCGAACTGATCCGCCCATCTGAAAAAACTGTAATTTTCCGGTACACTATCTCCGGTCGTTGAAAGCGATACTCCCGCTGAAATGTCAGCATTGAAATAATCAAGACTTTTCAGATGCTGAAACACCCAGTCTTTATCTACTCTCGAATCATCATCAAAAAAAAGCAGATAATCACCTTTACAGTTTCTAACAGCTTCATTCCTTGAAAGCCACTGTCCTTTACCTTTCTGAAAAATCACTTTCAGTCCAATGCTGAAATTTTCATAAAATTTTTTATCAGGATCATCCGTCTGATCAATGATTATTATTTCAATGTTTTTGTAATCCTGATTTTCAAGATCTTCGATCACGTCCTTTAGATATTTATACCGGTTGAGGGTCGGTATGATAATACTGACAAGAGGCGATGATTCAACAAGTTTTGAATTAAATTTCTCATATTCGGCATACTCACAGTGCGGATTTATCAGATCAGTTTTTATAATTCCTTTAGTTGATCTTAATGCCTTCAGTTCTTTAAAAGGATTTGAAAACCGCAATATGTTTTTCAGAAAAAAGTAATAAACTCTATGGGATTTAAAATATTTCCTGACAAAGATGTAGTTGTCTTTCAGTGATGGTTTATCTTCAAACATCAGATCAGGAAACTTTACTTTTTCAGTGTATAGAAGCTCCCCTTTATTCCATAACTGATAACCTATATCAAGCAGTTTAGCAGTCTCGTTTGAATATCGTTCATCTCTTTCAAAAAGCTTTGAACCTGATTCTGAGATCTTTACATACTTTGGATTATAGTAATAAGTTGAAAAGGTCTCCGCATTTTCCGGATAAAGATTATAATACCATATTGGATTTATGTCTTTCAGAAACGTAAAACTGTTAAGTACTTTCAATATAAAATTTTGGTAAATCTTATTGAATAATATTAATTACAGATTCAGATCAGTATCATACAGAGTAAAATAAAACCTTTCTGAATCTTTGAATGGATCATCTTTTGTATAATAAATAACCTTCTCATCATTTCTTGATTTTATGAACCCCGCACCGGCAAGCCATTTCATTTCATCAGTGGAATTGGCAATTGCCTGAATTATCTCCGTCTTGTCATTTTCACATTCTCTGAACAAATATGAAAACATACTCATAAAATCAGATTCGTCAGCACAGTGCCATTCATATAGATTAAAGTTGACTCCGAAATGTGAGTACAACACATAACTTCCTTTCGGGGACATAATAGTTTTCAGTTTTGGGAAATAATTCAAAAATCCTGAAGCCCTCCATTCAAGAAATGCTTTATCATGCTTAATCTGAGGATTTCTGTCATTCTTTTGTCTTTGTGAGATCAGCAGTTCTGTATCATTCAGTTCACAGATATAAAAATCTGATTTCACTTTTTCAAATTTCTTCTTCTTTAATTTAAAATATGGTTTTATGATCTTTGAAATTACAGGATTTATGGAAGAGAATTTTTTGGGAACTGCCCAGTTTACCAGTTTTCCCGGATCGATAGGAAAGACCATGAGTCTTCCGCATTTGAATGGTTTGAATCCTGCTTTGGTCATAAGAACATCAGCTTTTGGACTGGGATTGTTTCCAAGTGTGATCATATCCCTGTCCATCGCGGCTTTAAAAAGTTTATTGCCAACTCCTGATTTCCTGTGATCATGATCAACAATCAGGTCACATGCCCATTGAGCATCGTAATCTTTCCCGTTTGAAATTAATGTAACAGGTATTAAACCGAGCTGTCCTATAATAGTATTTTCCGAAACTGCCAGAAGCAATCCATTGACAGTCCCTCTTTCCGGACCTCTGAATTTCCATCTGTTGTATATCTCCGATCTGCGTCTCTTTTTGTTTGGCCAGAGTTTTACCGAAAACTCTTCATGCATTTTCACAAACTCGTCGGAATATGGAAGTATCTCAATATTAATTTTCTGTAATTCCTTATTTAAAATATTTTTTAATATAATCAGTTACTGTATATACTTCGAGCATTCCTTTATCAATCTTATCCTTAACTATTTCCATGAATTTATTAAAATGAATTTCACTTTCAGACTTATCCCTGCTCAATGCTGCGGGATGTCCTACAATTACAAGTGTCTCATTTTTTTCAACAGCTTTCTCAAGATACTTCTGCGCAAAATCATCAAACCCTGTATAATGCTGAGGAACACAGATTATCCCGTCATGTGTTTCCCATTTGTAAAAATTCATATCCTCACTGCTGCTTCCTGAAAATTTTTTCCAGACAGGCTTATAGTTTTTTAAAACCCTGCACCATTTATATTCAAGAGCAGACAACTGTTTCAGAACATATCCCATATCAGAACCCTTATGGAGCGGATAAAATCCTCTGTCTCCAAAACTTACTGAAAACTTTTTGTACCAGCTCATTGGTCTGCTGTGCGGAGGAACAAACCCTGTGACAGAATTTTTTAATCCAAGACATTCTTCGAGTGCATACTTACTTCTTTCAAGTGACTTGGTAATCTGTTTATCCATCAGATATGGAAACCATTCATGTTTCCATGAGTGTGATGCTATTTCATGTCCTTCATTGTGAATTTTCCTGATCTGATCCGGATTGTTAAATGGCATTACGCCTTTCTCAGCTGCAAATCCTACACAGGCAAAAGTCATTTTAATATTTATCTCTTTTGCCTTAATTAAGATTTTTTCAACATTCTCAATCTCCTGATAGATAGGGTCATATTTAAAGTTGTAAGGGAATGTAGAATTGATCTGTCCTAATGCAGTATCGTAATCCCAGACTATCAGTAATTTTGCTGACATTTTTTATTTTGGTTTGATCAGATTATATTCATCTTTATCCTCATCTTCTCTCTTACCTATCAATGCAACAGCAAATACCGGGAAGAGAATATACGGAAAATTGTATCTGGATCTCGTCTCAGATATAGGCATCAATGCCATTGTATAGATAAGGTATGCCCATAAAATATAAACCGAAAGCGAAGAAAGTTTTTTATTTCTGTATAAAAATAAAAACGGGAAAAATAATATTATCCAGAAGAATAAATTTTCTATAGACTGAAAGAATCCTTCCGTATAAGGATCCAGAGGATAATCAGTATACTGAAAGAAATAACTTATCGTCCAGTCCTGTCTGCCGGAATACTTTATCATTTTGAAAGGCATTCCTTTTATTATTACATCCGGATTACTTTTTATAAAATCAAATGTTTCCTTCTGCAAAGCTTTATCAAATTCCATTTCAGGAAGTTTATCATATTTGGCAATCACAGAATCAGGTATACCGTTATAATCCCCTACTCTTTTCGGATCTGTCGTAACGTTACTGCTGTACATTCCCAGACCGGTAGTCGGCATTAATCTCACTTCGCCAAATAGCAGGTAATTCCTGTATATCCACGGAGAGTAAAATATCAAAAAGCTAATATATATTACTGCAAGTTTTTTTAATGCATGAAAAAGATTCTCGTCTTTATGCTTCTCTATCAGAAATGGGACCAGTATAAGTATCATCAGAAAATTAAATCTTACATACATTTCGGCAGTTAATAATATTCCGATCAGAACAAGCTGATAAAACTTTCCTGTATAGTTTTTTAATACTATGAAAAGTAATATTATAAAAAAGAAAAATGATAACTGGGTATTTGAGTTTGATGCCATAAACAGCATATTCGGAGAAATGGCTATATATCCAAATGCTATCAATCCCGCTATATTCCCGGTATCCCGGAAAAGATAATAACCGCTTATCAGAACTCCGAAAGAAAACAAGATCATTATTATTGAGAAAGTCAAAGGGCTGTTATATATAAAAAGTCCTGCTGCAAAAACTGCCGGAAGCCCGGGCTGCCTGAAATTCCTTAATTCAATTCCTGAGAAATCATAAAACTCTCCTTCCGTCGCCATTCTCATTCCCAGCTTTTCATGCTTCTCATAATCACTGTCCTGTACCGGACGGTCGATCATGTCATGCACAGCAAACAATAATCTCAGAACTATTCCCGCTATCATCAGAGTTTTAAAGATCTTCTGTTTGCCTATTTCAAAGACATCTCTTTTAAAGATCCTGCGGACAATATAGAAAGCAGCTATAATTAAAAGTATCTCGACTATATAATCAGGAAATCTGTATTTGACCGCAAGCAATAACCGGTTGAACAATCCCGTGATTATCAGCAAAGCCAGAAGAATGATATTTCCCCATCTTCCCGTTGAGTCATAAAGTTTTAATAATTTATTCATTTTCGAGATAATAATTTTTAATGTTGTTTATTACATAGTCCAGATCTTCATCCGTAAGTTCATAGTAAAAAGGAAGTCTTAACAAATGTTCAGTATAATAATCTGAATATTTCAAATCATTGTTACTGTTTTTGTCTTTATAGAACTTGCTTTTATTAAGTGAAAGATAATGAAACACAGCATCAATGCCTTTTGATTTAAGATATTTAATAAGACCTGATCTGTCCCCGGGAGTTCGGCAGAGAATATAAAACATGTGGGCATTATTAGTAGCATAATCCGGAATTTCCTGAAATCTCAGATACCCTTTTTCCGAAAGTTCCGATAAATTTTTATAATAATATTCCCATATATGTTTTCTCTTCTTCTGAATGTCATCAAGATTTTCCAGTTGGGCATACAGAAATGCAGCTATAATATCCGATGGCAGAAAAGAAGATCCGATATCAACCCATCCGTATTTATCCACTTCACCGCGGAAGAATGCAGATCTGTTTGTCCCCTTCTCTCTGATTATTTCCGCTCTTTCTGAAAATTTCTTATCATTAATTACAAGCATTCCGCCTTCGCCCGAAATTACATTTTTGGTTTCATGAAATGAAAAAGCCGCAAGATGTCCGATCGAACCCAAAGGTCTGCCTTTGTAATATGAATCAACTGACTGTGCTGCATCCTCTACTACAAAAATATTTTTCCTGTTTGCGATTTCCATTAGAGGATCCATATTGACAGCTATACCGGCATAATGCACTACTACAATAGCCCTCGTCTTATCAGTGATCAGATCTTCTATTTTATCAACATCAATATTAGGTGTACCCTCTTCACTGTCACAGAATACTATCTTAGCTCCTCTAAGTACAAATGCATTTACTGATGAAACAAATGTATAAGCAGGCGCTATTACTTCATCTCCGGGTTTTATTTCAAGCAGTATTGCAGCCATTTCAAGAGCATCCGTACAGGAAGTTGTAAGTAGCACTTTTTCAAATCCGTAACGCTCTTCAAAAAAACCATGACACTTCTTTGTAAAAATACCGTCACCTGAAATTTTTCGTGTCTGTACAGATTCAAGAATATAGTCCGTTTCTTTACCTGTCAGATAAGGCTTATTAAATCCTATTTTACGTTTTTCCAATTTTTTAAAAAATAATTTATCGATAGATTTTAATCTTCAAGTATTGCCAGTCCAAATCCGGATTTACCATGACTGTTTCCGTTATAAAGCATATAAATATTTTCTTTATGTGTAAAAACAAATGGGTAACACACCATCTCCGAATCCCATCCTTCTTCTGAAGCATTAATACCTGAGTTTAAATTATCCGGCTCCCATTTGATGCCATCGTTGCTTACGGAGTAACCTATTTTATACTTCGAACCGTCTCCGCTTCTGTATGAATACCACATATGATAAGCTCCGTCTTTGACCAATAAAGCCGGTCTGGAAAATGCCTGTGCCTTTCCGATCTCATAAGGAATTGCCAATCCTTTCTTGTTCCAGTTAACGCCGTCTTTTGACTCAGCATATTTGATCACATGGATCATTTCACCATTTTCAGAACTCCAGTCAATAGTTGTTCCATACCACATTTTGTAAATCCCATTTTCAAATATTACATAAGGGTATGACAGACTTACAGGATCTTCTTCATCTGTTGTTATAAAAGGTATTGAAGGATCAAGAGCTAATTCGGAAATTTTGTTTTTCAATAATAATCTTCCAATATCTCCTCTCCAGTGCTGTCCTTCGGGACATTGCCATCCCATGAACAGAATGTATTCATTTTCTTCAGCCTTATATGATCCGCCGATACTCACTCCATGAGAATAAAATGTATCATCATCCCCATATTTGAAAACAGGTTTCTTATGGTCATATACAATTTCCTTTTTTAAAATATCTATGTCCGCATAAGATACTGAAGATCTGTTATCAGCATTTCTGCCATTGTAAAAAATCCTGAACACATCATCTTGCAAAAAAAGAGCAAGAGGATTTGAAGAATGTGTCAGCAAATAAGGATCATCATTTTCAGGGATATAGATACGTCCCAGCTTATTCCATTTCATGAATTAAAATTTTGAATTTTGCTTACCTGTCAGGAGATCTGTATCTCATCGCTCTTTTTATCAAACAGAGTTGAACGTGCCGGAAGGTAAACACCTTTCTCTACCGTGTCTTTCATAATAATTGCACCTGCCGCTATAAGTGTTTCCGGAGCAATAGTGATTCCGTCTCGTATAGTAGCATTGACTCCGATGAAGCAGTTATTTCTGATCTTTACAAAACCGGAAACCACTGCATGCGAAGTTATAAAATTATGATCATCTATTTCAACATCATGACCAATATGATTCCCGCTCCAGAGGACTACATTATTACCGATCTTCACATAAGGCTGGATAGTATTATCCTCAAGTATAAAACAATTATCTCCTGTCGGGAACTGGGAAAGGTACGAACATCTGGAGCTAATATAATTTGCCATCACATATCCCTTGGCTTTACTTTCATTATACATTTTCTCTCTTATCTTATTCATATTTGTGTAACCCACTGCTACAAAAGCTTCATAATCACCGGGAGGATATTTTTTTTCTATATCTTCAAAAGCTTCCACCGGAAGTCCTTCAAATGTTTTACCGGAAATGTATTTTTCATTAACTGAGAATGCAACAACCTCTTTATCCGAATCAATATCAAAAAAATATTTTGCCAGTCTGGCATTTGAAGTATTACCTATAATAATTAATTTTTTCTTATCCATTATTATCAGTTTTAGTTTATCGTTAAATGTAAATTTTTATTATTCTTAAAATGATTTCATGAATTTTTTTGAATCAGGACCTTCATTGAATATAAGATCAAGAATGCTCACAGCATGAGTGAATTCCCCGTGAAGCTGAGTATACTCAGGATATCCGGAATAATCAAAATAGTGGACCTTGATATTTTCCTTTTCAAACAGTTCTTCATTCATATATGCTTTAGCAGCAGGACCGGAATAATAATCCGTTGCTCCCTCTTTTTTACATATGTCAACAAGCCGTTCGGTCTTCTCTTCAAGTAAATTAAACTCAGAAGACCATTTCATCTCTGTCCTGATATCAAGAATATCACAGATTGCTTTTATAAAATTGTAATTTATTTTACTCAGAAATTCTTCTTTTGAATTGAGATACAACTCTTCGAATATTTTCCTGTATTCATTAAAATATTTTGCTTTGGAATAATTATGAAGAATAGTATTCCAGTGCTTCTCTCCCCAGTCCGGTTCGCTTACCTTTGTTTCATTTATTTTCTGAAAATATTTTCCTTTTACTTCTACAGGTATGCTAAGCCATTTAAGTCCGTCTTTTGTCTTGATCTGATTTCTGTTACGCCAGTCCCTTCGCGTATACTGCATGTCATCATACAGAACGAATTCATCCGCCATGTTTATTGAATCAAAATATCCCTTCCACGGAATATAGTTGGATTGTGTAATAATAATTTTTTTCAAATGTGTTTACAGATTAATTTTTTTCTCAATAATATAAAGAGGTCTGTCTTTGGTCTGCTCAAATATTTTTCCTATATAGATCCCTGCAATTCCTATGCTCATGAGTATAAGTCCCGTTGAAAAGAGGATAGCTACAATTATGCTTGGCCAGCCCGGCTGATATTGCAATAGAAAATAACTTACCGCTATAAACAGTGAAGCTAAAAATGAAAGTATGGAAATTATAAGACCGGTATATATCGAGAGTCTTAGGAGCTTATCCGAATATGATGTCCATCCCTGTAATGCAGTTAGAAATAACTTGGATATCGAGTATGTCGAATTTCCTTCATATCTTTCTCTGTGTTCTACCGGCACATATGTAGAACTGAATCCCACCCATTTCAATAACTGTATATACAATCTGTCCTGATCCTTTAATTTAAGGAATTCATCTTTTACTCTTCTGCTGATCATTGTCATCGATCCGACATCAAGGTCATAATCCTTATTTGAAAACAGACTGAATAATGTATTATAGATCTTTGCTGTTATTTTTTTAAAGAAAGAATGTTTCCTTCCTATACGTTTTGTAAAAACGACATCATATCCTTTATTGAATTCATCAAAGAGTTTCTTAATATGTGCAGGATCATCCTGAAGATCACAGTCCATAATAACTATGATTTCACCTGATGCCTGACTCAGTCCGGCTGTTATTGCATAATGCTGTCCGAAATTTCTGCTGAGCTTTACGCCTTTTACAAAATCAAACTGCTTACAGTTTTTCTCGACCTGCTCCCAGGTACCGTCACCGCTGCCGTCTTCCGGCAGTACAATCTCAAAATTATCAGTGATCTTAGTTAATTCATCTGATAATCTTTTTACCAGTTCATCAACTATCTTTTCAGACTTATAAACCGGACTTACAATTGATATTGAAACCGGTCTTTCAGTATTATTCATTTTCAGGATTTAAAAAATTTTATGAATCTGTCTCTCTGATCTTCCAGATTAAAATCAGCTTCAATTCTTTTTCTTGCATTCAAAGCTATCTCTTTTCTTTTTTCTTCCGGCATATTTATGATCATTTCTATTTTATCCGCAAATGCTGAAGGGTTTCGTCTTTCCGATATCCATCCGGTTTTCTCATCGATCACATTTTCCTTTAATCCGTCTGCATCACTTACCACACAGAGAAGACCTTTTGCCTGAGCCTCAAGCACAGATCCGCAAAAACCTTCCTGCATACTGGTCTGCAGATAAATATCAGCATTTTCCATCATTACATTAATCTCACTGTGACTTTTCTTTCCGTGAAAGATGACATCTTTTTCCAAACCAAGCTGATAGGCGCAAAATGTCAGTCGCTCAAGCTCAGAACCTGAACCGGCAATATTATAAGTCACTTCTATTCCTTTGTTTTTCAATTTTCCAACTACAGAGATCGCTGTTTCATAATCCTTTATCCAGTTGAGTCTTCCGACTGTAAGCAGGTTTAGCTTTTTGTTGATCTTACCCGGTTCACTTTTCAGACTGAACTGTCTTAAATCAATGGCCGGTGTGATTTTTTCAAATGGTACATTTTCCGGCAGACCTGACTTTACTGCTTTATCCCGAAGATAGTCTGAAATAGTATGAACTTTATCAATTTTTTTCCAGGCTTTGTCATAACATCCGGGATTTTTTAAAGGATATACATTAATGTCATATCCTCTGAAACTCACACTCATTTCAGCATCAATTGCTTTGGCAACATTTTCCCTTTTTAAAGTCATTGTCATAAATCCAAAATGCAGCCGGTCAATTTTCTCTGACAGAATATGTGAATTAATATAAACAGATTTCATTGATTCAGAAAATGAATTGCCATCTGACCTTTCAAGCTCGTATAGTATTTTAGATTTTTTATAATTTAATAAAAAGGTCCTGAACAAAATTACCGGAACAAAGAATAGCTGTTTGAATTTACTTTCTTCATAAACAGGATAAGCATTTTTTATTTTACATTTAATTTCATCACTATTATCTCCGGGTTTATTACTGAAGACCGTTACTTCAAAACCTGCTTCAATGAGATTCCTTATCTTATATTTGAAAAAAGTTTCAGAATACTGCGGAGCTTCCGGTAAGACAAGACCAATCTTCATCTTCTTATTTGCTCAGGATTGTATTATACAAATCCGCAAATTCTTTTATCTGCCTTTCCGGAGAAAATTTATTCTCTATTGTAGCTTTGGCATTTTTTACTATTTTATATCCGGACTCATCATCCCTGCTGATATAATCCAGAATTTTGTCAGCCATTAATTCCGGCTCTCTTATTCTTACTATATATCCGTTTACTTTATCTTCAACTGCTTCATTCATTCCGCCGCAATCTGTCGTTACAACCGGAACTCCGGCAGCCATTGATTCCAGTACAACATTTGCAATACCTTCTTCCACACTTGGCAATATCAGCATATCAGATCTTATCAATCTTTTTATCAGATCATCAAACTTCATACCCGGAATTATGTTCACTTCGTCATGAAGATCATATTCATTTATCAGAAACAGGATCTCTTCAGGAACTTTCCCCTGAGCTATTATTGTATATCTGAAATCAACTTTCTTATCCTTAAGTATTTTCATTGTATCAAGCGCATAATGATATCCTTTTTTCCAGTGAAATCTGCCAATAGAAATGATCTCAAAAGTTTTTACCCGGGGATCTTTTTCGCTGTTCAGCTTAAGAAGATCTTTATTGACGCTTGAATATATTACCTTTATTTTATCTTCGCTCGCTCCATACTTTACAGTTTCCTTTTTAATAGCTTCAGATACAGCATGATATCCATCTATTTCCGGAAAATATTTTCTGTAAGCATCCGAAAGTTTTTTATCCGTAAGCGGTGAATAATTTATATGTGCTCCCCTCAGACTTAAAATTATTTTACTGTCCAATAATTCAAACAACTCGGGATTCTGTGAAACCGTCTTTGCCCATTGTATATGAAATATATCATGTTTGTGAATCAATATCGGTAATATCATTCCGAGATTTTTTACAAATGCTCCCGTACTTTTATTCTTTTTCCTGACTGACATATATGCTTTAAAAAATTTTCCTGCATCCTTCATCAGCAGAATTAAAGAATTTCTTATGATAAATAAAACCAAAGGAAGCTGACTTACCGGAGTCGCATATACTTTTACATTCTTACCATAATTTACATTACCTTTTGATTTCCCGAATAAAAGTATATCAATTCCGTTATTCTCAAGACCTTTGATGAGATTTTCTATAAAAGTAGTTGAAGGTATATTTCCCGAATAGACAGCTACTTTCATAAAGGCTGATTTTTGAACTGATCATTTTTACAGAACATGGAAAGCACAAGAAGCATATTTACGGAATGGGAATACTTAACATCTTCATTTAAAAATTTATCATAAAAACTTTCTACCAGATCAGTAGATAAAAATTCGCTGAATTTTTTGTTTTGGAATAAATGCTTTTTAAGATGCTTGGAATTTTCTTCACCCAAAAACTGTATCTCCCAGTTCCTTTGTATCAGTTTATTTTTTAATAATTTTTCCTTCAGCAATCTTTTTCCTTTATTGACAGCACGGAAGGGTAATCTCATTTTCGAATCAAACTTCCTGTAATTATAAAGATTCATTGGTGCATAATCCTGCCATGCTATCTTTGCTATTTCAGGATTTTTCAGTTTAATGTAATTTATTTGAATCTGCCTTCCCGAAAGATATTTTTCGGGTACTCTGCAGACAAATTTACAGATCTCATCATCATAATAAGGTAATACAACAGGTTTGTAGCTGCTGAATATATCAATGTTAGCGCTAGTCCATCTTGGTGCCCAGTACATCGATTTAAACGCTCTGATCTTTGAATTTGCATTTTCTATTTTTATTCCATCGAGTAGAGCAGAGATTCTTTCTTCGAGATGATCTTTAAATTTTCCTCCGAGTCCCCAGCATTCCCACATGGAATCTGCAAGCTCAAATCCGCTTTTCTTAATGATCTTCTTTATAACAATTTTAACTATCTCATCCTTTTCAAGAATATCCTCAACTCCCATATCATCAAACAGCACATCCCCCCAGTGTCCTAAAAAAAAAACATCCCCGAGGTCTGATACTTCATCTATAACTGCCATTTGTCTTGGACTTGTAAAATCAGCATAGCATTTATTTATTCCGGACAGCTTATCTATGCATTTCCATAAGTATCCTTCCGGTATTATGAATTCAGAGTAAGGGTAGGACCTTACCTTTGAGATCTCCCTGCCATATTTGGTTTCATCAAAACTATTCTGAAATTTATATGAATAACTTTTTACTCTGAAATTATCCGGTAAAGCGACCGACTGCGTCCTGCTGTCAAGTCCGCCTGATAAAGGAAGAATTACATCTTTATCAGAAAGTTTTTCTTTACAGACCTTTTCAAAAAGTTCCGCAAATTCCTCAGTTACCTGTTTAAAAGAAGTTTCCGACGGATCATAATTCCATTTCCAGTATTGTTCTGATCCGGCGACGTAACCATTTTCATCAACTATGTAATCAGTAGCCGGCTGAAGAGCTATCTTATTTGTAAAGTAAGTATCTTCTCCCAGAAAAAAACCGGTTGCTGCAAAAATGCAGATTGCTTTATGGTCAATATCCTGACTATTGCCATTTAAAGCAAATCTTTGTGTCTGCGGAATTATTGATGTTTTAATATTATTCAACTGAATCTTTAAACCAGACAAACCGGATTTTTGCGGATAGTTTTGAAGCTATGTTAAACGGCAATATAAGATCGAGTAAATAATCTTTGCTGTATTTTTGTTTTAACTCAGGAAATTTATCCAGTTCATTTTTAAGAATTCTGCGGCTTCCTGCATATCCTTCTCTGCCCGCAATTTTTTTCAGACAGGTATAATAAGTAAACTCATAATCTTTAACTATATTCTTATTGTATGAACTTCCTTTTATAAAATCAATAACCCATTTATAAAAAACCAGATTCCACTCATTCATCTTTCCGCTTCTGTGTTCCCTTCTTAATGTAGAATCAAAATGCTTCCTGTATTTTACGATTATCTTGTCATCAAAATATATGTCAAACTTATCTCCGGTCTTGATCCAGAGGACTACATCTTCAGAGCCTTTGACGGATTCCTCAAAGCCGTTTACTTTATCAAAAATACTTCTTCTGATTATAGTTGCGCTGGGAAGTGGTGTGCTTCTGAGATCATTCAGAAACATCTCAATCATTTCACCGGGTTTATAAACTCCGGTTATAATCTTTTTATTATTCATCATTACGGGCTGTTCGAAAGTTCTGTCTTCATACCAGTACAAAGCAGGGCTCCATATCATCGAGCAATCTTTGTGTTTTTTCAGTATTCCGATCTGATGAGTAAGTCTGTCCTTATACCATATATCATCCTGATCAATAAAGGCAATGAATTCTCCATTGGATTTTTCTACTGCCCTGTTTCTTGTATATGCTGTGCCATGATTCTTATTACCTTCATGTTCATAAAAGAAAATTTTCCCCGGATGATCCTTCGAATATTTCTGCGCCATTGCTTTTGTATCATCATTACTTCCGTCTTCATACAATATCCATTCCCAGTCATTATGATCCTGCCCGATCACACTTTCATAAGTTTCGTGAAGTGTTTTCGAACCGTTATACAATGGAGTTATTATTGAAACTTCAGGCATTTTATTTTTTTGCAATTGAATATATAGTTGTCTCCGGCATCAGTCTTGATAATTGAAAGATACCCTTTCCAAAAAATTTTCTGTGAATTCTTCTCAACTGATATCCTAAAAAGGATTCATCTTTATGTCTTTCATGAAGAAGTTGCGGAAAAGGATTTACCAGTTCTGACAAGTTCACATCTTTATCCCTGGTAAATGAAATTTTAGCTCTTGAATCTATAAACTCAAGTTTTGAAAACAACTGCTTTGTTCCGTCATATGTAAATCTCCATAGATCAACGGGCATCTTTGAAATTTTTCTTACAAAACATTCTGAGAAAACAGCGCTGCCTCCTTTTTTCAGCATACCGGTAATATTTTCTGCTGCTACAAATGGATTCTTAACATTTGTTAATATTTCCATGCATATAATGGTGGAAAAGTATTCTTTATGACCTTTAATAAATTCTGAATCAGTATCAATTATATCCACTCTGTGATCAACTCCTTCTCCTTCAAAAAGATCTATTCCTGTAATATCAGATAATCCGGATTTATTAAGAAAACTTCTTATATCCTCTTTATCGAAATCGTACAATTTGGAACCTACTATGAGCACAGGCTCTTTAATAAGATCCTTGTTCAATTCAAGAAAATTTATTTGGTTTTTTGTTGCCATAATATTTCATTTAATTTTTGTGAATGTATAAATTCTGATTCAGGCCAGTTCTTATGGATTTTTTCCATAAGTAATGAAAGTTCTTTTAAAGTGTTTGTTCTGTATTCCTTATCATACCTGCCTGCAAAGTTAACTCTGTGAAAATCAATAACAGCCGGCAGATTGTACTTGAAAGCTTTTCCGATTGAGTAAATGCACTGCTCATGATCAAAATTATAAGAACCATGAGGATCAAGTCTTGCATTTCTTACTGACCAGAACAAACCCTTTCTGTTTTGAAGATATGGAAATTTGTATCTCTTACCGTCAGTTGTTAAAAGCCTGTTTGAAGACTGGATCATTTCTATTTTATTTTTTTTAACTTCTTCAATATAATCCCTGTCAAAAATAAAAGTAGGAGGTATCAGTGTAGCAGAATAAAATCCAAAATATTTTTTAAACTCTTCTGTTGCAATCTTTAAAAAATCTTTTGCAGAATTGACATTACTGAATTCTCCATGAAGAAATTGCAGATTACCTTTTGTTGTGGTTTTTGCATAAAAAAATTTATTTTCGAAAGATTCCTTTCCTTCGGGAGTATCAAAATATTTTTCGGATTCACTGATGTTATAATGACTATATCCGTGTAATTGAGGAAATATATATCCGTTTTTAATACCTTCTGTATATTTTTCCTTTATTTTATTATCATGATCATTGAATCCTTCCGAAAGTGATCTGAATTTTAATGAATCCTTATTTGAATAATCAACATTGTGTGTTATGAAATTTGCTGTTATAACAGGCGGACTCTCAAATTTATTCTTAAATCTGCTTATTACTTCAAACAGTTCATTCAGATCATCCTCAGTCTCTAACGAATCATAACTCCATCTGCTTAATTTCTCCGGTGTGTATTTCTTTTTCATCCATTCTATAGAATCTTCCGTTAAAGCTCTTTCAAGTCCCCAGTCATCACTTTCGATTATTATAAATTTCTTTTTCTGTTTATTTCTCAGAAAATGTGGCAGATGTTTTTTGAAATTTAAAGGATTTCTCAACTATTCCCTTTATTATTTTTCATCATATATTTTCTGATACAGTAGATCTAAATTTGAAATTTCATTTTCAATCGAATAATATTTTTCAATAAATTCTTTTTGAATTCGGATTCTCTCTTTTATTTCTTCTGCGCTCAGATTTGACCAATGCAGTATTTTATTGGCAATGGAACCCGGATTTTCTGATTCGAATAACTGATCCTGCAGATTTTTGAACTGATCTCTTATCCCCGGTACATCACTGCCATAGCTTATTATTCCGCTAGCCATTGCTTCAAGAACTGAAATCGGACCACCTTCTCCTGTTTTCATTGAGGGAAGCATAAAAATATCCGCAACACTGAAAAAAGATTTTATATCACTTTGCTTTCCGGTAAAAATTACTTTCTCTTCAAGGTTGCGTTCCTTAACATTATTCTTAAGCTTATCTGCATAATCTGTCTTATCCTCTCCCACTATAAGTAATTTCGGTGACGCAAAATCTTCAAGTATCAGTTCAAATCCTTGTATCAGATAATCGATCCCTTTAATTGGAATAATATTTGCAATAGTCAGAATCACCGGGCTTGAACCGTTAAGATTATATTTTTCGGATACGACTGAACTTTTTTCCATTTTCGAAAATTCATTCAGATCTATTCCGATCGGTATCAGTGAATAATTTGTTTTTTCATTAAAAAAAACTTTGATCATTTCATTGTTCTGTGGTATTATTGCATCTGCAAGTTTTGATCTTATTTTCCAGGCATTACTTCCCCAGCTCATATTCTTCTTTGTGTATATCCATTTTATTCTAGCAAGCTTTGCCGCAAGTGCCTCGGAATAATCATCAGAGTAATTATAGGAATGAATTATGTCAGGATTGATTTTCTTAAAGAATCGTGAAAGCTTATAGACACTTTCGAATCCTTTTACCCTTGGCTTCATAGGTGCCGAGAACTCTGATATATAAATGGGTATGTTCAAACTTTTTGCAGAATTAAACAGATCTCCCCTTTCATGTCTGCAGCAAATGCTCGGTTCATATTTATTCTTGTCTAATCTGGATATTACATTCAGCAAAGCCTTTCCGCTTCCTGCAGTATTGAAATTAGGGATCGTATATAATATTTTAATTTTCCTTTTAGACAATTATGATCTGCTTGATAGATTTATGTCTTCAGTTTATTGATAAATAAAGTTCTCTGTATTTTTCATCCACTACTTCATCAGACCAGTATTTTTCTGCTTTTTCCCTTGCTCTGATTTCGCATTGTCTCATTTTATCAGAATTATTCAGAAGTTTATTCAAAAGTTCAGAAAGTTTTTCGGAGTTTCCCGATGGGAAAATGAATCCGTCCTTTCCGTCCTCTATCTGAGCGTTTGCAATCTCAGGAATATCAGATCCTATCACCGTCAGTCCGCAGGACATTGCTTCTATTATTGAGATCGGAAATCCTTCCTGCCTTGAAGGCAATACAAAGATATCCGAACTCTTCATATATTCATCTACATTGTTTATACTTTTTTCAGTAAAGATCACTCTGTCTTTCAGGTTATCATTGAGAACCTTTTCTTTCAGATCTTCAATATATTTTTGATCATATTTATAAGTTGGTCCTACTATCAGCAATCTCAGATCCGGGAACGATCTTTCAATTTCAATAAATGCATCTACAAGTAAATGCACTCCCTTTCTTTCATTTATCCCGCCTACAAATAATATGATCCTGCCTTCCTCCCATAATTTCAATTTCCTTCTTAAATTTCTTTTTTCCTCAATTTCAGTCGGATTGAATTTGTTTATATCTACGGAATACGGGATCTCACTGACCTTGCTCATGGGAATTTCTGATCTTTCATATATTTCAGTTATGACTTTAGACTTACTCACAAACCTGTCAGCCATCTTGTAAAATTTATATCTTAAATGTTTAGGTTTAAAATAGTCTGTCCAATGCGGAAATCTTCCAAGAGATAAAGGGTCATCATCTCCGATAAGTGATGTTTCGGTAATTACTTTTTTACCAAGCATTTTCCCGATGAATATTGAAACTCTGTTAAATGCAAATCCGGAATTGAAATTATGTATGTAATCGTAATTATTTCTCAGCTTGTACATGGGTTGTATAAGAGCAAAAAAACATTTCAGTAAATGATATGACTGTTGAAAATAAATTATTAAACCTTTAGCATCTTCAGGATTCTCATAAAATGTAAGCGGATAAATAAAATCATATTTCTGATCACTTTGTTTATAAGTTCCGTTTCTGTCCCAGCCGATAATGATGACTTCAGAATCGTTTCGGCTGTTTAATCGCAATGCATATTTTAAAGCAGCAACTTCTGCTCCACCGTATGATGGAGGAAGTATTGCCGTTACAATGCAGACTTTAAAAATATTAGTTTTATTATGCAATAATCTCAGTGAAGGTGGGTTCAGGTATTACAAAAAATAAATCATATTATTTTTTGTAATTGTTTGATCTAAAAATATTATTTGAATTGTAAAAAATTTCTGAAACCGGATATCCGTTATTAAAATTATATTTTGTAAATATAAATCAAATGTATCTTTAAAAATAATCAGGCTTAATTTAAAGCTTTTATTTTTTCACAGAAATATCCTACAGGATCTTCCGGAATAAGTTTAACAATATTTTCACGGGCCTTTTTCCCTATCTCTTTCCATTCAGATCTTCTTGCCCAGGCTCTTTCCAGCGCTTCATCCACAAGACTTACTTCAGCTGCTTTTGCGAGGAATCCGTTAACGTTATCAATGACGATCTCCGGATTACCGCTTACGGCAGTGACTATTCCAAGCCTTGAACATAACATTGCTTCCACCAGCGCCAACGGCAGACCTTCATATCTGGAAGTCAGGATCAGAGCCTGATTTTTCCCCCAAATTTCAGATACATTAACATGTCCGCAAACATTTACTTTCTCCAGTCCGAAATATTTTTTCAGTTTAACTATTGAATTCGTATGATCGCCTTTACCGTATAAATTCACTTCAAGATTTCTTTCTCTCCATTTCTTTTCGTTTAATACCTGAAACAGTATATCCTGTCCTTTTGCATAATATTCATGCCTTGCAACATTGGCCAGTGAATAGATCTCACCCGGATCAGGATATTCCATATTATTTCTGAAATCTGTATTGAAAGGATTATATATAACCTCTGCATTAGGGATCTTTCTTCCGATCTGAATTTCCGTTAATCTTAAATTTGCCTTACTTACAAAATAATTCTTCAGTGCTTTAGGAAATACATCACTTAATCTGTAACTGATCCTGTCTGTCGGCCAGCTTGCTTCATTGGCAGCCTGAGCTATTGTTACAAATTTAAAATTATTCTTTACACAGAATTCCATTAAAGCAAGACCTCCTGTATTTCCTCCCTGGTTTATTATCGTAAGATCAGGTTTTTCATGTTTTAAAAACTTATATCCGTCAACCGCATAGCTCAGCTGATGCGTAGCGGGCAGAATTCTGTTGATAATTTTTTTAATATTGGAATTGTCAGTATTATATCTGACCTTAATGTTTTTTGACTCCAGATTTAATATTTCAACGGGAATATGCCTCCATCTTGGAATACTTACATTTACATTATACCCGTCTTTAGCTAACCTTAAAGCCGCATAATACCATAAATATTCACTTCCTCCCCAGGCTGATTTATTGGTCGAAATAAAAGAAATCTTCTTCAATAGTTGATTTAAATTTATGTAAAAAACAGTTTGCTAAAAATAATTCTAATTTTTTAAAAATGCTTACCTTATTTTTTTAGCATACTATTTGTTTTGTTTATTATCTTTATGACTTTGTCCAGATTAAGTCTTAAAAGCAATGCTTTAATCTTTAATTTATTGTTTATTTTTCTCTGACTCCTGTTCAGATATTTGCTTTCTACGGTTGATAAACATAATTTAAGCATTTCCCTGTCGCCCGCTGTATAAGCCTTTCTTGCTTCAGCAAAAATCAGACTGTTAATTACTTTTGCCGCAAGCTCCGGATATTCATCTTTTTGATCAAAATTAAAATCAAGATCATAATTTTCTTCAACTTTAAATCCGTAAATTTTTTTCAATGCTTCAGCGTGTCCGGTCATTCCGTTCTTTAATGCTATGGAATAATAAATATTTATATGCTCATCAAGAAAATCGTTATTGGATGTCTTTGAACCTAAATGAAACCGGAAATAAGCAAGCTCTTCATTCAGGATCCTGATCCTATTCTGACCATATTTAAAGAGATATTTTATCCACATCTCCTGATCCATTATAAAATGCAGTTTAGTATTCAGACCGCCAAGTTCTTTTATGAGATCCAGTTTTATAAAAGTTGAAGGCTGATGAACATGAACCAGTGCAATCGATTCTGCAATGGTATCTCTTAACTTTAATTTTACAGTCTTATATCTGTCTTCTCCTTCATAAAAAAATCTGTAATCACCTGCTATTATGTCCGTAACTGAAGGATCAAAATTTTCTACAAGTCTTTTAAAACAATCCCTGTCATAATAATCATCACTGTTTATCCAGTTAAAAATTTCTCCCGAGCATTCTTTCAATCCCTTGTTTATTGCGTCTGATTGACCTTTATCCTTTTCACTTACCCAGTACTTAATCCACTTTTCATATTTTTTTATTATCTCAACTGAATTATCAGTACTGCCTCCGTCAATAATAATATATTCCAGATTCGGATAATTCTGTAACAGAACCGATCTTATGGTCTCTTCAAGATATTGTCCCTGATTATAACTTGGAGTTATTATGGAAATTTTTGGAAAGCTCTTTAAACTTTCATAATCAGACTCTGATCTCTCCGATTCCCAGGGCCAGCCTTTTTTACCTTCAGGCGGCTCCGGATATTTTGATGATACTTTATTTATTATCAATTCATTTTCCATAAAGAATTCTATCGATAGTAACTACTTAGTTCAGACATAAAATTATGAATACTCACTTCCGGATCCAGAACTTCATTATATAAATTATTGCAACCAGAGACTTTAGATTCATATCCTGAAATTATATTATAAATCCCTTCTTTAATTTCATCTGCAGAATCTATAATATAACCAAAATTATATTTTTCATTAAGAGAATTGTAAATTTTATTTGAAGTCGTGATAGTTGGTTTACCAAGCATTATGTATGTTGAAAATTTACCCGAAGATAACCCGATCTCCTCTACGTTCTTTCCGGAAAATGAATCCTCATAATTCGGGAAATAAACTGCAAGCCCGATATCACATCCTGATAAAAATTCTGAATATTCTGAAAAATCCGTAAAAGGCTTATTATGAAAAGATATATTCTGTTTATCACTGATCAGTTTTCTGATCATGTCCTTGGTTTCATTTCCTTCGGGAAGATCATTGTGAGTATGTATCAGAAGCCAATGATCATTATCCCATTTACAGGGAAAGAGTGCAAGGATTTTTTTTATTCCGCTCCAGTTTTGAAGTGAGCCTGAATATACTATGATCGTTTTATTTTCAGGAATGTTTAACTCTTTTTTCATATCGGTATTACCATACGGTTCCGGAATTTTCTCAGGTGAAACAGGAATGTGTAAAAACTTTATTCCGCTGCCAAGATCATTTGCTGACTTTAATAATTTCTCTCTCTCAATATCCTGTATTACAATAAATTCAGATTTTTTTGAATACTCTTTCTCCAGTTTCTTTATCTGCTTTTTATCCGGATCTTTGATCTCATCTTCAAAAAATATTTCAAAGGATGCATAGATCAATTTCATGTTTATGATCTTTTTTATCCTCCCACCGAATACGATACCCATCGGATCAACACATATTAAAGCTTTTACATCATTATTTATTCTTAATATCCTGTAAAGTTCAAGATACTGTTTTACCAGTTTAAGAATATCAAATATTCTCCTTGAAGGATCCGGTCTGCCGAAAAATGAAATAAAATTAAAAGGTAAAGAATGCAACTCAATTTTCTCTCTGATTTCAGAAGGAATGAATATCTGCTGATGTCCGAAAAATATAATTTTATAATTCTGAGCGATCAGTTTTCTTATCATTATTAATAAAGTCGGATTACTGAATGTATCAGTATTAGGGGTTATTATTGCAATCGCCTTCAAAAAATTATCTGTCTTTTAAACACTAATTCTTATTCTTTAAAACAGTAAATCCATACCATGTTTTATCTGATAAATTTTTCCCAGTTAACCATTCTTTAGTATATATGTTCTCCAGAGCAAACTTTTCGCTGATGCTATCTATCTCGGGCAGAAATAAATACCTCATGTTATGTGTTTCATTAAACTTTTTTATCCTATGGGTTTTCAGATCCTTGACCTCTACTTTAAAATTTATTACAGCAAGATTATCATTGACCTTCATTTCAGGAACAGTATGCCTTTTGATTTCAATGTCATCGTTTTTCATTATCTTAGTTCTCTTCTCGGGTCTGTCACTTAAAACTGCCGGTCCATACCAGAAATCAAAAATAAAAAGTCCATCTTTTTTTAAATGACTTTTTACCGTTTTAAATACTGAATCCAGATCTTCATTAGATGTCTGATAATTTATCACATGAAACAAAGAGGTAATCACATCATATTTAGACAGCAACTTAATTTTTCTGATGTCACCTTTATAAAATTTTAGGGATATTTTTTCATTTTTATTTTCATTCAGCATTTCTTTGGCAGCTGTATACATTTTTTCGGAGATTTCAACACCGGTAGTATTAAATCCTTTGCGTGAAAATAACAGGTCATGTCTTCCGGTACCGCAACCCAGATCAAGAATAGACTTCGCATCAGGTTTGTATTTTCTGATGAACTTTAAAATGTAATCAGTCTCCTTCTTATAATTTTTACTCTTATAAAGAAGATCATAATATTTTGCATAAGCATCAAATACTCTGCTCATATCATTTCAAAAATTTAATGTATTCTGTGTCTTTGAAATAATCATACACTTCATTATAATTTGAAATTATTTTTTCCAGATCTTCCGGTACGATCCTCTTAAGATCTGTCCTCACTTTTACAGGTTCTAATCCGAGATATCCGAAAATTTTATCTGCTGTTTCCTGATGCTTTGAATTTTCTATCAGGTCATCTTCATATGTAATTGTAATATGATCTATATCCTTTAAATTTTCCGATTCTGTTTTATTGACAACTTCCGAGTATTGAATTCCCTCCATCAGCTGATCACAATCCACTTTCACTTTCACAGGAGAGTTTTCATCACCATTTTTGAGATGAAAAATTCTTGTCTGAGCTGAAATAATATTTGAAAGCTTGTGTCTGAAATAATTGTCCCGCTTTAAATAAATAAATTTGTATCCATCATTGAATAATTTCCTCAGTATTTCCTCATAATTGTCATATTCATGCTCATATCTTAACTGAGCAATCTTTACTTTAAAGCCATAGACTGATTTCCCGTGTTTTGCTGCTCTTTTACTGCAGCTCTTTATATACATTTCGGGAAATTTTATTTTGGATCCGCTGTAAAGAAAATTAAAAATTTCAACATCGCAGAACACATCCGGATGACAGTTTAAAAGATCTGTAAGTACAGTACTGCCTGTTCTTCCCCTGGTGTAAATTAAAAACTTTGATTTCGGATAATCCAAACGCGGATTTACCAGATCTATATATTTACTTTTCTTTAATGATTTTTTTAACTCACTTAAATTTATACTCAGCCCCACTATTTAAGAATATGTTTTAAGGTTAATATAATATGGTCAATATCTTTTGAATCCATAGGCACATATAAAGGAATCATAAAACTCCTGTCACATGCATCTTCTGATACAGGCAGTCTTAAATTTTTATATTCATCTCTATAAGAAGTTTCTCTGTGAGCAGTTAGTACTCCCCTTCGCGATGAGATACCAGCATCAAGAAGTTTTTGCATCAGTTCATTTCTGCTCAGCGGTGCGCTATCTTTCAGATAAATGGAAAATGACTGATAGTTTGAGAAATATCCTTCTTTTTCAATAGGTAACACCAGACATTCAATACTACTGAGCTCTTCGATATATTTCAAAGCTATCTTTCTTCTTTCTTCAATTATATGGTCAAGTTTTTCCAGTTGTCTCAGACCTATGGAAGCCTGTATGTCTGTCATCCTGTAATTGTATCCGAGAACAATATGATCTTCAAAAATTAATTTTCCTGATTCGTGTCTTGTTCTGTCATTCACCGACATTCCATGCTGCCGTAGTAATTTCACTTTATTATAAATACTCTCATCATCAGTCGCAATCATTCCTCCTTCGCCTGTTGTAATTACTTTTCTGGGATGAAATGAAAAACAAACTATACCGGAATGAGAACCTATTTTTTTACCTTTATAAGAAGAACCAATTGCACATGCAGCATCTTCTATAATTTTTATATTATATTTATCTGATAATTTCCTGAATGCATCTATGTCAGCCGGCATTCCAAGCTGATGAACAAGAATTATTGCTTTGGTTTTATCCGTGATCAGACTTTCTGCATGATCAGCATTCAGATTATAAGTATCCCTGTCGACCTCACCGAATACAGGTGTTGCTCCTGCATATCTTATGCAATTTGCCGATGCAACATAACTCATGGATGGTGTTATCACCTCATCACCTTCTCCTATTCCCGAAACTATCATTGCAAGATGCAAAGCAGTTGTGCAGTTGGAAACTGCTGCTGCATACTTTGCGCCGGTATATTCGCAAAACCTTTTTTCAAATTCTTCTACTCTCGGACCCTGAGTAACCCAGCCGGTGAGTATTGTATCATATGCGCTCTGAGCTTCATCAGTTGTAAGATATGGCTTTGCAATTGGTATCATTTTTTAAATAATTGTTTTTTAAAATATACCTTCAACATTTTTCAGCTAATATCAGAAATTTTTATTTACTTGTTTTATAAAAGCGTATCCGAATAAGATCTGACACTTACAGATGGAATTTCTATATTTCCTGTTCCGGAGTTTTGCCATTCGGTTAATCTTATTGTACCCGAACCGCATAAAACCTCTATACCTTTTTCGTCAATATCAATGACTCTTCCTGCTATTCTTCCTGTAAAAGACTTTTTATTCATTTTACCTGATTCGGCTTTTCTTATTACATACTTCTCACCTTTATGGACACAGAATGCTCCGGTAAAAGGATAAGCAAGTGCTCTGATCAGATTATATATTTTTTCCGAATCCGAATTCCAGTTTATCTTTCCGTCTTCAGGTGTTCTTTTGCATGTGTATGTTGCTTTACTTTCATCCTGGCTGATAAATGAATTCTGTTTCAAAGATTTCTTTCTGATCAGATCAAGAAATGTTTTAACCGTTACATATATTAGTTTATTTTCAACTTCATTAGCATACTCATTTTTTTTGAGCTTTAATTTTTTCTGAATAAGGATGCTGCCTGAATCTACTCCCCCCTTTTCAATCCTGAAAAAAGTCACTCCGATATTCCTGTCCCCGTTTATTATAGCCCATTGCATCGGAGCAAAACCTCTGTATTTTGGCAAAAGTGAATAATGCGCAGCAATTATTCCGTATCTACAATATGAATTTAGTTCGGTTTCAATCATCGTTCTCCAGCCATATACAAATATTATATCAGGTCTGATCTTTCTGATGATAGCGTGATCTGTTTCTGATAATTTCTTTTTAACCGTATATCCTATTCCGTTTTGTTTAAAAAGATTTACTATCTTATCTGAATATTTAATATTCTCGTGATCATCTTCTTTGCAAATTACAGAATATGCAGGGAAAATATTTTTAGAGATCGCTGAACTTATGAGTTCAAATCCTCCGCGTCCTCCGCCTATGAATATATATTTCAATGTTATTTAAAAGTAAATTTTTATTTCTGCCTTTTGCAATTAACCGGCTTTCCTATTTAATCAATACTTCTTTACCCTTATTCTTTATTGACTCCTGTGAAGCTTCAAGAATTTTTATAACTTCCAGACCTGAAATAAAATCCGAAACAGGTTTTGTGTTATTCATTATTGAAGATATAAAATCCGCTGCCATTAGAGAAAGAGCTTCTTTCTGATCAAGTTTAGGTGTAAAAATATCACCTGTCCGGTAATCAACAAGAATGTTCTTTTTATCCTCATCTGTCTTGTGTTCATAACCGGTATCATAAACTTTTATTTTCTCGGTCGGTTCTATATCATTAAAAACGATCATCTTTTTATCGCCGCCTATCAGCATCATTCGTATCTTTACAGGCGAGCTCCATGAGCAGCTGAAATGCGCAATCAATCCGGAGCTGTAATTTACTATTATATATGCAATATTCTCTATCCCGTTGTTAGTATGTGAAACACCATTCGCGTTCAGACTGAATGGCTTTTCCTTTATAAGATAATTCAATATCGAAATGTCATGAGGCGCAAGATCCCACAGTACATTTACATCGGGTTGAAATAATCCCAGATTTATCCTTGTCGAATCAAAATATTTTATGTTTCCAATCTCTCCTTTTGTTATAAGGGATTTCATTTTCTGAACCGAGCCTGTGTATAAGAATGTATGATCAACCATCAGAACTTTGTTCTTCTTTTCAGCCAATTCAATAAGCGTTATTGCTTCTACTGTCCCGGAAACCATCGGTTTCTCAAGCAATACATGTTTATCATTATTCAGTGCTTTTAAAGCAAAATTGTAATGAGTATGAACCGGAGTAGCTATTACTACTGCATCAATTTCATTATCATTTAAAATAATATCGGGCGAGGTAACAAATTGAGCTGTGGGACAGAGTTTTTTTAAACCGGCTTCCCTTTCCTTTCTGATATCAGCAACATATTTTACATTTACTTCCTTTAGCGCAGCGAAATTTCTTACCAGATTTGTACCCCAGTATCCGAAACCAATTATTCCTATGTTCATTTAAAATTCTATGATTTATTATTTTAAAAAATTTCTCTGATGCATTCTATGGTTCTGTTTATCTGATCCTCTGTAATTGCAAGACCACTCGGAATGTAAAATCCCATTTCGGATAATTCTTCAGCAACAGGATATTTTTCATTTACAAACAAATTCATTTTCTTAAATACCGGCTGAAGATTCATAGGATAGAAAAATGGTCTGGTTCCGATTTTTTGATCTGCTAATTTTTTCATTGCTTCCTCTGCATTTATTCCTGCATCCCGTTTTATTACTATCCCGTAAACCCAGTATATGTTATCCGAATATTCTGTCTTTTCCATAGGAAGTCTGATATTCTTAAGATCATTTAAGCCTTCGTTATACATTTTGCCTGTATGTCTTTTCTTTTCAATGAATTCATCAAGTCTTTCAAACTGAGCCAGTCCAAGTGCAGCCTGAAGATTGGTCATCCTGAAATTAAATCCGAGTTCGTCATGCACAAATCTCTTCCCGGGCTGAAAGCATAAATTTCTAAGTGACCTGCACTTCTCTGCTGTTTCTTCATCATCAGTTAAGATCATTCCGCCTTCACCTGTTGTAATATGTTTATTCGGATAAAAACTGAATGTACTTACATCACCAAAACTCCCGCATTGTTTGCCTTTATATGTCTGACCAATTAATTCTGCTGCATCTTCTATGATCTTCAGATTATGTTTTAATGCCAGCTTTTCGAGAGGATCCATATCAACTGGAAGTCCATAAATATGAACTGCCATAATGGCTTTTGTTCTTGAAGTTATTTTCGCTTCGATCTGATCCACATTCATATTCCATGTATCAGATTCGGAATCTATAAGCACAGGAATTCCTCCGGCTCTTATAACTGCAGAAGCACAAGAAATGATTGTAAATGCAGGCATTATTACTTCATCATCTTTTCCTATACCTGCAGCAATTACAGCCGCTTCAAGTGCTGCTGTTCCGTTACAGACAGCAATACCGTATTTTCTTCCGGCTCTCTGTGAAAATTCATCTTCAAATTTTTTTACAAAAGGACCCTCAGATGAAATCCAGCCTGTATCTATGCATTCTTCAAGATATTTTTTTTCATTGCCGGTCAGCAATGGTTCATTTACGGGAATCATTTCTTATTATTTTTAATGTTAATCTTTTCATCACTTACAGATTCAAATCTTGTTTTATCCCCGTCACCGGCGTAAGGTCCCTGTTTCACTTCTACCATTTCCAGTTCCTCCAGAACTTCAAATCCGTGACCTCCAGTTGAAAGTAAAATTATATCTCCGTCAGATAATACCCTGCTTTCAAGATAATTCTGATTATCATCATAAAAGTCAACTCTTAGCTTCCCTTTTTTAATGAACAGCACTTCCTGTGTGAATTGTACTTCCCTCTTCACCGGATTGTGAACATGCGGATCGATTTTTTTTCCGGTAGGATGCTTCATATAAGCAAGCTGCTGGGATAATTCATTTGGAGTAAAAAAATGGATCCCCTCTTCACGGAAACTGCTCTTTAAAATTATCGCAAGGAGCTGTTCATTTTGTTTTATATATTCGACCATTAAATTTTAATTAATAAGTTGATTCCCGAATTTGATCAGTGATAAACAACAAATTTTTCACTGATACTTTTCTGGATATAATAATTTAATATATCTTTTAAACTCTCTTCCAGAGGGATCACGTTTTCCCATCCTGTCTCGGATTTGATCTTGTCATTGCTCCCTATTATCACCGGATTTTCTCTGGGTCGTTTTAATTTCTTATCCTCGCAGATAATTATCTTTATGTCCAGTATCTCACTCATTATCTGAATTATATTATGAAGAGATATACCGAATCCACTGCAGACATTATATACTTCACCTTTTTTTCCTTTAAGAAATAACTCATGGTATGCGCGCACTACATCCCTAACATCTATAAAATCCCTTATGACCGACACATCCCCGGCAAGAAGGAATTCATTATGATTATTTCTTTTTATCTCTGCTATTTGTTTTGCAAAAGATGAAATGGCAAATTCATCACTCTGTCCCGGTCCGATATGATTGAACGATCTTGTCATCACAATATCCATTCCGTAAACATCCGAATAGAGTTTACCCACAAGCTCCTGAGAGTATCTGGCAATTCCAAACGGACTTGTCGGATTCAGTTTATACTCTTCTTTTAATGGAAGTTTGGAAATTTCTACAGTTCCGTATTCTTCGGATGAACCCACTGAAATGATCCTGCAATTGATCCCGATCCTTCTGATATCCTCCAGAAGGTCAATGAATATATTTACATTGTTTTGAAAACTGTTAACCGGACTCTTCCAGCTTTCGGCTACACTGCTGTTGGAAGCAAGATGCAGAATGTAATTCGGACTGAAATCATAAATGATCTTACTGATCTTTTCACGGTCTCGAAGATCCGATCTTACGAATTTTACCTTTGTATTTTTAAGATCATTAATCTTAAATGACGGATTTATAATATCTATTCCAAGTATAGATGCATCAAACGAATTATCGTTAATATATTTTGTAAAATTCTTACCTACAAATCCCGAAAATCCTGTAACTAAATATTTATGCAAAAAATATTATATCCTCTCTGTTTTTTTTAAGAGTCCTTTTTCTTCAAGCCTCAAAGCTGACTCATGTAACAGTTCAAAAGGCAATCCGCTTCTTTCCGCAATGCTTATCATATCATTCTTACCATCAGACAGATTCAGCATCCACATTATTGAAGATACTGCTTCCTCAGTATTTTTTGATGAACCAATTGTCGGATACAGATCTCTTTTTCCAAGCTGAGGTTCACATTCAGGAAGCTGATTTATGTATGTATAATTGTTTTCAATAACATTCAGGATCTCAATATACATTCTCACTGATTCTACCATTGCTTCAAATGAAATGAAATCCTTATTGTCGGCTGAAGTATGATATTCTTTATATTTGCCGTATCTTGTTCGCATAAGTGATCCGACAGGCAGATCAAAACCGGGTGAACAATACTGCCTTTCATCACTTCCGGTCGGGAAAAAATCTTCAGTGTTGAATTCATTTCCTTTCTCTCTTAGTACAAGCATTGCCGCTCTGTCAGATAATGAATCCCCACGTCTGCTTTTTTTGTATGTGAAATTTCCACCATCTCCAATACATGTTATTACATACCCCGCATTAAGATTTTTCTTAAGATAATCACCGTTAACCGACAGATAATAGATACTGCCGATAGTTTCAGGCAAATAAACTGTTCTGTATGTGTATCGTAGATTCTTCTTTCTGCTTAATTCTCTGTTAATGAATGCAGCAACCAGCGGTCCGGATAATTCATTATTTGCCATAGAAGGATGGCAGATATAAGTTGAGAGTAAAATTTCTTTATCAGTATTACCTTTTATCTTACTCTCACCAATAGTCATTGATCCTGAACGATCAAATTCCGTATCGATCAGAACTTCATATGTCTCATCTTTTAACTCTTTTAATTGTCTGTCACTCAGACAAAATCCCCATCGCTTTTTATAATATGAAGTAAGATAAGGTATTACATCAGGTTGTCCGGGTAATGAGAATAAATGTTTTTTTAAATCTGTAAGACTTAGCTTACCGGAATAGCTCTCTGAATAACCGAGCAAATGAAGATTGTTATCCTTAAAATCAATTATCTTTTTTCCTTTACTGTCCATTATCCTGGCTTCGTTCACATTCCATTCTTCTGGAACTTTCCAGTCAAAGCATTCTGTACCTGAAGGGATCTCTGAAATTTTTATTTTAGATATCTCTGATAAAATTTTCAGAGTCTCTCTGTTACCGTTTCCGGTCAGACTCCTGTTTAATGGCCAGAGCCTGTCAAAATATTTTTCGAGTTCTTCCTTCAAATATTTTTATCTGAATTAGAATTTATTCTGTAAAGCATTCCCAATGTCTTTCCGTCTTTAATTAATTTTGAAGCTTCGTCATAAACAGTGCGGGCTTTGATAACGTGCATCCCGGTTCCTTCCATAGGTCTGTCTCCCTTGTATAATCCTTTTGACCAGAGTAATTCTTCCATTGGTTTTACATCTGTCTCAACTCCAATATCAGTTTTTCTGGAATACACATTGTATTCTTTCACCGCTTCATTTCCGTTTTTATCTATATATCTGCCTTTGAAAGTTTTATGAAACCTGTTTGGAGCATTTTCAGACTCTTCTATGAAATGATAATATGTCATGCAAAATTCACCTGCGACATCTATTGCGGCTATTTTACCGTCAAATTCCGTAAGTATTGCAAAAGGCGAATCTTTTCCGAAAGCACTGTAGTTATCAAGATCTTCAAATTCATTTTTATAATATCCCGCAGCAGTTAATGAAAACATAGGATGTCCGGTTCTGACAAAAGCTTTATGGTTCCTTGCTGTCTCTGTCAATATGCCGGTTTCAGATTTCGAATTTCTGATATCAAACGGGATCCCTTTTGTGAATCCAAAATTATAAACAGGAAAAATTAGAGTTCCTTTTTCCCCGACTGCATTCATAAGTGACTGCAGTATATCTTCCGGTGAAATTTCGATTCCTCTGTTTTTGTATTTTTTAAAAAAAGAAGAAAGTGAACTGTGTACAAGCACCATGTCATTTTTCTCCAGTCCGCTCTTTAACCAGTTCTCTGTTAACTCTTTTACTAATTCCTTATTCAAATACAGTAGCTCCTGCATAAATTATAAACCGAGTAATTCAATTATTTTTTCTCCCGCTGCCTCTGATGCTTTGCCGGGATTATAGCTTAACTGTTTTGCAAACTCTCTTCTCTTTTCAGATAGCTTATCAGGATCCGCAAGAGATTCATTTATTACATCTGACAATTTTTCAATATCATAAACAACCTCACCGACGTGACGACCGGCGTTTGCTTTAGGATCATTTTTTACAAACTCGGCAGTTGTATCTCCAAATGTGGAATATGTTTTTTTAAGTGTCTTTTCAAAAAAATCCGGGCAGTCTATATATATTACAGGTTTGTCAAGCATAATGAATTCAAGCGCTACACTGCTGACATCTGTTACCATTACATCTGCAGCTTCAAGCAGCGGATCAACATTGTTTGACGGAACATGTCTGAAGTTTTCGTATCTGTCAAATTCCTCAAGTTCTTTAATCCAGTTTACTCCTCCTGTATAAAATAAATAATTCGGTCCGTTTTCGGGACAATAGCTTATAGGATGTAATTTTACAATTAAATTTATATTACCGGTCTTCAGTATATTCTCAATTACTTTTTTCCCGAACTTCCTGAGAGACAATCCTTCGTCCCATGAAGGAGCATAAAGAACTGTCTTTCTTGACGGATCCAGATTTAATCCGGACAAAATCTCTTCTCTGTTATATTCACCATTAAGTAGTTTATCAGATTTCGAATATCCTGTATCAAAAAGCTTAATGTCCATATCCTCTAGACCGTATTTTCTGATTGTATTTTCTGTCTGCTCCCGGTGTAAAGGACTTGTCAGAAAATGTACATCAAAATTTACAAATTCACTTTTCTGATATGACTCATACTTTACAGGTTGATTATGATTGATATGTATCTTCAATGATTTTTTATTTCCTTCCCCGTAAATGTGCGGTGAAAGAAATATGTCAGCCCGGGAAAATTCCTTGCTGAGATTTACACTGAACTGTTTTTCCTCAGGTATTTCAAATATTTTCAGAATTTCGTCTCCGGGATAATGCGTAGCAATATAATAGGAAATTTTGTTTGTCTTCTTTTTTAAAGCATTGTAAACAGGAAGTATGTATGGAACAAATGAAAGTTCTTCAATATCAAGTATTATAATTTTCTTACCGCTTAACTTATCCTTAAGCATCCTGGATTTGATCTCCGCTGCTTTCAGAGATGATGTGCTTATAAGACCCAACTATGAAATGTTGCTTAATATTTTGACAATATTTTCTTTTGTTAATTTTCTTGGATTATTCTTTAATCTTTCCGTATTCACATTTTCTGAGATCAGCTTTATAGATTCTTCCCCTCTTATATTCAGCTCACTCAATTTTGTTTTCAGACCGGCTGAAATTATAAGTTCATTTATATTTCTTTTTAATTCATCAATATCTTTACAATCGCATAACTTTGCCAATTCAAGAAGCTTTGCTTTTATTTCGCCAGTAGAAATACCTTCATTAATATCATCTTCAGTTACTTCAAAATTAAACTCAAGAAACTCTCCAAGCGAAATACAGACTGCCTGTCCGTGCGATACACCAAAATGTGATGTCATAAAATATGATAATGCATGCGGTGCGGTTGTCTTTGTAATGTTAATTGCTTTACCTGCAAGATGCGCCGCTCTGGACATGTTTATTCTTGATTCTTCATCTCCTTCATTTACAGCTTTGGATAAACTGTCAAAGATTAGCTGTATTGCCTCTGTACTGTATTTTCGTGATTCTTCATTAGCATTAACATTCCAGTAAGATTCCATTGCCTGTGAAAATGCATCAATTCCGGAAGTTGCGGTAATCTCTTTCGGTAAACTGAATGTAAGCTGCGGATCAATAACTGAATAATCCGGCAGAATGTATTCATGAGCCAGTGAATATTTTTTATCCCCGGAATATACTACCGCAAAATGAGTTGCCTCGCTGCCTGCCCCGGAAGTAGTCGGAACGGCTATAAGAGGTTTCCCTTTTCTTACAATTTCACTTTCACCTTTTAATATCTGCTCCGGACTGTTTGTCTGATAGCTTAATACATTCACAGACTTTGCAATGTCAATTACACTGCCGCCGCCTACAGCCAGTACAGTATCGCTCTGAGTTTCAATAAAGCTATCCATTCCTTTTATCACATCCGTTAGCTTTGGATTTTCAGTAAAGTCTGAGAAATAATTTACATTATACCATTTCAAAATTTCTTCAAGTAATTTTTCAGCTCCCGAAGTTTCATATGAACTTTTACCTCTTACTAAAAAAATATTCTTTGAGTTAATGGATTTTAATATCTCTGAAATATTCTGTATAGCGCCTGTTCCAAAATATTCTTTAGTATTCAATTCTTATTTATTCAAAAGATAATTCATAAATGCTTCCTTGTTCTGATGAGGCGAGGTTGTAGGTCTTCCAAGATCTTTTCTTGCGCCTTTGCTGACTTTTATTTCCAGAAATGAAGGACCGGCGCTGTTCATTAATTTGTTAATTTCATTTTTGATACCGGTTTCATCTTGAGCTGAAGAAACGGATTTATAACCACAGGCTTTTGCTATTTCCGTAAAGTTAATTTCAAACCCGGCCGTCGGCTGTCCGCCAACCGAATCATGCGCTCCGTTGTTAATTACAATATGCTTAAAATTTTCAGGAGCCTCAGAACCTGAAATTGCAAGCGAACCCATCTGCATTATCACTGCTCCGTCTCCGTCCAATACAAACACCTGCAGATCCTTTTTCTCAATTGCAATTCCAAGAGCTATCTGCGAGCAATGCCCCATTGATCCGACAGTTAAAAAATCATTCTGATGTCCCTGACCTTTTAATTCCCTGTATTCAAAGACTTCCCTTGAAGTCTTTCCGGTAGTGGATACGATCACATCATTTTCAGATATATTGTCTATAATTATTTTTAAAGCATCTTCTCTTCGCAATTTAAAATCTGATACTGATTCTTTTTCTGATGCTTTCAGATCGTAACTTTCAAAAGTGCCTTCTGAAATTATTAATGCTACCGGGCTATTTTCCTTCAGCATTTCATCGATGAGCTTATCAATTTTTTCTGAATAATCTATTGTATCTTTGGATAAATGTTCGTGCCGGATCCCAATCGAATCAAGCATTCCAAGCATTACCTTCCCCTGTTTAATATGCTGAGGTTCGTCTTTCTTGCCCGGCTCACCTCTCCAGCCTATCATCAGTAACATCGGGATACCGTACACTTCCGGATCAGTAAGTGACAACAAAGGATTAATGGCATTACCAAGTCCTGAATTCTGCATATATACAAGCGCCGGCTTTCCGGATGATAAATAATGACCTGATGCTAAAGCTACAGCCGCTCCTTCATTTGAATTAATGATATGTTTTTCCTTCGGCGAACTATCCGTAACATAAGAGCAGAAATTTTTCAGTAATGAATCCGGCACACCCGTATAAAAATCTATACCCTTCGTTTTTAAATAATTAAATAAATCTTCAGGTCTTATCACTCTTTATTTCCCCCCGGGAATTAAGTTCAGTATTTCATTTATTGGCATCATTTTATTATCTGCTTCAAATGATCTTTCATTTTCAAGAATGGATTTAGCTGTTTCCAGCATTGCGGGATAAGCGCTGCGTAACAATTGATTTGCATATATTACAATATTTACACCCGCTTCGATAAGTTCCTTTTCAGTAATTACATTATACGATGATGGCACTGCTACAAGCGGTACTTTACTTTCAAATTTTTTATAACCTTCGCAAAATTTAAGTATTTCTTCAGGACTCTTTTCCTTACTGTGAATCATTATCCCGTCTGCTCCCGCTTCGATATAAGCTTTTGCTCTCAATAATGCATCATCTACACCCTTTCCGAGAATGAGACTTTCAACTCTTGCAATGATCATAAAATCTTTTGTGATCTGTGATCTCTTGCCTGCTGAGATCTTTATGGAAAAATTTTCAGGAGTATCCTGACTCTGTTCTACATCAGTACCGAAAAGCGAATTCTTTTTTAAACCGATTTTATCCTCAATAATAACAGCAGAGACTCCAAGCCTTTCCAGTGTTTTTACTGTAAACACAAAATGCTCGGCTCTTCCACCGGTATCACCGTCATAGATAATGGGCTTTGTTGTAACTTCAACTATATCATTCAAAGTCTGCATCCTTGCAGTTACATCCACAGCTTCTATATCAGGTTTCCCTTTGGCAGTAGAATCGGTCAGACTGCTCAGCCACATTCCGTCAAATTCCTTCGGGACGCCGTCTTTTTCTATTTTTAAATTTTCCACTATCAGTCCTGTCAGACCGTTATGAGCTTCAATGAGTCTTACCAGAGGTTTCACTTCAAGTAATCTTTTTAATCTTTGCATTCGGATCTCAGGCGTAGTCCCTATCTCTTTCATACCCATGTTAAGCTGGGTTGATGAAATTCCTTTTGTATATTCGACTTCTACAAGTTCTCCTCCCCATTCGGCAAGCGTATCTATTACCCTTTGTCTTGTTTGGCTCTGGACACCCTTTTTCCAGTCATCTCCGTGAACCACATAATCAGGCTTAAGCATTTTCAGATTCTCTACATAATCAAGTGTCTCCTGAGGAATTACTTTATACACTCCTTTGATATTCTCTATTATAATTTTCCTCTGATCATAGGTAAGAAACGGCAGTCTTTTATAACTTGCTATGGCTTTATCGGTCAGCAAACCTATTGTAACTTCACCTAACTTCCTTGCTTCGTTAATAATATTAAGATGACCCGGATGTATAAGATCAGCGCTCATTCCTACATATACTTTCTTATTCATGCTGCTTCTTTATTTATATTCGTATTACTGTTTTTAATGATCCAGTCTCCTTTTGTAAGAGCTGTTCTGAATTTTTTATCAAAAATTATTTTCTTTGTATAGTTGATCTGAGCTGTATAAAATGCTGTTCTGAATATAGCATACTTCTCATTTTTTTCATCACCTTTTAAAGTGGCTTTTAATTTGTTGATCTTCCATTTTGCAGCCTGCTTCATTGCAAGGAACATATTCCAGATCAAAGCTCTGTATCCGAGTTTATCGATAGCATAAATATTATATGGGATGCAAATACCGTTGTTCATAAATCTTCTCTTGATGTCATCTATGGTAGCATTTTTTTTAGCGATCTGATAATGTTCCATTATTGCCTTCGGAGCCCATCCGATCAGATAGTTTTTCTTTTTCAATCTTAACCATAGTCCTGTTTCACCGTCACCCATTAGCCAGTCGCCGATCATCTCAGGATTGAACCCGCCTACTTCTATAAGTACATTTTTTTTTATACTGAGATTTCCGGCATTCATGTACAAACCTTTCTGATATTTTATTTCATCGCCGTAATTCAACTTTCCGAGAAAATTTTCATATTCACGTATCCAGAGCGGAGGTTCCTCATCCCATTTAATTAGTATCTTTCCTGCCACTCCGACTACTTCTTCATTTAATTCAAAAACATTCTTGATTTCTTTAAGCCAGTCCGGTGACAATATTCCGTCATCATCAGTAAAACTAAGTACCTCATTTCTTGAAGCTAGTATTCCGATCTGTCTGGCATAAACCTGTCCGGGCTTAGGGATGAAATAATATCTTATATCAGTTTCCGGATAATCCTGAATGTATTGTTCAATTACTTCTTCAGTATTATCAGAAGAATTATTGTTGATAATTATAATCTCATAATCAGACTTTGGAAAATTCTGATTTATCAGAGAGTCCAGACACATCGGTATGGTACCGGCTCTGTTAAAGGTTGTTATGATAACAGAAAATTTCATTCTTGTTAACTCAGGTCTGAAGTTGAATTAAAATATACCTCCGTTTATATCAACTGATGTTCCGTTAATGTAATCTGACTGAAAAATAAAATTCACTGCATTAAATATATTTTCGGGATCTCCGAATTCACCTGTCGGAATTTTCTTTTTTACTATCTGCTGATATTCTTCGCTCACCTCATTGATCATTCCGATATTAAAATAACCAAGATTAAGATTATTTATGGTAATACCCTTGCTTGCATTTTCAACAGCCATGCTCCTTG
>JAGQWH010000060.1 GCA_020437545.1 Ignavibacteriota bacterium
AATAATATTCAAGCAGCGGGCATAGTGTAAAATCATCACATGCAATAAAGTCATATCGAGTATTGGACTCGTTTATATTTGATTCAATTGAATTCACTACTTCTTTCCACTTCTTCATTTTAATTATTCTTTCAGACCAGTTATTGTCATTGTTAACATTACTGTTATGATCCGGCCAGTAATATGAATAAGAATTGTCTATCCAATGCGCCGCTTTTGTCTGAGAGAATGATTCAATTTTATCAGCGGGAAGATTCATGACGGTTAGCAATCCAAAATTAAACACTACTACTGCAGCTATAACAGTTTTAGTAAATAGTTTCATTTCCATGGTCAGTAAGAACAATATGACCGGCAAATAAATTATGAAAAACCAGTTACCCTTTATCTTTCCTGACAATGAGAACAATACAAATATTATCATCAGCAGAATGGTTAGATATTTCAGAAATTTAATTTCGCTGAGAGATGATCTGCTTTTGAAAATTGCCAAAGTTAAAATCATTATGAGTAATAATCCGAAAGGCATTAATATTGAACCCTGTGAAAAAATGAAAGTTGTAATAGTTTCAGCAAATCCGGCTGATACTTTGTCAGCATCTGTAAGCATGTAGTATTTGAACCAAACAGGCTCATTTATCAGATTCCAGATTATAAGAGGTAATGAAACCGTGATGGCTGTTAACAAATAAACTAATATGTTTCGCGAGAGCTTTTTACTTATTATTATCAAACTGATCACGGCAGCTGCTAAAAATATTACTGCGGTGTATTTACTTAGTATCATCGAACCCGTGTAAACACCAGCAAGTACATAGTCAGATATATTTTCAAATTTTACTGAACGCAGAAGATAATACAAAGTGATCAGAGTAAATGTCAGCAGAAATGTATCGGGTGAAATAAATGATGAGTATATAGTTACAAAAGGTATGGACAGAAAAGTAATTACAGCAATATAGATCTTGTCATTACTTGCATTGAGTAGTTTACCTGTTTTAAAGATGAACAGTATTATGAAGATATTTGATAACAGAGCAGGTAAACGGACTATAAGTTCTTCGGAAGAATTAAAAACTGAAGTAAACAATCTAATGAATGCAATGGTTGTAAGTGAATAAGACGCATCAATAGATTGCGACCAGTTCCAGTATATTGCCTCATCTTCAAATAATCCTGTAGAATAAGATGCAAAAAATTTTAAACCTAATATTACTGAAACTATAGATACGAATATTATTTTTTTATTTTGCGCTGTAGTCATTTAATTTCCAGCTGTAATCAAGATACTCGAGCTGCTTTGTGTCATTTAAATTTATAAATTCCCTGTCACTTTCATTGATATATTTCTTAACATGGTCAACTACCGAAGAATCCTTTTTGATAAAATCCCTGCCATACCATTTATAGATCATTGAGAGATATAAAGCGTTGTCTTTCCTGTCCAGATAATTTTTACTCTTATCATTTAAAAATATCCCTGCCTGTGTATCAAACTGATTAACAAGTTTTTCCGGAGTGTAAGCTTCTGCAATTATCACCGGACAGCTTTCTGCAGCACAGACAAGAGCATAATGAATTCTGGGTTCATTATATTTTGGAATGATGATCTCTTTTTCAATTTCATCAAGAGAATATTTCCGTCCGCCGGCCATTTCAATAAATTCCATATTCCATGGATTTGTGCCTGATCTTTCTTCTATTTCCAGTATTGAATTTAACGGATAATACTGTGTGATAAGATCTATTGTGTATATGTTATATACATTGATCCAGAAAGCCAGTCTTTCCTTATCATCACTGATAGCATACGGCTCAAAGTTCTTCAGATCATTTTTTATCTTCTCAAGAGCCATGTCATTTTTTACTTCGGCATATTTTACTTTGCCATCAGAGACATATTTCTTAAAAAAATTATCCATCTCTGTAAAGTCGTAATGAGTTTCCGGTAGAATATTTCTCTGTATTTCTTCCTGCTTGCAGGATGTTAGCGTGAAAACTGTTAGTAATAGTATTAATGTGTACTTCAATTTTATAGTATTAGGTATTAAGTATTGAGTATTGAGTATTGAGTATTGAGTATTGAGTAACAAAATTTAGTAACATTAAATCAAAAATCCAAAATCAAAAATCTAAAATCTATTAAATCCCAAATCCGAAATTCCAATTTCCAAATCAAAAGATCACCTTAGATAATCATCATTCAGCTCATATCTCCCTTTCACCGGCCCGTTCTCTAATCTCAGAACTCCTCTCGGACAAACCTCCGAACAGACACCACAACCGACACATGAGGCTCGTATTACATTCTGACCGCGCTGTGCATAGGACTTTACGTCAATTCCCATTTCGCAGTAAGTCGAACAGTTGCCGCAGGAGATACACTGTCCTCCGTTGACTGTGATCCTGAATCTCGAAAAATATTTCTGTATGATACCAAGCACCGCAGCCATCGGACATCCGAATCTGCACCAGACCCTGCTGCCCATCAGCGGATAAAATCCGACTCCTATCACTCCTGCAAACATTGCGCCGATAAAAAATCCGTACCATTTAGCAGCGCTGTGTGAAAAATCTTTTAAAATGAAATTCTCATTTGCATTATCTATCCAGAGTAATGCAGTGATTATTATAATGATCAGAAGTACGGAATGAACCATCCATCTTTCGATCTTCCAGCTTTTCAAAGACTTATCGGAATTATGTCTGTAAGGATCACCTAATGTCTCAGCCATTGCACCGCATCCGCAGACCCATGAACAGTACCATCTCTTACCGTAAAAATAAGTTAAAACCGGAGTTGCAATAAATGACATTACTGCAGCCCAGAAGAACATGAACATTCCAATGCCTCCCGATTGTATTAAGTAATCATAACTAGCCGGAAAAAGATATTCATATTTTAATGGCCAGAAGTAAGTAAAGAAAAATCCGTTCACAATAAACATCGGGATAAGATATGCCAGTATCAGCTGGAAGAACATTACTGATATGGTTCTGATGATCTGATACTTATTGTGTCTGTTGTGAATGATCATTCTTACTCCCATTACCAAAACAGCAACAGTGTACAGCGTTCCATAAAGAAACCATTGATTAGCGGGATTTCCGTTAAGTGTATAACTCAGTGAATCAAAAGTTCTGATCACATTTTCCAGAAGTTCGGGAAACCAGTAGATCAGAACATACATTCCTGTAAGGAATACAGCTGTCATCCATCCGAGCATTCCCCTGTTGGTCATGGAAAGGAACATGATGTTATTCTTTTTCACACCGGGGATCGGACTTTCCTTTAACTGAGCAAAGAAAAATATTAACGCACCTGCACATCCGAGTACAACACTTAGTATAAAAAAAAGAAGAGGGCTGATCCGGGATACAGCAGTGAAGCTGATCATAAAAAACAGCATACCGGCAGCAAACATTGCCAGACCGGTTTTCTTTATAAAAGTAAGTTTAGGCTCTATTAGTAAAATTTCACTTTGCATAATATTCATTTTAATAATAACCGGTAATACCAAAAAATAAATTTACTTCCTGTTGCGAATTGTTACCGAATATAGACGAACCAAATCCAAGATTAAAATCAAACTTTGATCCGGTCAGTTTTTCAAAACTCTGTCTTAAGTATAATCTCAAAACCCCTGAATATCCTCCTTCAAGAGAAGTGAGGAATTTCACAGGAGTGATTACTCCGTTGACCCTCTGAAACTCAAGCGGTACGGGAGTGTCAAACTGATCTCCCGAACTGTTGAAATACTGAAACTGCAGCATTGGAGTAAGACCAAAACTGAAATTATAATTTGCAACAAAATCCACAATGAACTGATTAGCCGTTTCAGTGGTAGCCTGATACGGATTGTCATTTATGAAATCATTCATCTGTGTAAAAGAGATCTGTGAGGTATCATAAAGATATGGATATCCTATCCCATAGGGACGCGGCGTGAAAAGTTCATTCGTCGTGGAGAATTTTAAAATATATTTTGCTCCTGCGGTCAGATTGACCTTATTTATCCTGTAGTCAAAATAAGCGTTGAGATTTCCCGTCCATCTGTCACCGTTGCCGCCGTGCGGATTATCGAGATATCGTTTCGGTCTGGAGGTCGGAAATGTAAACCCGCCGCCTGTGTAAATGCTGAAATTATCTTTGGTCCTGAGTAAGTGTCTGGTATAGGATAATTCGATATCCTGAAACGGTCCTCTCGGTTTTATGAATTCTTCCTGAGGTTTTACATCGGTAGTGGAAGAGTATGAATTCATTTCTGTGAATGTAAACGGCAGACGCAATACAACTTTATTCACACCTCCGAAATTATACTGCACCCAGAGCAGAGCTCCGCTTTTCCTGAAATAGCCGCCCGTATCGAGTCCTTTGTCATATTGATTGAAAGACGCCTTGACCATTGTCTGTTCACCGTCAGTATTAAAATATTTTTCGGCAGATGAATAATTATAAGCAAGCCCGATCTTTAAAGTCTGACTCGAATCAATAAACGGATCATCACCGGTTACCTCCCACATATAAACTCTTACGGGAAAATTAAAATCAGCCGGTGTAAGATAATCCACCCCCGGATTATTCAGATTCTGAGAAAAAGAATTCCCGAAAGCAGTCAATGTTAAAAGAACACTCAGAAATAATTTTTTCATGATTTGTTAATTTTATTAATTTGCAAATTTAAACAGACCTCTTTTTCTTTTCAGCCTGACTCTGTGAGAAGAGTTTTTCGAATTATATATTTCAATAAGATCATTCTCGTGCTGCTTAAAAAATTCCGGATCGAAATTTGCCTGACCCAGATCCTGCAAAACATCTTCAATTGATCTTTTCTCTTTGATCCACTTAAGACAAACATCCTGTCTGTAACGGACACCCATCAGATTAAATCCAATGACTCCGTCATCAGTATAGACAACCCTGATCGCTTTTCTGTTTTCCGGATCTTCCCAGTATAGATTTTTCTCTCCATCAATATTCATATTTACAAGACCGTAAGTCTGATATTCAATATCAAGAAACTTTGCCGAGTTAAACCAGATACCCGGATCATAAGCAGTTCTCTTTCCGCAAATAGTCTGCGCCACAGCTTCGGCCTGCATCCTTCCGGTATACCATACCTGTTCGATATTCTTTCTGTAAGGGAAAGCGGTTCTGAATTCCGCGCAATCCCCGGCTGCATAAATATCTTCAATATTCGTTTCGAGATATTCGTTAACAAGAATTCCTTTGTTATGCTCAATATCTGTATTTTTAACAAGATCAATATTCGGACTGACACCAACTGTAAGACCGACCAGTTCACAGCTTATCTCTTCGCCTTCTTTTGTAATAACAGCTTTCACATTTTTATTTTCATCAGGGATAACTTCGGAAAGCTCGGTTGATAATCTTAAGTCAATATGATGTTCACGGATATGCCTGTTGATCATTTCCGATTCTTCAGCCGGAAGGATATTATTCCAGTAGCTGTCTTCCCTTACAAGCATTGTCACTTTCTTATTTCTTGATCTTAGCATCTCTGCAAGTTCGATCCCTATAAGTCCTCCGCCTACTATTACACATCGTGATATATTTTTAGAATTCTCTTCCAGCAGTTCAAGATCCTGAAGTGAATACAATCCCTGAACGCCATTTAGGTCCTGTCCTTTCCAGCCGAATTTATTCGATCTGGATCCGGTTGCAAGTATCAGTTTGTCAAAATTCACGACTATCCCGCCGGCAAGATCTACTCTCTTATTTTCCGTGTCAATAAAAGTAACATAATCCCTGATCAGTTCAATTTTATTTTTTTCCCAGAACCCGTTTTCATAGGGCTGGATATTTTCAAACTTCTCATGACCCATATAAACATACATCAGAGCGGTCCTTGAAAAAAAATATTCCGACTCTGATGAGATCACAGTTATCCTGTAATTACTTCGTTTGCGGATATGCCGCGCCGCAGTGATTCCGGTAATGCCGTTACCAATAATTACTATGTTCATATTTTTTGATTTAACCAAAACATATTTAACGCCTGAGAATTTTTGATCTGATTAATTTTTTTCTCCCAGAAGCTCTATTATCATCTGCTCTGTCTTCTCATATTTGCCCTCTCCGATTTTTTTATATCTTATCTCACCTTTTTTATCGATCAAAAAAATAGTCGGCCAGGCATGAACATCATATTCTTTCCAGATCGAAAATTCATTATCAGTCAGAACAGGATATTTTATCCCAAGCTTTTCCACACTGGCTTTTACATTTTCATAACTTCTTTCATTATCAAATTCCGGACAGTGAATTCCGATCATTTCAAATTCATCTGACCTGTATTTCTCATACCACTTGTTAAGATACGGGAGAGTGTTGGTGCAATTGTAACATCCGAAAGTCCAGAACTCTATCAATACAACTTTTCCTTTAAGATCATCCATACTGATATACATATCAGTATTTATCCATTTACCGTATTTATTTTTGAGATCCGGAGCTTCGTCCGAAGGATGATTTAAATCAGCTTGAATATTTTGAGCATTCTTAAATTCTGAATTTTCCGGCAAAGCAGGCAATATTCCAATTGCAGATAAAAGTAAAATTAATACTGAAATAGAAAATGTTATTGCTTTTAAATTTTTGTAATGGTTCATAATTCTTTTAAATTAAAATATATAGTAAAAATTATGAAATAGCTCCTCCGCAGCTTGAGCCCGATCCGGCTGTGCATCCGAAACAATGCTGCCCGGTTATGATCTCCCTTGTATCAAGATAATTAAGATCAAAATTACTTATATGATCTTTAAGATTATCCTTTACTTTCATATCCAGCATCTGATTAAAATCACAGTCATACAGATATCCGTCCCATCCGATAGAGATAGTATTTGTACACATTACATTCCTGACTGCAGCGGCATTGAACGAAGTAATCAGCTTCTCCATGTAATCAACATAATTTCCCGAGTCTATAAGATACTCAAGAAATCTGCTGACGGGCATATTTGTAATAGTAAACAAATTATTAAAGACAATTCCGTACTTATCCATAAGCTCCTTTTTAAAATCATTTTCAAGTGAGTGTTGCGGACCGGGAAGAAAAGCTCCGGATGGATTATAGACGAGATTAAGGATCAGACCGCTTCCCTGTTTACCGTATCCTCTTTCATTCAGCATCTGCAGAGCTTTGATTGATTTTTCGAAAACGCCGTCACCTCTTTGCCGGTCTGTATTTATTTTCTGATAGTACGGCAATGAAGAAACTACTTCAATATTATTTTCAGCAAAAAAATCAGGCAGGTCATTAAATCCCGGATTGGAAAGGATTATAGTAAGATTACATCTTACCATTATGTGTCTGTTCAGTTTTTTTAATTCAGTTACAAACCATCTGAAATCCGGATTCAGCTCGGGAGCGCCGCCTGTGAGATCAATTGTTGGAATATCAGTTTCGAAGAGTTTATCAAGACACATCTGCATTGTCTCGCGTGTCATTATCTCTTTCCTGTCAGGGCCTGCATCTACGTGACAATGCTTGCATGTCTGATTGCACATCTTACCCATATTGATCTGAAAGATCTCAATCTTTCTTGAAGTAAGTTTTTCTATTCCTGATCTTTTTATGTAATTGCTGAAATTATCTTCCCCGGAATCCTGAATTGTATTCTGAAGAATTTCTATCTGTTCGGATGAATCAGCAAGTTTTGAATTACGGAATTTTAAGGATTTAACGATCATTGAATAAATTTTATTTCATAAAATATGCCGGTCAGTTATTTCTGTCCGCTCTGAAGAGTCTTTGCCTGCGCAAGCAATTCACCTGTATCGAGTCTTACTTTGTAATCCGGATTGGAATAATCAAATTCTATAAGCCCGGAAGTATTCAGCATATAAACAGCCGGTACGGGAAGGATATGATCTTTATTTCCTGTAGCGCCTTCCAGATCAATATTATAACTTGCTAATTTTTCCATGTAATCATCACTTACCCTGAAAGCCAGCCCGAAAGCAGTGGACGCTGCAGATTCATTATCCGAATATAAGGTAAACTTAAGTTCATTTTTGTCCAGCGTCTCAGAGAGCATCTCAGGACTGTCAGCCGAGATGGCAATGATCTGAAATCCCAGTGCAAGCAATTCAGATTCGATTTCCTGAAGTTTTGATAAATGAACATTGCAGTATGGACACCAGCCTCCGCGATAGAAGATCAGTATTGTAGGATTTTCAGAGACAATTGAATTAAGTGAAACAGATTCGCCTTTGATATTTTTTATATTTACTTCAGGTATTGACTGACCTGTCTTTAATGGATTTATTTCTTCCGGAGATGAGGCAACTGTTGATTTCTCCTGTCCAGAACTATCAGAACTTAAAACAGTGAACATTAAGAGCATAATGACTAATAAGAATTTCATATTATTTTTTATTTGATTAATGAATTACGTTTTATGATATAAGTTTTACATTTATGATCTGCCATCTATGATAAAACTTTAAAAACTCAGTTTCACATCGAAACTTTCTTAACATGATTCATCATCTGCACGCCATGTACAAGTGATGAGCCACCGCGGATGGCTGTGGATACATGAACCGCTTCCATCATCTGCTCTTCGCTGCATCCTTTCTCAAGAGCGTCATGAGAATATGCATCAATACAATAAGGACACTGAACTGTATGAGCAACGGCAAGCGCTATAAGCGATTTTTCGCGGGCAGTTAGCGCACCTTCTTCAAATACAGCTCCGTAATATTCAAAGAATTTCTTTGCAAGATCACCATCAAATTCTGCAACATCGGCAAATTTTTTCAGATCTTCGGGTTTATAATAAGTTTCCATTTAAATAGTTGTTTGATTATAAAAAATAGGTTTTATATCATTCGGATTTTAGAAAACCCATTATTGGAATATTTTAAAGATTCCGGTCTTATATTTAATAAGCTGAAAAGTCATCAAATATAATTTTAATACACGGGTTTTTCAAAAGAAATAAAACAAAAACCTGAAAGGTAAAAAACAGCAATTCTGATTATGTTTATTTTATAAAGATACTTTGCGAAAAGATCAGACTTTGATCTCGCCCATTACATACATCTGATCCATAGTAGGATTTACACTGCCGCCTTTTGGTTCGAGTGTAACAGCAAATGCCTGAGGATTTTCCATGTCTTTCATTTCATGCAGACTCGAATCGGACGGATCTACATCCATTAAACCAAGATCTACAGGCACACCCTGACAGATTGCCCAAAGCTGATATTGTTTATCCGGTGGTGGAACAGGCAGACTTTTAACTTCTACAAATACTTTTTTTGTTTCAGGATTCCAGTATGCCATTACATTGGATGTAGGAGAAATTTCCATTCCTTTCAGGTCAATTGCTTTATAATTCCTGTCATGTAAAATTTCTATATCGGTTTTCGCTGTGTGAAGTTTATTATTCACCGCTTCATATTCCTGAGTAATTATTTTCTTCTGATCTGATAATACCGCGATCGTATTATCGGCTTCACCTAGCCTGTTCCATAAATAAAAATTAACGATCAGACTGGTGACCAGAAAAACAATGCTTGCAGCCATTAGATAATTGAAAGAAGAACTGACTTTTCTTTCTGAAACAATTATGTTTTCCATTACCGGATAACCGGGTTTTCCGGATGGCTTTATGCTATTTAATATTGATTCTTTAACGGAAGAAGATGGTGTCTGTAAATCGGCTAATGAAGTGAGATAGATCGTTTTTTGAATTTTTTCGTATTCCGATCTAATCTCAGGGTAAGTCCTTATATTATTTTCAACTTCGGTTGATTCATTTTCAGTGAGGTTACCTGATGCATACAATTCAAGGATTCCTGACGATACGTATTCTTTTAGATCCAATATATTTAATTAATTTTTTATTTCTTTTTACTCCATTAATAACGATATCATTTAAACTCCGGTTTTATGGAAATTAAGATCACGGAACTTATTTCACTATATTTACTTAAATACTTCAGCAAAATAAAAATAATATAACTTATTTAATATATAATTGAATTTATTGTTTAAATTAAGTTTTCTAAATTAGTGTCAACTTAAAAAATGTCAGAAAATAAATTAAATTCCGATTCCGAAGAGGCAAAGAATGATAAGGATCATCCTGATAAAGAGGATAATGATTCGAAATCAGAATTAACTCCTTCAGAATCGTCATCTCATAAAGAATCAAAGGAAGATCTTCCGGGTGAAGATAAATCTTCAGTTGTATCAAATGATATTCGGGAAATTACTGCCGGGAATGAATCATCCGATAGTACTTCAGAAAATACACAGGTTGACAAGCAGGAACCTCTGTCTGAGAATCCTGATACTTCTTCTTCCGGTAAAGAAACTAAAGATGAAAAAGACAGCCCGGATTCCGGAACTCCAAAAATAGAATCCGGTATTATTCAGGATAAAGATACAGGAAACAAAACAACTCCTGCAGCCAAAATACCGAGGGAAAATAATTACCAGATCAGTTTAATAAATGAAAACCTTTTAAAAATACTCGTCAGCGCCAATAAGAAAGCCGTTAAAATTGATTCCGCTGTAATTGATTCCGAGACTTTACATCATTCACAAACCAATGAAATCAATATTTATCCGAAACCGGATTTCAGTTTTCAGGAAGCCGAGATATTAATTGAAATATTAAATGATGAAGCAGATGCAGATAAGAATCCTGATGCACAAAAAGATTTAATTGGTGAAGGTCCGGAAAAAGATGAACCCGTTCAGCCGAAAGATGATGATGCAAATGTTGAAAATGTTGCTGATGAAAAACCGGCAAAAAGTAATTATCAGATAAATCTTATAAATGAGAATCTGTTAAAGATCAGGATCATTACTTTCGAATCTGTAAAGATCGAATCCGTATCAAGAGACAGGAAAAATTCTATCCAGTCTCAGAATAACAAGATCTTCATCAAGCAAAAACCTGACAGCTCTTCGAGGGAAATTGAGATTACAATCGCTCTGGAAGAATATTCAAAAGAGTTGATGTATTCAGGTCTGGAAACTACCGATGACGGTAAAGTAAAATTAATTCCGAATCCTGAAGTTGTAGATCTCATTCAGCCCCCGGATTATTCATCATTGACAATGGAGGAAGAGCCGGAAGAATATCTTCCATACAAGAACCCTTTTGATAATCTTAGAAAATTAATTCAGAAAAATCTTACGATAGGTCTTACTGTTGCAGTCGCTTTACACATTGTAGCAGCCGGTATAGTATTTTTTAAATTAAGCGGTCAGGCTGATGATAAGGCAAACGAGGAACCCCAGAGACTTATAATATTACAGGATCTTCCTGATCCAAAGATCAAGCTTGAAAATGTTGAGGATCCCAATAAACCCAAGGTAGAAGAATTACAACTGCTTAAAGATGACGAAGTTCCTCAAAGGGAAATCAAACCGAGAAGAGTTGTAAAGCCTCCGACCATTACCAGACCAAAAAGAGAGGAAACCAAACTTGATTCGAATGTAGAGGAAAATCTGACCCGAAGTTTGGATTCTTTGAGAAAGCTCAGAGAAAGTGAATTAAATGATTCTTCTTTTGCTTTTGCGGATTCTCTTTTAAACAGAGGGGATTCTGCTTTGTATCAGATCCCAGATTCACTCAGAAATGCTTTTAATGAACAGGATATCGGTCTGATCATGAATTATCCGAATTACTGGAAAATAACCGATCAGAGAGAAATAAATAAAAATGAAAAGGAGTTCAAAGGCGTGGTACTTACAGATACAACGGCTGAGCAGCCGGGTACAATGTCAATGTTCATCTATCTCGATAATGAAGGCAAAGATTATAACGCCGAAGATTTTACAACCGAATTCCAAATGCTTGATACCAATCTGACTGCATTTGCAAAGGAGCCGAAAACACTTGCCGGTTTTACTGAATATCGATTTTATATTTTTAATGATACCGGTGTTGAAAAATTATCCCTCAGAGCTTCCGTAAGGAAACAGTTTTTTGATAAGTATAAACAGGAGATCGAAGCAGTTGTAAGATCGATCAGTATTAAAAAGAAAGATGATATCAATGGACAGAATGATACAGGTGAAGATAAGACAATAGATGAACTCATAGACAAATAATGACAAATAATTAACTTTATCCCCGGTCATTGTATCCGCAAATATTTAGCATTACGCCAAAAAAATTCACTCTCTCAGATATTATTGGATTTACCAAATAAAAAAACCGCCCATTTATCAATGAGCGGTTTTTTAATAACAATATTAAATTTTCGTCCCCGCTGAGTCTCCCGCTTGTTTAAAATTTTTTTGAATGGAATAATTTATTGCGGGGACTGAGCGGGAGATAGAAGGGACTTAGCAAGAGATTTTAATCTTATTGATTTTATCACATCTAAATATTTTCTCACAGTTTTCAATTGATTTACCATAAAAAAACCGCCCATTATCAACGAGCGGTTTTATTAACTCTAATTTTTGTTTTATATACTATTTATTTTAGTAGGATCATCTTATTCACTTGGGTAAAACTTCCCGCTTCGATTCTGTAATAATAAACTCCGCTTGTATAATTATTTCCATTGAAATCTATTCTGTAGCTTCCGGGAGATTTGTATTCGTTTAAAAGTTCAGATACTTTCTGACCGGCAACATTAAATACTGTAATCTTTACATTTCCTTCAATTGGTATATTGAAATAGATCTGAGTTACAGGATTGAAGGGATTCGGATAATTTTTAACAGAATACTCTATAGGTGTTTCGTTTGACGGAATATTAGTAACCGTAAAATTATCTCCCGCTTCCCAAGCGCATCCGGGACAGACAATTGTAGGATAGCCTATAGTGTCTGAACTAATTGAAACCTGATAAGAATTGTCCTGCGCTTTGACATAATAGAATAAATTATCCGGCGGAGGCGGATCGCTTAAACCGCTTTCATTAAATGCTTCAGCATCATCAACGTAATCACCCGATGTATTTGAGCTGTCATACAAAAACCAATTGTTGTTATTAAAATTAGGACTCTTCTTATAGATAATATATTTCTGAAAATCCCTGTCGCCTCTGTTAAATATATGCAGCCTTGGTCTGTAATGCTGACCAATTAAGACAAGGTCTTTGAAGAGTAATGGCGGAGCTGGGACGGCGTCGGTGTCAGATGCGTTAATTCTGAATACGTTTTCTACATCATAATTATGATTAAAATTATCAAATGTAGCCGAAAAAACTACTGCCAATCCACCCTTATTATATAAATCTGAGACTTCTGATTTCATTGGAAATGCTTTAAAAGGTACAGGAAAATCAAAATAATAAACAGATGACGGAGTAGAAGAAAATAATGTACTAGTTTTATTATTTAAATAAATATTGATTTTGATTGTTGTTAGTACTGCAATATCATTAAACCCGTCTTTATTAAAATCTCCAATAGAAACAGAGTATGCATGGAAATTTGGATAATCAGTATTTTCATAATCGAGAGATAAACTATTTCCTCCATTATTACTATATATTTTAATTCCGTATTTGTTTTGTACTACAACTAAATCGTTAAATCCATCGTTATTAAAATCTGCAACTTTAAAATCACTAGAAGTAGATTCAGTAAAATTTGTATTTATTGAAATCCATGGAGTAAAGTTGTTACTATTTGAATTTTTAAGAATTTTTAAATATTGACCTTCCCGATATAATAGTTCTTCTTTATCAGCAGTTGTATTATTAATTTCAGAAAAAGGGTAGATATAGTTATTCATTTGAGCTAACATCAGTTTTTCAGGTTGAATCCCATAATATTTGTAAGGTGTTGTTGTCAATTTCCCATTTCCTAATCCATTATAAATTTTAACTGTATCTCCGGAATTTGACAAGACTACTGCATCTTCATAATTATCATTAGAAAATTGTCCAACATCCAAAATTTCCCCATATACGTCAAAATTTTGAATTGCCGAGCCAATTGTCCCATTACCGTTAATGTATATCTGCATTTCACCATTTCCTCTTGTTATGACTGCATCTTTTTTTCCTGTTGAATCGTTCATCTTAAAAATTAATCCATTAATTATTTTGCTATTATTTAAAGTATAAATAAATCTATCATTCTCATCTTCGCTATTAAAATTACTATTATTTTCATTCTTGTACCAGTTCCCGTTTATGAAATTATCAGATCCTTCATTATGTGTAACACCTACGCCAATGTCTAATCTGTTATTGGAATTATTTATCTCAGTAAGATCCCAATACACTAATCGAATTGTTGAGTCTGAATAAGCCGGATCATATACCGGAACTTGCTGACCGTCAGTTAAATAATTTTGAGATAATGAAATATTTGAGGATACAAATATCATAATTGATATTATCCAATATATTATTGATTTTGAAAACACCGTTGTTAAAACATTATTTTTATTTATAGTTTTCATTTTAGTATTGTTTAAAGTTAAAGGAAAAATATTTTTAACATAAAGAGGGGAAGTCAAAATCTTAATTTAAGATTTATCTTTAAGTATTTACCTTGCCGGGTTTGCTTAATTGTCTTCGCCCTCTTTTTAATATTATGGAGCTCTTATCAAAATAATTTATATTTTATCTCATTAAAATCATTTTATTTGTTTTTACTAGCTTTTCATCTGAGAATAGACTGTAGAAATAAATCCCGCTTGAGTAGTTACTACCATTGAATCTTACAAAATGCTTACCTGAAGATTTAATTTGATTTACTATAGTCTCAATTTCTCTTCCGTTAATATCAAATATCTTTAATTTAATATATCCGGTATTTGGTAAATTAAAATTAATGATTGTTTCAGGGTTAAACGGATTTGGATGATTACCCAATTCAAAACTTGTACTTAAACTATTATTGTTAAAAGAAATTTCAGTTGGCGTAGAATACTTTACTGTAATTATTGCGGTATGCCCTAATATTAATTCACCTTCACCCGAAATAAAAACATTTCCCAATGAATCAAGACCTAAACAATAAGCAAAATTCTCAAGGGAAGTTCTGTAAACCCTAGACCAAATCATATTTCCGTCAGAAGTTAGTTTTTGTGTTAAGTAATCTGATCGAAAAGAGGTTGAATGAGAAGATCCTGTAACGTATATGTTTCCATCAATATCCGAAACTATGGAATGGGCTTCGTCATAAGAATCACCTTCACCATTTATATTTTTTATAAAAAGAGTATCGCCATTAGAAGCATACTTCAATACTAAATAGTCTCCATCATTATTAACTACTGTATATCCCGAAATGAGAATGTTTGATTGATCGTCAATAAATAAAGAATTTGCTCTGTCAAGATTTCCATTGTTAAAAAATCTGCTCCATATCAAGTTTCCTTCAGTTGAATATTTAAGAGTTACAAAATCCTGAGAGTTCGAAATATAATTGTTACCTACAACAATTAAGTTTCCTTCATTATCAAGTTCCGAAAGCGTTGGTCTCAGGAAATCTCCGTCGTATGTTGGATATTTTTTAATCCATTTTTCATTTCCGTTTTTATCATATTTAATTGTTACTATTTCATTCCCGACAGGTAATATCCCATATCCCGATGAATAAACATTTAATGAATCGTCTATGCTTACTGAATAACCCCAATCATGCGTGTTGGGAGAATTACGATATACTTTAGTCCATAGCGAATCTCCGTCTGTTGAATATTTTACAGTTATCATTTGTCTATAAACTGAGATAGTTCTTCCAAATCCTACAACATATATGTTCTTTTCTTTGTCTATGTTTATACCAACAGGCTCGTCTGTATTATTAAATACCCAGTTTAAACTTTTTTTCCACATCATCTGTCCGTTCGTATTGTATTTAACAGTTACCCAGTTAATACCCCCTAATGCTGCTCCTTCATTACTTACTCCCGTTACATATACATTGCCCGAATCATCTAGCACCATTCCGGTTAAGTAATCAGATCCATTACTAATTCCGTTATACCTTTGACTCCAGATCAAATTTCCTGAAGGGGTATACTTCAAAACAACATAATCATAACCACCTATACCATTACTGTTTCCAGCTACTATATAATTACCGAGATTATCTATAGCGCTTTTCTTCGGGAAATTAAATCCCGATCCGGTTCCTCCATAAGACGATACCCATTCCTGAGTCACTTGACCTTGAGTGTAGGTTACTTTAAAAAATAAAAAAATTAGAGTCAATATTATGATGTTTTTCATTCGAAATTATTTATATAAAAAATTAATAAAAAATTGTAAGTGAAATATCATATATGTTTAAGTAAGAGATTAAAAAAGAAGTTGGATTGTATATTTGGGTTGTCATATTTATTCTGTCTTTAATATTTAAGAACTTTTATCGATTATGAATTTCTACAAAAAAAAAAAAAATGGGAGATTAAAGTCAAGTTAATTTAATTGGTATTTATCTCCCATCTGAGTCTTCACAGCCATTTCGTGAATTTCAGACGGAAAGCACCATCACGTTTTCCGTCCCCGCTGAGTCTCCCGCTTGTTTAAAATTTTACTGAATGAAATTATTTAATGCGGGAACTGAGCGTGAGGTTGAAGGGACTCAGCGGAGACAGAAATACCACCTAAGTTTAAAATTCATTACAATTGAATTTCCAAATAATAAAAAAACCGCTCATTTATCAATGAGCGGTTTTTTATAATACCGTTATTCTAAATTAACTCGGATCACTTCACAAGAAGCATCCTCTTCGTTTCAGCAAACCCTTCCGATTCAAGCTTGTAAAAATAAATTCCGCTTGTGAAAGCCGAAGCGTCCCAGTTGTATTCATAAGAACCTGCCTGCAGATTTGCATTAACCAGTTTGGAAACTTCTTTACCAAGCATATTATATATTTTCAAAGAAGTAAAACCTGACTGTTTCAATGAAAATTTTATGTTTGTAGAAGGATTGAACGGATTCGGATAATTCTGTGATAATGAATATTCATCCGGGATCTGAGAATTAAAATTAGTTATGCCGAGTACTGTATTGTATTTGTTTCTTGCTGCAACAGTATTCGCCTGAAGATCAGCCAGATTATCACCTGCAAGTATCGCAAAGGCGATCACTATCTCTCCGTTGGTCGGAATAGAATATGGACCGCTTCCGATTACATTGGATACATCTCTTCCGTTAGTTCCGCCTGCCTGCTGTCTTCCGACACCGGATGACAATGCCTGATATTTTTCAGCATTTGTGAATCCGTCATATATATTCCATGGATTTCCTACAATGTTCTGTTCATTATCAATAGCCCAGTAATTAGAATTTGAAGCTGACAATAAAGCTACTCCGGCATATGTTCCGGGATTGTTATCAGCTCTCCAGACATAACCCAGATGATTTGATGCATCCCAGTCAGCCTTGTTTGAAGCGCCACCGGTACCTACATCCCAGTCTCCGAAAAGTCCCGCATAGAAATTAGTGATCTCGCTGCCTGATGTATTCCTGATTCTGTATTTCATAATTATATAATCTTCATCTTCGACTGTATTAAATTCATAACTGCTGAAATTTATTTCAATGCCGATCTTGCTTATACCCGCTCCGTTATCATTATACCTGGCATTACCATCCTGATTGGATACATTTCCGGGCTCTGTGATCTGAAACGGAATTATGTTTGTGAAATCCGCACTTTGAACAGCCTGATCACTTCCTCTGACACAGTCCGAAACTTTTTGATCCGAAGTTGCGCAGATAAGTCCGCCTTCAAATAAAATACTTGTCTGATTATCATATTTAAATCCTACTCCCTGATTGTTTGTTGAATAATCATTGTATCCGAAATTTCCTCTGCTGTTAATGGTTGTCTCGATCTTGTTTGCATTCATATTAAAATAGCTCGGATTTACAACTACATTTAAATATTCAAAATCATTATATGATCCGTCAGCATAAGATATCTTAAATTCAACTATTGTATTAGCTGCTGCATTACTGTTAATTCGAACTACAAATGGTGATGAAGCGTTATTGGCATTTCCTAAAGTCGGTATTGCGCCAAGAGTTGAAGCGTCATTCATTATGGTAACTGCTCCTGAAGTCGTTGAGATTATCGCAGAAGCATTGCTTGTTGGATCCAGATAGTTTTTGAAATCACCTGTAATTCTTATTGTGTCATTAGGCTGCGGTACGTTATTATTACCATCTGTTACTGTATAAGTCAGAAGTCTGACTGACGGAGAATTCACCGTTAATGCTTTCAGCATATTGATCCTTCCCTTTCCGAGTTTGCCGGCATAAGAAGGATTTACAGCATCAATATTATCTGATGTAACTCTTACCTTTTCACCGACCTGCAGCGCAGTATATCCGGGGAAATGTGATTTGACTATTCCGCAGACACCCGCTGCGATTGGTGACGCCATTGATGTTCCGTCATATGTCGCATAGGAATTATTATAAACTGTACTGTAAATTCCTGAACCCGGAGCGCATGCGTCTATGTTATTTCCGTAATTTGAAAATCCTGATTTGGTATCCGATGAAGTAGTCGAAGCAATATTGATCACATATTTAAAAGCTCCCGGATAGAAAGTAGCGCTGCTTCCATTGTTACCTGCAGCGCAGACTACGAGTGTGTTTTTATTAATGGTAGCGTAAGTGATGATATCCTGTTCGAACGGACCGCCGCCGCCGCCGCCCCATGAACAGTTTACAATATCGCATCCCATATCAGCTCCGTACTTAATTCCCTCATAACCTGTAATGATCAGTCCAAGTCCTCCCGGACCTCTTGTATCATTATCCGCTGCGCATTTTATTCCCATGATCTTACATTTGAATCCCGTACCGGCTACACCTGTTCCGTTATTGGTCACTGCAGAAGCATCACCTGATACGTGCGAACCATGAGCGTTATTATTTCCCATAATCATAGGATCATTATCCGGAACTACATTTGTGTAATCCGCTCCGGCAAGATCCCATCCTCTGTAATTATCCACATAGCCGTCATTATCATCATCGACACCATTTATCGGATCTGCATAATTGATCTTGATATTAGCTGCAAGATCCGGATGATCCCAGTCGGTTCCGGAATCAACTATACCGATTACGACATTCGTATCGCCCTGCTGAATATCCCATCCTGCAGGAGCCTGAATTTTATTTAAATAATATTGTGAACCGAGAGAAGGATCATTTGGAGTGAATGAAACCTGCTGAATATATTTCGGCTGTGCATATTCTACTTCACCTGTATTGTATATCCTGTTCACTGCGTCTTCGACAGATACGGACGTATTAAATTTACAAATATATATCAGCGAAAGGTCTGCCATTTTTTCACCGTCTGAAGAAAAATCTGAAACAGGTTTGACTGCATCAGCAAAAACTTTCTTCACGCCAAACACCCCAAGTTCATTTAAAGCTGAACTCACGGAAGCGTTATCGATCTCATTCAATCTTGCCGAGTTTCTGCTCTTTTCTTTTAGTTTGAATATTACTGTGTTTGGAAGATAATCATTCAGACCAAGTCCTTCAGCCATTGTGAAATATTTCCCTGAAGCTGAATTGCTCTGACTGTTGCTGTCTTTAATATTACCTGAATTATTAAATGCAAAAAAAACAGATGACATTAAGAATAAAGCGAGGAAATAATTTGTAAATTTAATTTTTTTGATCATGTTTTAAAGTATTAGGTATTAGGTATTAAGTATTAAGTATTAAGTATTAAGTATTAAGTATTAAGTATTAAGTATTGAGTATTGAGTATTGAGTATTACGTCTCACGTCTCACGTCTCACGTCTCGCGTAATCAGCACAACTCGCTTTCATCGAAAAAGAATCCCACTTCAATTTTTCCGT
>JAGQWH010000061.1 GCA_020437545.1 Ignavibacteriota bacterium
TTCACTAAATCTTTAGCATATTTATCTAAACAAACAAGATAACTTTCAGAAACAATTTTTTTAAAATATCACACTATTATTTATAAAAATTACCCCGAAAACAAAATCCCGGCTCCTGAATTTATTTAAACTTAAATTACTCTAACAATTGGCTCCCACAGGTTATGTAACTTTTCTATTTACGGATATACAAGGCAGTACGAAGCTTGCACAGAATTACGCTTCAGAATATAATGACTTACTTGCAAGACATAATACTATTCTGCAGGAAACATTTGAGTCAAACAGCGGATATGTATTTAAAAAGATAGGTGATGCTTTCTGTTCGGCTTTTCCCAATGCAGAGTCTGCTGTAAAAGCTGCAATAGAAACTCAGAAGAAACTCGCTTCGGAGTTCAGCGGAGATATAGAACTCAAAGTAAGAATGGGAATTCACAGCGGAGAAGCTGAATTTGTTGATGATGATTATATCGGATATGTTTCATTAAGCAGAGTCAACAGAATAATGTCAGCAGCGCAGGGAGGACAGATACTCATATCTCAGATTGTGCATGATTCAGTAAAGGATAATGTAAAGCTGAAGTTATCATTCAAGGATTTTGGTAAAAGAAGATTAAAGGATATAATAATACCCGAACATATTTATCAGATAATATCCGAAGGTCTGATCACGGATTTTGCGCCTTTAAAAAGTCTTGATGCCCGTCAGAATAATCTTCCTTCATCCCTTTCAAAATTTGTAGGAAGAAGAAAAGAAATTGAAGAGATTAAGAAATTATTTTCCAATTTAAGACTTATTTCTCTTACGGGAATGGGAGGAACGGGTAAAACCCGTCTTGCTATACAGCTCGTTTCTGAAATGATCGATGAATTTGAAAATGGTGTCTGGATCATAGAATTATCCCCGATCACCGATCCGGATCTGGTTGTTAAGGAGATCTCAAAGATCCTGAATTTAAAGGAAGAGCCGGAAAGAGATGATCTTGAAATACTGGAGGAATATTTAAAGGATAAGAATATACTCCTGATCTTTGACAACTGTGAGCATCTGCTTGAAAGATGTGCAGTAATTACTGAAACGCTTTTATCTTACTGTCCGAAACTCAAAATAATATCCACCAGCAGGGAACCATTCAATATTCAGGGAGAGATAATTTATAAGATCCCGCCTCTTTCCATGCCGGATAAGATCAGAAATAAATCATTTGAAGATCTGTCCGAATATGAATCTGTCAAGCTATTTCTTGAAAGAGCCAATTCAGTAAATGCTAATTTTCAGTTAACTCATGATAATATTTATGATGTTGCGGAATTGTGCAAAAAACTGGACGGAATTCCTCTGGCGATCGAGCTGGCTGCAAAAAGAATAAATGTACTTCCGGTAGATAAGATACTTGCCCGGCTTGATGACCGGTTCAAACTCCTGACCGGCGGAAGTTCGACGGCTTTACCAAGACAAAAAACTCTAAAAGCTCTTATAGACTGGAGTTATGATATGTTAAATCCTAATGAACAATTGCTTTTACAGCGCTTATCCGTTTTCATGGGAGGATGGAATCTCGAAGCTTCAGAAGAAATTTGCAGTGATGATAATATTGATCAGTATGAAGTCCTTGATCTTGTTAACAGTCTTCACGATAAATCACTTATTACATTCAATGAATCTAACGGCATGGGCAGATACGGCATGCTGGAATCCATTAAATTTTATGCTCAGGAAAAATTAACAGACAAAGAAGAACTGATGCGAAAGCATTTTGAATACTTCCTGAATATTTCTTCCATTACCAAGCAGAAAGAAAAAGGAATGGATCAGCTTCAGTGGCTTGAGCATGTGGATGAAGAACTGGATAACATAAGAAAGGATATTCAGTGGGCATCTGAGAATTCTCCTGAAGATGCATATAGATTGGAAATAAATGTATTTGATTTCTGGTTTAATAAAGGATATCTGAAAGAAGGATTTGATTCTTTAATGAAAATAAAAAATTCACTCGAGATATCCGATAAAAAGCTCAGGGCTGATCTGCTTTTTCGAATTGCAAGATTCTGTTATGAACTCGGAAAGTTTGAAGAGCTTGAAAAATATTCGAATGAAGCTCTGGAACTCTATCGTGAGATTAACGATAAGGAAGGAATCCTTAAATCACTGAATACCCTTGGCTTAAAATTATATACTGAAATGGATTATGCCGGTACAATAAAGCTTAACGAAGAAGCACTTGCTTTAAGTACTGAAATCAATTCAAAAGAAGGTAAAGCAAATTCACTTTACAATCTTTCATTCCCCGTGAGTAATCTTGGGGATTTTGAAAGATCAGTATCATTAAAAGAAGAAGCTCTGAAGCTCGCAAAGGAAATCAGAAACGACCATCTTACAGCTCACATACTTTTAAGTCTCAGCGTTTCTCATTCCAAAAAGATCATTGATATCAAAAAAGCATCTCTGTATTCTGAAGAAAGTTTAAGAATTTCGCGGAATCTTGATGATAAATATCTTATATCAGTGAATCTTGTAAACCTTGCAGATCTGAAATTACATTTCGAAGATAAAAATTATGAAGAAGCCGAATATCTTCTGCTTGATGCTTATAAGATATCAAAAGAATGCGGATATTTTATGAATATTTCTCCTATCAGGAAGAACCTTGGCGGGCTGTATGTGGAAAAGGGACAATTGATAAAAGCTAAAGTCGTTTACAAGGAATTCCTGAATGAAAAAGACAGTCCGGGAAGTGAATTTTTTATAAACGATGTAATAGCAGGTTTCGGAAGGATTTTTCTGAAGAGTAAGCAATATGAGCAGGCAACTTTAATGTTTGGGTGTATTGATACTGCATGGCAAACTCCGAAGAAAAAATCAGCAAATGCCAATTCAAAATTACACGAAATGGAAAGAGTGATTTTAGTAAATGGATTGGGTGAAGAAAAGTTCGGGAAGCTATGGATTGAAGGAAAAGCCATGACTTTGGATGATGCTGTTGAGTTCTGCAAGAAAGTTCAGTGACAAGGTTTTTAAACCTGTTTTTACTCAAATATCAAATCCTCATTTCTGAAAATGCTCAGTGTAAATCAAGCAAAAAAAATTTTATTTGAAAATGTAAAAAAACTGTCAGCCGTAAAAAGATCAGTTTCGGAAGTATCAGGATATGTGTCTGCAGATAATATAAAATCGCCTGTTGATCTTCCTTTGTTTGACCAGTCGGCAATGGATGGATTTGCCGTAAATTTCGAACCCGGAAGATTAAATAAAGAAAAGATTTATTTTGATATAGCCGGTGAAATAAAAGCAGGTGACAAGCCATTTGGAAGACTGAAAAAAAATACTGCTGTGTATATTTATACAGGAGCAGCCGTTCCGGTTAACACGACTTGTGTAGTGATGCAGGAAAAGACTGAAGTTGAGAATGGAAAAGTTTATATACAGACAGATGCACTATTGAAAGGAAGTAACATTAGATATAAAGGCTCACAAATTAAAAAAGGCAAATCAGCTTTACAAAAAGGCTTTCTCCTGAATCCCGGGGCAATTGGATTTTTATGTTCGATGGGAATAAACAATATCAGAGTAACCCGCAAACCCACAGTATCTGTACTCTCAACCGGAAATGAACTTCAAAGTAGCGGGATTAAATTAACTCCCGGAAAGATATATGATTCAAATTCAGTAATGCTGAAAACAGCAGTAAACGATAATGGATTTGAAACATCGTCTGTAAATTCAGTTGAAGACGATAAAAAAAAACTTTCAAAATATATTTCCGGAATGTTAACCTCTTCTGATGTTTTGATTATATCAGGTGGAATTTCCGTAGGCAAGTATGATCTTGTAAGAGGCATACTAGAAAGTTACGGAGTAAAAGAATTATTTTACAAAGTATCACAGAAGCCCGGCAAGCCATTATATGCAGGGAAATTAAAGGATAAAATAATATTTGCTTTGCCCGGAAATCCGGCTGCGTCTCTTGTTTGTTTTTATGAATATGTATTACCGGTATTAAGAAAAATGAGCGGGTATTCTGAATTTGAATTAAAAAAAGAAATGCTGCCGCTTGCACAAAATTATGAAGTAAAAGGGATCAGGGATCTTTTTCTGAAGGCATACTCATCAGACGGTAAAGTGAAAATACTTGAAGGGCAGGGATCGGATATTTTAAGAACTTTTGCAGAAGCAAATGCTCTTGTGTATATTAAGGCAGGTGACAGGGTCATCAGCAAAGGCGATCTTGTGGAGACTCACTTATTAAAGGTGTGATTTGTTTTAAAAAATATTTATATTAGTAAAATTAAAATACATTTCTCTTATCCATTATCTATAATAAATCAGCAAATGAAATTGAAAATTAAATTGTTCGGGATACTGGCTGATAAAGCCGGTACGTCAGAAATTGAGATCGAAACAGAAAGTAAAATTGATAAGGATAGTTTATTGAAAATTATAGATAAAAAATATCCTGCGTTCGGAAAGACAAATTATGTAATTGCCGTAAACAAGAAAATTACTAATGAAAATAATGCAGTAAATGTATCTGATGAAATCGCAATATTGCCGCCATTTGCGGGAGGATAATTTTTATATATCATGCTAAATCAAAACGAAATCGAAAAATACAGCAGACAGATAATTCTTGAAGATCTTGGAGAAGAAGGTCAGCTTAAATTAAAAAAAGCAAGAGTCATGGTAGTAGGGGCAGGCGGACTCGGTTGTCCTGTGCTGCAATATTTAACTGCTGCAGGAGCAGGGAATATAGGGATAATTGATGATGATCTTGTTGACTTATCCAATCTGCACAGACAGGTGCTGTATAATGAGGAAGACATTGATAAGCCAAAAGCGGAAGCAGCAGCGGAGAAATTACGAAAGCAAAACTCAGATATAAATATTGTTGCTTATAATGAAAAACTGAACAGTCAAAATGTGAATTCTTTGCTGAAGGATTATGAAGTCATAGTTGACTGTACTGATAATTTTGAGAGCAGGTATGTGATAGACATTTATTGCGATAAAACAGCGACTCCTATGGTCTACGGATCAGTGCACAGGTTTCAGGGACAGGTCTGTGTTTTTAATTATGGTCGTGGACAAATTATTGATCCTACAATTTACGAAAGTCTTTCAGACGATAAGTATTTTGAATCTCCTACATACAGATGTCTTTATCCCAAACCACCGGAAGCAGGAAGCGGACTCGACTGTTCCGAGGGCGGAGTGATTGGAGTATTACCCGGAATCATAGGATCAATGCAGGCAGCTGAAGTAATAAAGATAATCACAGGTATTGGCGAAGTCTTATCGGGAAAACTTTTATGCTTTGATATGAAAACAATGGAATCTACGATCATTGGGATCAAAAGAAATATAAAAGATTCCGGGTTTTCATCTTCGGGTGATAAAGAGTTATGGAAACTCATAATGGAAGATCCCGATGATTCACGCTTTTCTTCAGAATATTATGGAGAAGAAATCTACGCTGAAATATTAATGAACTGGATGAGGGAAAAAAAAGACATTCAGATAATAGATGTCAGGGAAAATAAAAAGAGCTGGTTTAAATCAGATGAGCATTATGGCTTGGACGGTATAAAAATTCCGCTATCTGAACTGGTAAAAAATCCCAAAAGTGTAAGCAGGGAAAAAGATGTAGTGCTTTTTTGTGACAGCGGAAATATCAGTCATGAAGCATTGATCATATTGAAAGAAAAATATGAATTTACGAATGTTTATAATTTAAGAGGCGGGATGAAAGGATGGATAAAAATGAAAAAAAAGTTACATAGAAAATGAATCCAAAAGAAATAAAATCTAAAAAAGTGTTCATTGAAGGCGCTGTCAGTCCGCAGTTCATTGCAGATTCGATTGCAAAGCACAATACAAAAACCAGTATAGGAGCTCATCAGATATTTCTCGGACAAATACGAAGCGATGAAATTAGCGGTAAGAAAGTCCGGGCAATTGAATTTTCGGCATACACAGAAATGGCGGAAGAAGAGTATTATAATATTCGCGAGGAAATATTTGCAAAATATGATCTAATATGTATGCATGTTTATCACAGTCTGGGAAGGATCAATGCAGGAGAGATTAATTTGTTTGTGTTCGTTTCATCAGTTCACAGAAAGGATTGCACGGATGCTTGCAGAGAAATGGTGGAGCTGATTAAAACAAGATTGCCGGTATTTGGTAAAGAGATTTTTGAAGATGAGGAATATGGATGGAAGGTGAACAGGTAAGATTTTTGATTTTTGATTTTGGATTTATAATCTTTCAACTTTCAACTTTCAACTTTTAACTTTTAACTTTCAACTTTTAACTTTCAACTTTCAACTTTCAACTTTCAACTTTTAACTTTTAACTTTTAACTTTTAACTTAGCACATGGTTGACATCACAAATAAAATAAACACTCTCCGTTACGCAAAGGCACAGGCAACCGTTAAAGTCAGCAGACAGGAGACTATTGATGCAGTTAAAAATAAGACAGTTCCGAAGGGGGATGTTTTTGAAATGAGTAAGACTGCTGCTTTGTTTGCTGTGAAGCAAACCTGTAATGTCATTCCGGATTGCCATCCTTTGCCTATCGAATATGCGGCAGTAAATTTCAGAATTGAAAGACTTGAGATAATTATTGAAATGGAAGTTAAGACAATATACAAGACGGGTGTTGAAGTTGAAGCAATGCACGGGGCATCTGTTGCAGCGCTTACGGTTTATGATATGCTAAAACCGATTGATAAAGGTATTGAGATCTGCAATATAAAACTGATAGAGAAGAAAGGCGGGAAGACGGATTTCAAAGAAGAATTTTGTAAAGGGTTGAATGCTGCAGTAATAGTATGTTCGGATTCAATTTCACAGGGGAAGAAAGAAGACCGGGCGGGAAAAGTAATTATTGAAAAACTCGAGTCTTTAAAAATCAACATAAAAGAATATTCAGTAATACCGGATGAAGCAGAAGATATAAAAGAGAAAATCAATAAGTTAGTCGGAGATAAAGTCAATATGATCATATTTACCGGGGGCACAGGGCTTTCATCAAGGGATAATACTCCCGAAGCAATAAGACCTTTGCTTGACAGAGAAATTCCGGGTATAGAAGAGGCTATGAGGAGTTACGGTCAGCAGCGGACACCATACAGTATGCTTTCAAGAAGCGTGTCGGGGATGATAAAAGATACTCTTGTGCTGGCATTACCCGGCTCGACCAAAGGAGCGAAGGAAAGCATGGATGCGTTGTTTCCTTTTGTACTGCATGTGTTTGAGGTGATGGAAGCGATGAGACATGACTTTTAGTAGTTAGTAGTTAATAGTTAGTAGTTAATAGTAAATAATTGAGAGTTGATAATTGATAGTTGATAGTTGATAATTGATAGTTGAAATTTGATAGTTGATGTTGAGAAGTGATTGAATGAAATAATGAATAAATAATAAATATATATTATGGCACGATTTATAAAGAAGCATAAAGAGGAAATTGGATTGTCGCCTGATGATCTTTCATACAGGGGTAAACAGAAGATAGAGAATGTTTTGCTGAGGGTTATAGATTTTGATGCAGAGAATCTTGAGGAAGATGCCGTCAGGACTGTTCAGGAAGTTGTGAAGTATCAGGAAAAGGACACTGTGACCTGGTTCAATGTCGACGGTCTTCATAATCCCGTTATCATGGAAGAAATTGCAAAAGCATTCGATCTTGATAATCTTGTCCTTGCGGAAGTCATTGATACACATTCAAGACCAAAGGTACTTGAATATGATAACTGCATTCTGATCTCACTGAAAATGATGCAGCAAAATGAACAGACGGGAAAGATCACCGTTGAGAATCTGAGTCTTATTCTAACAAAATCAGTTCTGATCTCTTTTCAGGAAAGTAAAGGTGACGTCTTTGAACCGGTGCGTGAACGTATCCGGAAGCAGAAGAAAAGGATCAGACACGGCGGAACGGATTATCTGACTTTTGCTTTGCTTGATATAGTTATCGATAATTATCTCTTTGTCCTTACCGGGCTTGGTGAGAAAATTGAGAAGCTCGAAGAGAATCTGCTGATAAATCCAAAAGAAGATGTTATAAATGAGATCAATAAATATAAGCGGGAATTAAATTTTTTAAGGAAAAGTATTATGCCTGCCAAAGAAATGATATTCACTCTTGCAAAGATAGATTCAGATCTGATAGAAGAAAGCACTGACATACATTTTAAGGAACTTCAGGATAACATCAGTCAGGCAAGCGATTCGTCAGACAGTTACAGGGAAATACTTTCCGATCAGCTAAACATTTATCATACCACAATCAGCAGCAAGCTGAATGACATTATGAAATTCCTTACAGTGTTTTCTGTCATTTTTATTCCGCTTACTTTTATAGCAGGTATTTACGGCACCAACTTTGATTTTGTCCCCGAGCTACATCTGAAATACGGATATTTTATTATGTGGGGTGTTATGATATTGGTTGTTATTGGAATGTTGTTTTATTTTAAAAGGAAAAAATGGCTTTGAGAACGTCAGAGGTCAGAGGTCAGACGTGAGACGCTAGACGTGAGACGTGAGACGTGAGACGCTAAACGTGAGACGCTAGACGCTAGACGTGAGACGTGAGACGTGAGACGCTAGACGTGAGACGCTAGACGTGAGACGCTAGACGTGAGACGTGAGACGCTAGACGTGAGACGCTAGACGTGAGACGTGAGACGTGAAACGTGAGACGTCAGACGTGAAAAGTTAGATTTCAAAAATCAAAAATCAAAAATCAAAAATCAAAAATCTATCTTATATTTACCTAATACCAAATACTTAATACTTAATACTTAATACTTAAATTGACCAAGCCCACCGGAAATATTACTTTATTATTCACCGATATTGAAGGCAGCACTAGGCTGGCTCAGGAATTTCCTGATACTTTACCGGCAGCACTGGAAATCCATCACGGAATTTTAACAGAAGCGATCGAATCCAATAATGGTTTTGTTTTCGAGATAATAGGTGATGCTTTCTGCGCGGCTTTTGAAAAAGCTGATGATGCTGTGAAAGCGGCTGTTGACTTGCAGACCGGTCTTGCCGGTGTGAAATGGAAGGACGCTGTGATAAAAGTGAGAGCTGGAATTCACAGTGGTAATGCTGAATGGAACGGTACCCGTTATTCGGGTTATATAACTCTTGCAAGAACGGCAAGAGTTATGTCAGTGGCTTATGGTGAACAGATCGTTATCTCCGGAATTGCTTTCGGGCAATTGCAGAATAAAGAATCTGCGGGAGTATCTTTCCGTGATCTTGGAGAAAGGAGACTTAAAGATGTTATAAGTCCTATCAGACTTTATCAGATAATCTCTCCCGGGTTAAAGGAAGACTTTCCTCCTCTGAAAACACTTGATGCAAGACCAAATAATCTTCCTGTTCAGCTGTCGAGTTTTATCGGCAGGGAAAAAGAATTAAAGACTATTAAGGATTTTTTATCTGATACACATCTACTGACTATAACTGGTTCCGGCGGTGCAGGTAAAACACGGCTCGCACTTCAGTCAGGCGCTGATGTGATAGATGATTTTGCCAACGGTGTATGGCTGGTTGAGCTTGCTCCGGTCAGTGATCCATTACTGCTGCCTCAGAAATTAATGTCAGTACTTGGAGTATTGGAAGATCCAAAAGAGTCTCCCGAGAAAACGCTGACAGATTATCTCAAAGACAAAGAAATTCTTATACTGCTGGACAATTGTGAACATTTAATAGATGCATGTGCAATTCTGGTTGAAAAATTACTTATTGCCTGTAAGAAACTTAAAGTCCTTGCAACAAGCCGTGAAGCATTAAGATGCAGAGGTGAACAGATATACAGGATCCCTTCTCTTACACAGCCTGATCCCGAGGAAAATATCACACCCGATCAGTTATCTCAATATGAATCAGTACGATTATTCATAGAAAGAGCTCAGATAATAAACAGAAGTTTCAGAGTAACAAAAGAAAATGTCCGGGCTCTTGCTGAAATATGTTATCAGCTGGACGGGATTCCTCTTGCTATCGAGCTTGCAGCTGCCAGGATCAGGATACTTTCTGTAGAACAGATTTCTGAAAGACTCGATGACAGGTTCAGTTTACTCAAAGGCGGAATCAGAACGGCTTTACCAAGGCAACAGACTCTGAAGGCAATGATCGACTGGAGTTATGATCTTCTGTCGGATGATGAAAAATTTCTGTGGGAAAGACTTTCGGTTTTTAACGGAGGCTGGACACTGATAGCATCTGAGAAAATATGTTCTGATGAGAGGATAAATGATACGGTGATCATGGAGCTGTTACAGAATCTGATCGAGAAATCCATAATTATCTTCGACAGTGAAAAAGAAAGATACCGAATGCTTGAGTCGATAAGACAATACAGCGACGGAAAACTTGAGGATATTGATGAGCGAAGGAAAATTTCACTCAGACATTTAAAATATTATACAGACCTTGCCGAAGAAGCTGACCCTGAACTGGAAAAGCCGGAAATAGTTTCATGGCTGAAAATTCTGGATGCGGAAAGAGGTAATTTTGAAAAAGGACTGAAATTTTCATGTGATGGAAAAGATCCCGAAGCTGAAGCGAGATTAGCAGGAGCACTGGGAAATTACTGGGAGATCCGCGGACAATATACAGAGGGTATACTAAGATTTGAAGAAATTCTCCGGAAGAGTCCGGATAAATTAAATAATTATATTATCAGGATAATTTTTCTAAACGGGAAATTTACATTTTTAAAAGGAGAATATGATGAGGCATTTAAATGTATAATTGAAAGCCATGAACTTTATAAAAAAAATAATAACAAATTAGGTGAAGGCAGAGCTTTAACTTATATGGGAATAATTTTCCATTTCAAAGGTGAATATGATAAAGCAGGAGATTATCTGAATGAAGGTCTCGCGATACAGCGTGAAACAGGTGATATGAATGGTTGCGCCGAATCACTCCGGAACCTGGGAATTGTTTACAAAGAAACCGGTGATCTTGAAAATGCGTCTGCATTTACGGAGGAGAGTCTAGAGATAAGCCGTGAAACCGGGGATCAGAGAGGAGTCGCAGATTCACTCAACAGTCTGGGTTTTATTTTTTTGGTAAAAGGGGAACTGGACAAGGCATATTTCGTACTGGAAGAGAGTCTTGAAATAAATCGTGAAACAGGAAATAAGAGAGGGATTGCTCGGACACTGAATTATCTGGCAAATTATTATTTCAAGAAAGGGGATTACCGGGAGGCAGTAAAATTGATGGAAGAGCTTTATGAAATATATAATGAGATCGGAGATAAAACAGGAACTGCCCACTCTCTGAATAATCTCGGTCTTGTTTACAAGGAATTACATGAATTTGACAAAGCGCTTGACTATATGAATCAGAGCATGGAAATTATAAGTGAAATGGGAAATAAAAAAGGAATTGGAAATTCTCTTCACAATATTGGACTGATACATATGGATAAAGGAGAACTTGATAAAGCTATCGAACTCTTTGAAGAAGCTCTCCTGATCAGACGTGAAACAGGAAATAAACTTCTGATCCCTGCTTCGCTGATTAATCTTGGAACAGTTTACAGTGATGAAGGTAAATACAAAAAAGCAATTGAATATTTCCGCGAAGGACTTTTACTTGCCGCTGAATTCGGGAATAAATCGGAAATTGCTGAATGCCTGTCCAGATTACTGGATATGCATTTTAAAATAAGGTCGGATATTCCTCTTGCTGCTATTGGTGCTTTCATAGAAAATTATTATGAATCGAATGATCTGTTTATTCCTGAAAAAGGAAAAGCAATAAGAAGCAGTATGATGCATAAGCTGAAAGATGGAATGAGTGATATTGAATTTTCGAAGAGTATTGAAAAGGGAAAGTCCATGAAACTTGAGAAGGCGATCGAATTTCTGCTAAAAGCAGATATATAATTCATTATAAAATTTATCGGTGAAATTCTGAAATGAACAATGTAAATTCCTCTTCTTAAAAAGAACAATATTTAATTGAGACAGATCTGTTTTTATTCTAAATAAAATAATTAATATTTAATAATATTAAATAATGCCGAACAGACCAACAGGAATAGTGACTTTTCTGTTTACCGATATTGAGGGAAGCACAAAGCTTTCACAGGAATTTCCTGATACACTTCCTGCAGCTCTTGAAATTCATAACAATATACTGAAGAATGCAATTGAATCCCGTAACGGTTTCATATTTGATATTACCGGAGATGCGTTCTTTGCAGCATTTCAGAATGCAGATGATGCTGTCATATCTGCAGTAGAAATTCAAAAAAAGCTTTCAGTGGAAAAATGGAAAGATGCCGTAATTAAAATAAGAATAGGAATTCACTGCGGCTATGCCGAATGGAACGACAGCGGATATGCCGGTTATATAACACTTGCCAGAGTAGCGAGAATAATGTCTTCTGCATACGGTGAACAGATAATTATTTCAGATGCTGTTTACGAAAATATTCCGGAAAAAATTAAAGGGATTTCTTTCAGGGATCTGGGTAAAAGAAGACTTAAGGATGTTATAAAACCCATAAGACTTTTCCAGGTCATGGCTCCGGGACTGAGGGAAGATTTTCCGCCTTTAAAGACACTTGATGCAAGACCTAACAACCTTCCCGTTCAGCTTACCAGTTTTATCGGCAGGGAAGAAGAAATGAAAACAATAAAGGAGTTATTGAAAAGTACATCTCTCTTAACTCTTACCGGCTCAGGAGGAGCAGGTAAAACAAGACTTGCTCTTCAGACAGGGGCTGACCTGATTGACCTTTTTGCAAACGGCGTTTGGTTTGCCGAACTTGCAACAACCACTGATCCTGAATTACTTCCACAGGCTCTGACCGGAACTTTTAAAATTACAGAAGATCCTCAAAAGACTCTTTCAGAATCTTTGACTGAATTTTTAAAGGACAAGGAAATTCTTTTAATTCTCGATAACTGTGAGCAGATCATAGATGCATGTTCAGAACTGGCCGAAAAATTAATTTCATCCTGTGAAAAGTTGAAAATAATAGCAACAAGCCGTGAAGCTTTAAGATGTACAGGAGAACAGGTATTTTTAGTCCCGTCTCTTATGCTTCCTGATCCTTCACTGGAATACACGCCGGAGAATTTAACTCAATATGAATCTGTAAGACTTTTTATAGAAAGAGCGCTAGCGGTAAATCCGGCTTTCACAGTTAATAATGAAAATGCTCCGGCTCTGGCTGGGATTTGTTCACGTCTTGACGGAATACCTCTCGCTATCGAATTAGCTGCAGCAAGAACCAATATACTTACAGTAGAAAAAATTTATGAAAGACTTGATGACAGATTTAATCTGCTGTCAGCAGGAAAAAGAACCTCTTTGCCGAGACAGCAAACCCTTAAAGCTCTGATAGACTGGAGCTATGGATTGTTATCAGAAAATGAAAAATTACTTTGGAGCAGGTTATCGGTTTTTTCCGGAGGCTGGACAATTGAAGCTGCTGAAGAGATCTGCAGTGATGATACTCTGAGCAGGTATGAAATACTTAATCTCCTGAGCCAGCTCGTTGAAAAATCCATTATCCTTTTTGATGAAGCTAATGGCAGATACAGGATCCTTGAAACGATAAAACAGTATGGCAGAGAAAATTTAAAAAGTTCCGGTAATATATTATCAAGGCATCTTGATTATTATCTGAAAATATTCGGGCAGGCTGATATCGAACTGGCAGGAAGTGATTCAAAAGCTTGGCTGGACAAACTGAGTAATGAGCAGATCAATCTGCAGACTGCAATTGAATGGTCACTTGAAAATGAGGAAGTTGAAAAAGGAACAAGACTTGCAGCTGCCATAAATCCATTCTGGGAATTAAGAGGAAATTACTTTACAGGAAGGCGACTTCTTAAAAGAATTTTGGAGAATGCCCCATTGCTGAGTGACTTTTCTAAAGCAAAAGCTCTGCACTCTGCAGGAGTTCTTGCCGAAGCTCAGGGAGATTTTGAAGAAGCAAAAAAACTTTATAATGAAGGTCTGGATCTGAACCGGAAGACGGGTAACGACAACGGTATAGCTGATTGCCTGATGAATCTCGGTAATGTCGCACTGTATCAGGGTGATCATGCAGTATCCTGGAAGTACTATGATGAAAGTCTGGCTATATACAGTCAGACAGGTAATCACAACGGAATTGCAGATTGTCTTCTTTTTAAGGGAATACTTGAAAACAATCAGGGAAATTATGATAATGCAAAAAAACTTTGTGAAGAAAGCCGGGAGTATCGTGACGAAAATGATCTTTCAGGAATTTCCAGAACCATTTTTCTGCTCGGAGATATTTCCTGGAAAACCGGAGAATATGATCAGGCTAAGAAATACTTCTATGAAACCATGGAAATTCATAAAACGATCGGAGACAAAAGAGGTATAGCAAGTTCCTTCTCCAGGCTGGGGAATATATCATTTGAACTGGGAGACTATGAAAAGGCAAAGAAGTTCAGTGAAGAAAGCATCAGAATACACAGGGAAATTGGAAACAATTATGGAATTGTAACAGCGCTGAACACTCTTGGAATACTTGCAATGGTACAGGGGGAATATAAAGAAGCAAAAAAGATCTTTTCGGAAAGCCTTGAATTGAGGAGGGAGACCGGGGATAAATACGGAATTGCAAATACAATTAACAATCTTGGAATAACTGCATTTTATCAGGGTGAATATTTACAGGCGAAAGATTTGTTTGAAGAAAGCCTGAATATACGCAGGGAGATAGGCGATAAAGAAGGTATCGGAATAGCAGTCAATTGTCTGGGAAGAGTTTTTTATCAGCTCGGTGAATTTGAAGAGAGTAAAAAACTTCTCCGTGAAAGCCTTGATCTTCGCCGTAAGATCGGAGAAAGCAGATGGATTGCGGATTCAATCAACAAACTCGGAATTATGATCTTTTATCAGGGAGAACAGCAAGAGGCGGAAAAATTAATTTCGGAAGGTCTTGCTCTGAGCCGGAGGGCAGGTGTAAAAATCGGGATAGCTGAATCACTTATTAATATGGGATGTTTATTGGAATATAAAGGAAACATTAACCAGGCAAAGGAACATTTTGAGGAAGGTCTGTTGCTATACCGAGAACTGAAGAACAAATACGGAATGGCATTATCCTTAATTAATATAGCAGGTATAATTAAAAAAAATAATGATCCTTCCGGAGCAGCAATAATTCTCGGTTCTTCAGATTCTGTCATGGAATCTATCGGAGGAGTGCTCGAAATTGATCAGAGGAAAAAGAAGGAAGAAATTTTAAACGGGATAAGTGAAGAGTTAGGTGATGAAGAAGTCAGAAAATTACTGGAAGAAGGAAGCAAATTGAATCTTGACAAAGCGATTGATCTTGCGTTATCTGACGTGAGACGCGAGACGTGAGACGCGAGACGCTAGACGTGAGACGTGAGACGCTAGACGTGAGACGCTAGACGCTAGACGCTAGACGTGAGACGTAAGATGTCAGATGTCAGATGTCAGATGTCAGATGTCAGATGTCAGATGTCAGATGTCAGATGTCAGATAAAATACCTAATACCTAATACCTAATACTCACTACTCAATACTCACTTCACAATACTCACTGCACAATACTCAATACCCACTACCAAAATAACATGACAAATGTCATTCTTTTTTCTTATAAAAATCATACTAATTCAATGTCAACTGAGATATTTTTGTAAAGAATTTATTATGTAAAAATTAAAAATAAAGGAGTGTAAAAATGTCAGATAAAAGAGCAGATTTAGCGGGACCCGGAATTGGTTCCTATGAGGATATAGAAAAAATCCTGCCAACGGATTATAAATCATTATTGAATAAGAAAGATACTCAGAAAGCTATCTATGAGGTTAAGCATTATATCAGCAGGAATCTTTGCAAAGAACTCAATCTTATGATGGTGGAAGTTCCTCTGATTGTCGATGAAGAAAGCGGTGTTAATGATATGCTTGACAGAGACGGATCCAGAACTCCCGTAACATTTCACATCAAAAATGATCACGGTAAAAATCCTATTGAAGCACAGGTGGTGCAGGCAGCTACAAAATGGAAAAGAGTTGCATTGAAACAATTTTCAATGGAACCCGGCGAAGGTCTCTGCACGGATATGAGAGCCGTAAGAAAAGACTACTTCCTTGATCACGATCACAGCGCTTATGTGGATCAGTGGGACTGGGAAAAAACAATTACTGATAAAGACAGAAATCTCGCATATCTTAAGGATACTGTAAAGAAAATCTGGAAAGTATTAAAAGGTGCAGAAACATATGCACAGGAACTTTTCCCTGCTTTAAAAAATCCTAAATATCCGGATCTTCCTGAAGAACTGGTATTCCTTCATGCTGAAGAGATATTGCAAATGTATCCTGATCTTCCAAGGAAGCAAAGAGAAACCGAGATACTGCAGAAATATCCTGCCGTGTTTATAATTGGGATCGGCTGGACCCTTGAAGACGGATATCCTCATGAGATGCGCGCCGCTGATTATGATGACTGGGTAACTGAGACCAAATCAGAAAGGGGAATGGTCACTCACGGTATCAACGGTGACATTCTTGTTTGGAATCCCGTGACAAGAAGAAGACATGAACTTTCATCAATGGGAATAAGAGTTAATGCTGAAACATTAAGAACTCAGCTTGAAATGACAGGTCAGCTTGATCTGCTCAGCACTCCTTATCACAGCGGTATCATAAACAATGAACTTCCTCTCAGCATTGGAGGCGGTATCGGTCAGTCGAGAACAATAATGCATATTCTTAAGAAAGCTCATCTTGGCGAAGTAAGCGTAACAGTATGGCCAAAGATTCTTAAAGATATGTGCGCAGATAAGAACATTTTTGTGTTAGAATAATTTGGTTGTAGTCATAAAGAGAAGAACAAACTCATTAAATATAAAGCGGAACTTCCTGTTCCGCTTTTTTTTTGTATAGTCCCATTTACCGCAAATCCGCCGTGGCGGAACGAAGTCACAAAGAAGAGCAAGATCAAAAATTTTTTTGTAGTCCTTTGTACTCCTTCCAAATCCGCAGCGAACCTGATTGGGAAGTAATTCTTTACTTAAAAATGGACCTTCCCAAACAGGTCCGCCACGGCGGATTGGGAACGAGCATAAAAGTATGTTGGAAATGAAGCAGAGCTTCCTGAACAAGTGCGCTCCCAAACGGAGTTTGGGAGCGAGCTTAAGAAATGAATACTCAATACTCAATACTCAATACTCAATACCCAATACTCAATACTCAATACTCAATACTCAATACTCAATACCCAATACTCAATACCCATGACTATTCCTTCTTAACTTGTAATCCAATTCCAATAACCGTATTTTTGCACTGCTAAAGTTTTAAGCCCTCCAAAGCTTACTTAACAATCACATTTAATAATTAAATAAATATTTTTGAAAAATCTATCTTACAATACAAAGCTAAGAAATATTGCTATTATAGCGCACGTTGATCATGGAAAGACAACACTGGTGGATCATATGTTCAGACAGAGCGGAATGTTCAGGGAGAATGAGACAGTCGAAGAAAGACTGATGGACAACATGGATCTGGAAAGAGAAAGAGGTATCACCATTGCTGCAAAGAACTGTTCGGTGAAATGGGGAGATGTCAAGATCAACATTCTCGACACACCCGGTCACGCAGACTTCGGCGGTGAAGTGGAAAGAGCTCTTATGATGGTGGACGGAGTTATACTTTTGGTGGATTCATCAGAAGGTCCGCTTCCTCAGACAAGATTTGTTCTGAAGAAAGCGCTTGAAGCGAATCTGAAGATCATAGTTGTTATAAATAAAATTGACAGAAAAGATTCGAGAGTTCAGGAAGTACTGAATGAAGTTTATGACCTCTTCATTGATCTGGATGCTAATGAAGAACAGATAGAGTTTCCGGTGCTTTATGCTGTCGGAAGAGAAGGTATTGCTCAGGAAACACCCGAAGGCCGCGGAGAGAATTTAGGAATTCTTTTTGATACAATTGTTAAAGAGATCCCTGCGCCGGGTTATGATCCCGATGAACCATTTCAGCTTCTTGTAGCTGATCTTGATTATTCTGATTATGTCGGAAGACTTGCGATCGGAAAGATCTCAAACGGTTCTGTAAAAAACTCAGATGAACTTGTCTGCATAAACGAAGAAGGTCAGAATCTTCCTTTGAAAATATCAAAACTTCAGGTATATGAAGGCGTGACTTTCAGGGATGCGGAAGAAGTATTTGCAGGTGATATTGCAATTCTTGCCGGTATCGAAGATGTTCATATCGGAGATACGATCTGTAATAAGACCACGCCAAAGGCATTGAAGAGAATTGCAGTAGATGAACCGACTATCTCGATGATGTTTTCAATCAATACATCTCCGCTTGCAGGTAAGGAAGGAAAGATAGTTCAGTCGAATAAGATAAAAGAAAGACTGCATAAAGAAACTCTGAGTAATGTTGCTTTAAAGGTTGAAGATTCAGCAGACGGTGACAGTTTTAAAGTGATGGGAAGAGGTGAATTTCAGATGGTAATATTGATCGAGACTATGAGAAGAGAAGGCTATGAACTAAGCGTAGGCAGACCACAGGTCATTTATAAAAAGAAAGACGGCAAGACGCTCGAACCTATTGAGCATTTATTCATAGATTGTGATGAAAATTTTGTCGGAATTGTATCAGAAAAACTTTCCAGAAAAAAAGGAAGGATGGTGAATCTTGTAAATCACGGCACCGGAAGGGTAAGAATAGAATTCACGGTTCCGTCCAGGTCGCTTATAGGTTACAGAAATGAATTTCTTACTGACACCCGCGGAACGGGTATCATGAATTCTTATCTTCAGGGTTATGAAGAACACAGAGGGGATTTCCCGACGAGATTAACGGGCTCTCTTGTCTCAGACAGAAACGGAGTTGCATTATCTTATTCGCTTTATAATCTTGAACCGAGAGGAACACTTTTTGTTGTCCCAAACGATCAGGTCTATGAAGGCATGATAGTAGGTGAACATAACCGCGATAATGATCTTGATGTGAATCCTACTAAAGGAAAGAAACTTTCCAATATGAGAGCATCCGGTAAAGATGAAAGTATGATACTGACACCTGTAGTTCCTATGACTTTAGAGAAAGCAATTGAGTTTATAAAGAATGATGAGCTTGTGGAAGTTACACCGAAGAATATCAGACTCAGAAAATCAGTGCTTTCTTCACAGACGAGACATACGCAGAGAGGGAAGGCGATGGCTATTAAAGAAGAAGCGGTTTAGATTTTTGATTTTGGATGTTTGATTTTTGATTGAGTTACAAGTTACTAATTTTAAGTTACGAGTTACAAGTTACGAGTTACGATCCGCCTTGCCATAAAAGCATTGTCATCCCCGCCCGCCTGCATTGAACACTTTTGCAGTAAGAAATTATTTTAACAGCAGGCGAGAGCGGGGATCCCTGAATATAAAGTCTGAAACTTTCTCTCCGGAATAATTCTCAGATGTTCTTTCCGGAACTGTAGCAATTAGGAATTACGATTTTTTGATTTTTGATGTTTGATTTTTGATTGAGTTAAAAGTTACGAGTTACTAGTTACGAATTTTATATTATATAATCGGCAGAGATCCTTTATTGTTATGGACTCTGCCAGTTTTATTTAACTTCTCTATTATACTGACATAATGAAAGTGCTTTCAAAAAGTCTAAATCCCAAATTCGAAATTCCAAATCCATAATTCCTAATTCATAATACGTAATTCCTAATTCATAATACGTAATTCCTAATTCATAATACGTAATTCCTAATTCA
>JAGQWH010000062.1 GCA_020437545.1 Ignavibacteriota bacterium
TTATTTGTTTGAAAATATTTTGGACAGTATTGTAATTTTTTCTAAAAAGTATATAAATTGTAATTTAAGATTTAATGAATTATTTTTGATGCATCGAAATAACAGAATAAATTCATATTAATCTATCACAATTTATTAATTTTTGTTGTTTCGTAAAATTAAATATTTATAATTGGATAAAGAAGATATACCTGATAATAGTTCTTCAGAAAAAAACAGCAATCCCGAAAATACACCCAACCCAGAGATCTTAAAATCAAAAAACATTTCTGACCGAGCTGAAGATGCGCATCGGAAAAATCCATTAAGCGGCAAAAGACTGCTTTTACTTTCCATCAGCGCACTTGGCATTGTATATGGCGATATCGGAACGAGTCCTTTGTATGCGCTTAAAGAATGCTTTCACGGACATTATGCTGTTGCAGTGACGGACAGTAATGTACTGGGCGTATTATCCCTTATATTCTGGTCATTGATCCTTATTATTACGGTGAAATATATTCTTATTGTAATGAGAGCGGATAATGACGGAGAAGGAGGTATCCTTGCTTTGATGGCATTGATAAGACCTGAAAATTCCAAAGGTACAAGATATGCTATTATACTTGCAATCGGTCTTTTCGGAGCTGCACTTTTATACGGGGACGGGATCATTACGCCTGCTATCTCAGTACTAAGTGCCGTCGAAGGTTTGACCGTTGCTACGCCATTTTTTGAACCGTATATTATACCTCTGACAGTTTTAATATTATTTGTTCTGTTTTCTGTACAATACAAAGGTACAACAGGCGTAGGAAAGATCTTCGGACCCATTACATTTGTTTGGTTTATCGTAATAGCAATTCTCGGAGTTATATCAGTAATGGAAACTCCGGATGTATTAAGGTCTATGAATCCATATTACGGATATAATTTTTTTATAGAAAACGGATTTCACGGGTTTGTAATTTTGAGTGCAGTATTTCTTGTCGTAACCGGAGGTGAAGCTTTATATGCAGATATGGGACATTTCGGTCCAAAGCCAATAAAAATAGCGTGGTTCAGCATGGTGCTTCCTTGTCTTTTGCTTAATTATTTCGGACAGGGTGCATTGATACTGCGAGATCATTCTGCCGTAAAAAATCCTTTTTACTTTCTCGCTCCTGAGTGGGCATTGTATCCAATGGTAATTCTCGCAACGATGGCAACAGTAATTGCATCTCAGGCAGTGATTTCAGGATCTTTTTCACTGACGTTTCAGGCATTGCAGCTTGGATTTTTACCGCGTATGAGAATTCAGCATACTTCGGAGCATGAAAGAGGGCAGATCTATATTCCGCAACTTAACTGGATAATGTGTTTTGCTACTATTGCCTTGGTTTTCAGTTTCAGATCATCAACAAATCTTGCTGCAGCTTACGGAGTAGCAGTTACGACTACTATGGTTATAACAACACTTCTTATTTATGATGCAATGAGAAAACTTTGGAACTGGAGTTTCATAGTTTCAGCAGGAATTACAATCTTCTTCCTGATAATATCACTTGCATTCTGGGGAGCAAATCTTCTCAAATTATTCCAGGGAGGATGGGTACCTCTTGCAATGGGAATAATAGTTTATATAATGATGACAACGTGGAATACCGGCAGGAAAAAACTTCTTGAAAAGATCAGGCAGCAGACTTTATCTCTGCAAAATTTCATAACTGAAATTATGAGTATCAGAATGATAGCTATTCCGGGAACGGCAGTTTATATGTCAAGTAATGCAAGCGGAACTCCACCGCCATTAATTCTGAATATTAAACATAACAGACTTCTGCATAAACAGATAGTAATTCTTACAATTAAATTTCATAAAGTACCTCATATTAAGCAGGAGAACAGAATTGAATTTGATGAGCCTACGGAAGGATTTTATAAGGTCATTGCAAATTACGGATATATGGATGTTACAAACATCCATCAGATCATAGATATACTTGAAAGCAAAGGAATAAAAATTAAAATGGAGAAAACAACTTTCTTCCTTGGAAGGGAAACATTGATACCGAGAAGAAACAGCGGTCTGGCAAAACTTAAAGATAAACTTTTCATTCTCATGTCAAGTAATTCTCAGAGAGCAACTGAATTTTTTAACATACCGCCCAACAGGGTTTTTGAAGTGGGGACACAGGTTGAATTGTAACCGGAAAATATATCCTGAAGGATCTAATAATTTTTGAATTAATGGAGTTTATGTTCAAAACATTCATTGTAAGTTGTTATTGTTTCTTAAATGAGTTTATTGATAATTGCATATATGATTTTTTAATATCATTCAGGAACCTTTCTTTTCGGTAAAGTTTAAAAATATTTTGAAAAGAAATATTATAATTCCGGAAAATCAGTAAGTGATGAAAAAATGAGTAAAGCTGAATCTGATTCAAACAATAAAATGTCAGAAAATTCCGGAAATAAATTAATTACTGATCCGACAGAAAACAAAAAGTATAAAAAGAAACTAATACTCCTTTCATTGGGAGCGCTTGGGATTGTGTACGGAGATATCGGAACAAGTCCTCTGTATGCTTTAAGAGAATGTTTCGGTGGTGTTTATGGAATATATCCCAATGATGACAATGTACTTGGAGTGTTATCATTAATATTCTGGTCACTCATTATCATTATTTCGGTAAAATATCTGATGATAGTAATGCGTGCGGATAATGAAGGAGAAGGAGGAATACTGGCTTTGATGGCTCTTTTCAAGCCGGAAAAAGCAGCAGGGTGGAAGTATGCAGCTATCCTTGGATTAGGATTATTCGGAGCAGCTTTGCTTTACGGTGACGGAATCATTACACCTGCAATATCAGTTCTAAGTGCAGTAGAAGGATTGACTCTTGCGACTCCGTTTTTTGAGCCATATATAATTCCACTTACTTTATTAATTCTTACAATATTATTTGCGGTACAGTTTAAAGGAACGACTCATGTTGGTAAAATTTTCGGACCGGTAACTTTATTATGGTTCATTTGCATAGCAGTGCTTGGAATGAACTCAATTGTCGAATCACCCGAAGTTCTCTTATCAGTAAATCCATATTATGCTTACAGCTTTTTTGCAGAAAACGGCTGGCATGGATTTCTGATATTAGGTTCAGTTTTTCTTGTTGTAACCGGAGGTGAAGCTCTTTATGCAGACATGGGGCATTTTGGTAAAAAGCCCATAAAGCTTGCATGGTTTACTTTGGTATTACCATGTCTCCTCATAAATTATTTTGGTCAGGGTGCATTGATTCTCAGAACAGAAGAAGCAGTTTCAAATCCTTTCTATCTGCTTTGTCCTGAATGGGCATTGTATCCGATGGTAATATTGGCAGCTATAGCAACTTCAATAGCATCTCAGGCAGTAATTTCCGGAGCATTTTCACTGACTTATCAGGCGCTCCAGCTGGGATTTCTTCCGAGGATGAGAATTGTTCATACTTCCGAAGACGAAAGAGGACAGATATATATTCCCCAGCTTAACTGGGTTTTATATTTTGCGACAGTCTCTCTGGTACTTGGATTCGGGACTTCAGGCGATCTTGCTGCTGCATATGGAATTGCAGTAACTACTACAATGGTGATCACAACCATAATACTTTTTGAGGCAATGAGGAAATTATGGAAATGGAGTTTTAGCATTGCTATAGTTGTAACTTTGTTCTTTCTTATAATTGATCTTTCCTTCTGGGGAGCAAACATACTGAAATTATTTCAGGGTGGCTGGGTTCCAATTGCAATTGGCGGAATAATTTATCTGTTTATGACAACATGGAACAGGGGAAGAAAAAATCTGACTGAGAAGATCAGAAATCAGACAATGCCTCTTGAAAATTTTATTACTGAAATATTAAGTATAAGAATGATTGCTATACCGGGAACTGCAATTTATATGAGCAGCAGTACAAAAGGTACTCCACAGCCTTTGATACTTAACATTCAGCATAACAGGCTTCTTCATAAGCAGATCATAATTCTTACTATTAAAACTCAAAAGGTGCCACATGTTCAGCCGGAAGAATGCCTGAGGATAGAAATACCTACAGAAGGATTTTTTAAAGTCACAGCTTATTTCGGATTCATGGATAAACCAAATATATCACAGATAATTGACATGCTGGATAAAAAGGATATTAAGATCAATATGGCAAATACAACGTTCTTTCTTGGAAGGGAAACTATCATTTCAAAAAAGAAAAAAGGATTCAGTTTACTTAAAGATAAATTATTTATATTTATGTCTAACAACGCTCAGCGTGCAACGGAGTTTTTCAATATACCTGCAAACAGGGTTTTTGAAGTCGGAACTCAGGTTGAATTGTAAAATAAGATAATAAAAATACAAAATGTCTCTGTCGTCGGAATTTAAACAATCACTTAAAACTGTTGATTCAGAAGAAATACTGGATCTGGTAATATTCAGACCTATATCCTTTGTGCTTGTTAAATTAATTTACAATACAAACATCACACCAAATCAGATATCAATAGTTGCTCTAATGTTCGGGATCCTTACCGGTATACTTTACGGTCAGGGAACGCATTTTTATTTCATGTTAGGTGCTGCCAGTTTTTTTATATGCAACACACTTGACTGCATGGACGGTCAGCTTGCCAGACTAAAGAAAAACGGAACGAAGATCGGAAGAGTTATTGACGGTTTTATAGATTACATTACATCTATTTCAGTATTTCTCGGACTCGGTGTCGCGATGACAATTCTTACAGGAGATGCAACTTACAGCTGGATCATCACCATTATAGCAGGAATCTCAAAAGCGTTACAGAATATGTTTTTTGATAATTACAGAAATTTATATCTTGAACATGTCTATGGAAAAGCTTCAGGACTTGATGAAGAGATAAAAGAATATTCGGAAGAAAAAGAAAGACTCAAGAGTGTAAGCGGGCATCATATTGAAAAGATGTTAATTTCGCTCTATCTTGCATATTCAAAGTTACAGAAAAATTCTACAAAGCATACAGAGCTAAATGTAACACCTGAGGAATATAAATCACAGAATAAATTTCTTCTCAGACTATGGAGCTGGTTAGGATCAACTACACATATGGTAGGACTCATATTTTTTTCAATAATTAACAGAATTGATCTTTATCTGATCTTTGTAGTTACCTGGGGAAATCTTATGTTTGTTATTCTATGGTTATGGCAAAAGAGAGTTACTAACAGTGTCATGCTCGAAACCTCTTCATGATCGGGCAGATCAGCAATTATAACAACTTTAAGATCCGCATCGACGGATTACAAACTTTACAAATTTTACAAATTAAAATATGCAGGCAATAATACTGGCAGCGGGTGCATCTAAAAGACTAAGACCTTTGACTGATACAACTCCAAAATGTCTTTTGAATATCGGTGATAAAAATCTTCTTGAAAGAACTATATTAAATCTTACAGATAACGGCATACAGGATTTTATATTTGTTACCGGTTACAGGGAGAATATGATAAAGGATTTTATGAAAGAAACTTTTCCCGCACTGAATGTTACTTTTATTACAAACCCTGATTATGAGAATAATAATAATTCATACTCTTTATGGATGACAAGGGATTTTGTAAAAGGAGAAATTTTGCTGCTGGACAGTGATATTTTATTTGATAAAAAAATAATCACAGCATTACTGAGATCAGAGAATGAGAATTGTCTGGCTGTGAATTTTACGGATAAACTGGATGAGGAACAGATCAAAGTAATATTGAACGGAGAAAATGAAGTACTTGAGATCGGAAAAGAGATCTCAATAGAAAAATCAGCAGGGGAATCAATTGGAATCGAGAAGTTTTCAGCATATTTTATGAAAGCTCTGTTTGCTATATTGGACAGAAAGATTTCCCGGGAAAATAATGTTAATGAATTTTACGAAGCATCTTTTCAGGAATTAATAAATAAAGGTGGTTCAGGGAACAGTATATTTGCTGAGGATGTTTCCGAATACACCTGCATGGAAATAGATACTACCGATGATTATGAAAAAGCTCAAACCTTAAAAATCTAAATTTACAAATTTTAAATGAATAATTCGTACAGGAGACCCGGTTTATTTGGTGGATTTACAATGTTCCCGCCGGTTATCAAATTACTTTTAGTCAGCAATATAGCGATCTACATTATCTTCAATCTGATACTTGCCGGATACTCTGTAGGTAATGTTTCTTTTGATCTGCTCATTACAAAATATTTTGCACTTAATCCTCTCAATCCCGTAGTTTTTAATGATAACGGACAAATTATCAAATTAAGCTTTTATCCGTGGCAGTTGATAACATATATGTTCATGCACGGCGGATTTTTTCATATACTTATTAATATGCTTGTATTATGGATGTTTGGAGCTGAACTTGAAAATACATGGGGTTCGCAAAGATTTTTTACTTACTACATGGTTTGCGGAATCGGAGCCGGATTATGTAATCTGCTGATTGCTCCTTTATTTACTTCTGTAGGACCTACAGTCGGAGCTTCCGGAGCAATTTACGGGGTGCTGGTAGCATTCGGATATTTATTCCCGGACAGACGGATTTACATATACGGACTAATTCCGGTCAAAGCAAAATTTCTCGTAATATTGTATATGCTCATTGAGATCTTTGCGGTAGCCGGAGGAAGTGATACCGGGATCGCTCACATGGCACATTTAGGTGGCGGTATAGTAGGATTTGTATATCTGATGATAATGTATAAAGGAAGCGGTTCAGGTCTTTTTGGAAATATGGATCTTAAAAATAAATTTACTTCTTATACATCAAGCAATAAAAGATCATATTTGAATCCCGTTAATACCAACGGTACAAATAAAAAGAAAGAAGAAGTTGCTGAAGCAAAATATGAGGATCTGCATTTGACAGACTATAAGAAAGAAATGGAAAATCAGGAAAAGGATGCTCAGGAAAGAATTGATGCTATTCTCGATAAACTCAGTGAAGGCGGATATCAGAGTCTTACTGAAGATGAGAAGAAAATATTGTTTCAGGAAAGTAAGAAGCTGAGATAATTTTTTATGAATACAGAAATCATATCAGGAAAGTATTGTAACAGTCTTACCTCATATTCAAGATATAATACCCGCGTTGTAAAAATAGGAAATGTACCACTCGGAGGAAATAATCCGATACGCATCCAGTCTATGACCACCACAGATACAATGGATACTCAGGGAACTGTTGAACAGTCTATTCGCATAATTGAAGCCGGCGGAGAATATGTCAGGATAACAGCGCCAAGTATTAACGAAGCAAAAAATCTTGAGAATATAAAAAATGAATTAAGAAAAAGAGGATATGATACACCTCTCATAGCTGATATTCATTTTACTCCCAATGCAGCTGAAGTAGCAGCGAGGATCGTGGAAAAAGTAAGAGTCAATCCGGGCAACTATGCGGATAAGAAAAAATTCAATGTAATAGAATATAAAGAAGATGCATATCAGTCGGAACTGGACAGAATCAGACAAAAGTTCTCACCTCTTGTAAAGATCTGTAAGGAATACGGTACAGCAATGCGGATCGGAACAAATCACGGTTCTCTTTCAGACAGAATAATGAGCCGCTTTGGCGATACGCCTCTTGGAATGGTTGAGTCAGCTTTTGAGTTTGTAAGGATATGTGAAGATCTGAATTATCATGAGATAGTGCTTTCGATGAAAGCAAGCAATACGAAAGTAATGGTGGAAGCATACAGACTTCTCATCTATAAAATGGAAGAAGAAGGGATGAATTATCCTGTTCATCTCGGTGTAACTGAAGCAGGAGACGGAGAAGACGGAAGGATAAAGTCTGCTGTCGGTATCGGTACTTTGCTTGAAGACGGTATTGGTGACACGGTTCGGGTCTCGCTCACAGAGGAACCGGAATATGAAATTCCTGTCGCCATAAATCTTGTCAAACGATATTCTAAATCCGAAAGAAGCTCACACAAACCAATTCCTGAAATAACAGTTAATCCACTGGATCCATTTGATTTTAAAAGAAGAGATACTTATGAAACTGACCGAATAGGCGGACACAACGTTCCGGTAGTAATATTAACTGCTGATGAGAAAATTAAATCCGATCATACTTCTCTTAAAAGGATCGGTTATAACTACAGTGAGTCTCTTGATAAATGGAACATTGGCGATGCAGCTCCGGATTATATTTATCTTGGAAAAGATGATTTGCATTATAAACTTCCCGGTACTTTAAAAAAAATATTTGATTACAGCTACTGGGTAAAGCAGAACGATGATTTAAAAAAAGAGTCTTTCCCACTATTCAAACCAGAGGAATATCTGAACGCAGATTTGAAAAACAGCAGAATGAATTTTCTTAATGTCTCTATTGAGGATCTCCCGGAAGAGTTATATGATAAAATCTCAAAAGATGAAAAATGTGTCATGATATTAACTTCGGATAATGAACATGCTATGCCTGAACTAAGAAGAGTTTTTATAGAATTGATAAACCGAAATATAAAATCTCCCGTAGTGATCTGCAGAGAATATTTAAATACTGACGAAGAAAATTTCATGATTCACAGTGCAACAGATGCAGGTGCATTACTTATAGACGGACTAGGTGACGGAATATGGTTGGATACAAATTCTTCTGATCTGAAAAACATTAACAGTATAAGCTTCGGTATTCTTCAGGCAACCCGAACAAGGATCTCACGAACTGAATATATATCATGTCCATCCTGCGGCAGAACTCTTTTTGATCTGCAGGAAACTACTGCTATGATAAGAAAACGAACAGATCATCTGAAAGGGGTTAAGATCGCGATCATGGGATGTATAGTGAACGGACCCGGTGAAATGGCAGATGCCGATTACGGCTATGTAGGAAGTGGTCCCGGGAAGATAACACTTTATAAAGGCAGAGATGTAGTTAAGAAAAGTATAAATACAGAAATTGCAGTTGATGAACTTATTGGTCTCATCAAAGATAATGGCGACTGGATTGAACAATCCTGATCCGCCGGAAATTAAAATTAATTCACCCAAAAATCCATTAATGAAAGTAATTCTGAAAATTCTAATTGTCATTTTTCTGATGACATTAACTTCAAGATCTTATTCTGATAACGATCCATATACTATCGAACTTGAAAGAATATATATTCCCGGTGCTCCGGCTATACATTCTTTTTCTTTTGCTGAGTCAAACGGTAAGTGGATGTTTGTAGGCGGCAGAACAAATGGCCTTCACGGATTCAATGCTAATGACGCATTCCCAAAACAATTTTCCAATAAAAATATTTTTGTGGTTGACCCGATATCGAATCAGACCTACTCCAAAAATATATTTGCTGATATTAATTTTACTGCAGCAGATCCTCTTCGTTCAACCAACATGCAGTATTTCCAGGATGGAAATAAATTGTATGTGATCGGGGGATACGGATATGACAGCACTTCAAATTCACTTAAGACATTCCCGACTCTGACAGTCTTTGATGTTGCTGAAACTATTCAGGCAATCATCAACGGGACATCTATCTCACCTTATATGAGACAAATTTCAGATATCAGATTACAGGTTTGCGGAGGTGAAATGGCTAAGCTCGGCGATTATTTTTATCTCGCAGGAGGACATGATTTTACAGGCAATTATACCAGGATGGTAAACTCTCAGGTTTATACAAACAAAATTCAGAAGTTCAGGATCATTGATAACGGTGTGACTGTTAGTATTTCGGATTACAGCTCCGTAACGGATACTGTCGAATTTCACAGAAGGGACATGAATCTCGTTCCGGCATTGAAGCCGGACGGTGTGACTCCTTATTTAATACTTTACGGTGGTGTATTCAGGTATAATCAGGATCTTCCATATCTGAATCCAATAAATGTAGAGCAGACTGGATATACAGTTGATCACAGCTTCGAGCAAAAAATGAGTCAGTACACATGCTCTTTTCTCTCAGCATTTAATTTTAACACAGGAAGTATGCATACGACTTTTCTGGGTGGTACAAGTCTGTATTTTTATAATGACATTACACAGCAACTCACATATGATTCACTGGTTCCTTTCATTGATGATATAACCACACTTACAAAAAAATCTGACGGTACTTCATCAGAATATTTATCATCAGTTAAGATGCCCGCATTGCTTGGTACAAATGCCAGGTTCATACTTGATCCTTCGATATCACAGACTGACAATAAGATCATTAAGCTTAACGAACTGTCAGGCAGAACATTTGCCGGATATATTTTCGGCGGAATCAGAGCTTTGCTTCCAAATAATACCCCGAGTTTTCCGAGTGACTACATACTTAAGGTTTATATAACTCCAAAAACAGTTAACATAAATCATATCGGAGCAAATGTTCCGGATAAATTTGAACTTTCACAAAACTATCCGAATCCATTCAATCCTGTTACGAATTTGAGATTTGGGATTCCGGAATCTGGATTTACTACCTTAAAAATTTATGATGTGCTTGGAAATAAAGTTGCAACTTTAGTAAATGAATTACTTTCACCCGGAAATTATCAGGTACAATGGGACGGAAGCTCTTTCGCAAGCGGAGTATATTATTATAAGCTCGAGACAAATTCATTTTCCGAAACCAGGAAAATGTTTCTTTTAAAATAATTTTTTTACCCAATAAACATATAGAATAAAAATGAAGTTATTTTTACCGGTTTTTTTTACGATCTTTTTTCTTTTCAATGTCAATTTTGTAATGGCGGACACAGATCCGTACTCAGTCGAACTGGAGCAAATTGACATTGCTGATGCACCCGCTATACAATCTTTCGCCTTTGCACAGTCCGGCGGCAAGTGGCTGTTTATAGGCGGAAGGATTAACGGTCTTCACGGATTCAGCGCATCAAATTCTTTCCCCAAGCAATTCTCGAATAAGTTTATTTATGTGATCGATCCGGTAACACATCAGGTTTGGTCAAGAAACATATTCCTTGATCTGCCGGTAGCTCAGGCGGATCAGTTCAGATCCACTAACATGCAATATACACAGGTAGGAAATAAATTATATTATCTCGGCGGATACGGTTATGACAGCACTTCCAACAGTCTCCTTACATTTCCTCTTTTGAAAGTCATTGATATCAGTGAAACAATAAATGCAGTGATTAACGGAACAAGTATTGCGCCTTATGTCAGACAGATGTCTGACAACAGGATGCAGGTCTGCGGCGGAGAACTTCACACGCTTGGAGATTATTTTTATCTCGTTGGCGGACATGTTTTTACCGGACCGTACAGGATCACCGTTAATAATCAGGTATATACAAATCAGATAAGAAAATTTAAAATTGCTGATAATGGTGTAAATGTCAGTATAACTGATTATAATGCTTATACAGATACTGCCGAGTATCACAGAAGGGACATGAATCTTGCGCCCGGTATCAAACCCGACGGAGTTTCTGAATATCTTGCATTATATGGCGGAGTTTTCAGATATAATGTTGATCTGCCGTTTCTGAATCCAGTTGTCATTGATGAACTGGGGATTACTGTTGACTACAGCTTTGAGCAAAAAATGAGTCAGTACACATGTTCTTATATGTCACTTTATAATAATACTAATCAGAAAATGCACACTACTTTTTTCGGAGGTACGAGTTTATATTTTTATGATACTCTGACAAATTCACTTCAGATAGATCCTCTGGTACCGTTCATCAAAGACATAACAACGCTTACAAAATTACCAAATGGAACTTATCAAGAAAAAGTACTCAGTATCCGATTCCCGGAACTGCTTGGATCGAATGCTAAATTTATCTTAGATCAGTCCGTTCCTCATTTTGCTAACGGTGTAATGAAACTAGATCAGATAATAGGCAGAACTTTTGTCGGATATATCTTCGGCGGAATTAAAGCTGATCAGCCAAATCAGGGAGCATCTTCAGCAAGTGAATATATTTTTAAAGTTTATATAACTCCTGATGTGCCTTTGCCTGTAGAGTTGACATCGTTCACTTCTTTGACTGAAGACAGAAATGTTACTTTAAACTGGAGTACATCTTATGAAACAAATAACTCCGGTTTTGATATTGAAAGAAAAAATACCGAAGAAAATAATAACTGGGTATTTGCAGGAAACGTCAGAGGATTTGGTAATTCAACTTTGAATCAGAACTATACATTTACAGATAAGGAACTGAACTCAGGAAGATATGAGTACAGACTAAAGCAGATAGACTACAACGGCAATTATGAATATTTTGAACTCAGTAATGAAGTAGTGATCGGCATTCCGGAAAAATATATGCTTTCACAGAATTATCCGAATCCTTTCAATCCTTCTACTTTAATAAAATATTCGATTCCTAATTCGGCAAATGTATCGATAAAGATATATGATATACTTGGAAATGAAGTTGCAACTCTGGTCAATGAGAAACATAGTGCAGGATTTTACTTTGTAGAGTTTTCATCAAAAAAATATGGTAATGCATTATCAAGTGGTGTTTATTTTTATAAATTAACTGCATCAGGCGAAACAGGAGACTTTGTCGAGTCGAAAAAAATGACTTTGATAAAGTAAAAAAGTAATTTTTTTACCACAAAGGCACGAAGGCACGAAGACACAAATGCACCGAGTTTTTCTTCGTGACTTTGTGTCTTCGTGGTTTAAAAATCCGGCTTGATCATAAATCCCGATTTAAAAAGTACTGACAACGAATTAAATTCAGACTTTTATATAGTCTATATTTTATTAAGTTATGTATAAACAGTTATTGAATATTATTCTAAATTTAAAAAGGATATAAAATGAAAAATCTGATATTAATTTTCTTAATGGCAATTAGCTACACAGCTCTCTGTGATGAACCTTCCAAAAATTTCCGGATCATTCCGGATGTCATGAACAAAGTTCTAATATTCGAAAATGACGTTAACAGCATCAGACCATATGGTAAAGTATTTGATGCAGATACATTGCCGATCTTCACAGGCTTTCCGAAAGTTGTGAGTGGGCAGTCTGTAGAAGGCGGAATATATTGCCAGATGGATGCGGATCCTGAATATGAGATAGTTTACGGGATCGGTGCAACATTACAGGCGTGGAATATCGACGGCAGCAATGTAACAGGCTGGCCGAAGACGCTTTCTTATAATGCGCAGGGAGCTCCTTCATACGGCGATATTGACGGTGACGGTGAAGCAGAGATAGTTATCGGTTCTGCAAACATTACAGGAACCACAGGTTCTTTATATGCTTTTGAAAAAGACGGTACACCTGTTACGGGCTTTCCCGTTACGATCGGTTCTGCAAGAACAGCCATACTGTGCGATCTGGATCTGAACGGCAGTATGGAAATTATCACCAGCAAAAGACTTTCATCGCCGTCAAGAGGAGAGATCTATGTATTTAAAGGAGACGGTACTATCTATCCGGGCTGGCCTCAGCCGATGGATCATGTGCCGGCTTCGAGTTCGGCAGCAGGTGATATTACAGGAGATGGTATTCCGGAGATAATCTCAGAAGCATATACAGGTCTGTATGTTTGGGACAGAAACGGAAATCCGTTAACCGGTTTTCCTTTTGTATTATCGAATGGAGATGTGAATTCTTATTCTTCTCCGGTGCTTGTGGATGTTAATGGAGACAATATCAGAGAGATCGCTTTCGGTTCGCATCAGACAGGAGGCGCAGGTCAGGGTTATGTTTATATTCTGAAAAATGACGGTACGATCTTACCTAACTGGCCGAAGACTACAACATACTGGGTCTATGGTCCGCCGGTTTTCGGATATGTGAATGATGATAATGTACTGGATCTGGTGGTCGGTGATCAGATCGGCGGCGCTGCTGTGGATCAGGTTTATGCATGGGATGTAAACGGAAATGTCCTGAGCGGATTTCCGATCGGACCTGTGAATGCAGTTAACAATCAGGTTGCTCTCGGCGACATAGACAATGATGGCAAGCTCGAACTTATTATTGATGACAACACTCAGGATAACGGCATGGGAAAATATCTCGCTTTTAATCATGACGGTTCGCCAATTCCTCAATGGACTCTGCCGACTGCAGGAACGACAATTTTCAATATGCCTTGTCTCGCTGATGTTAATAATGACGGTTTGCTGGACATGGTCGGCGCGGGAATAACTTTATTCGGCAGCAATCAAACAAGCGCATACATCTGGAATTCAGGAGTAAATTATGATGCTAATAAGATCGTGAATCCTGTCTTTCAGTTTAATGTAAGACATAACGGAGTGTATGGAGATAATAATATAGTATCAGTTAATAATATAAATACTGAAGTCCCATCCGGATTTACATTGAAGCAGAATTATCCAAACCCATTCAATCCAAAAACAGTTATAAGTTACGAGTTACAAGTTACGGGAAAAATTAAGCTTAATGTATATGATGTTCTTGGGAATGAAGTTGCCACTTTAGTGAATGAAAACAAGCCTGCCGGAAGTTATCAGGTTTCATTCGGAGGTACGGAATTTTCAAGCGGAGTTTATTTTTATGAATTGTCTGTAAATAGTTCAGCAGGATTATTCAAAGAGACAAAGCGTATGCTTCTCTTGAAGTAGTTGAGTAAGTTAAGTTAGTTAAGTGTGTAGGGTGTTGTATGTAAGTATATAGAATATTTATTGCGAAAAGCGGATTACATAGTTTAAAATGTGCATCCGCTTTTTTATTATCAATTATCAATTATCAATTATCAATTATCAATTATCAATTATCAATTATCAACTAATCATACTGACAATCTCTTGAGCAATTCTTTATCTTCTTTTAATATCTTATTTAAGTTTTGGGAAAGTTTAAGCTTTTCGGAATCAGTATTGTTTATTAGTTGAATATAATTTAAAATCTCATTTAAAACAGAATCCGGAGCACTGTCAATTGCTTTTTGAATTTCATTTTTTAATTCTTGTGGTGACATATTAAATTAAATATTTATATGATTATAATATTATATGGAATTTATAAAGTGGTGTCTGGAGGAAAGTCCTAATACAGCTTCTCTTTAGTCACTTAAAGAATAAAATTTTTGATCTTTGCCGGACTTTAAAATCGAAATAGCTTTTTTTATCAATAGTTTCAAGTTTTCAATTCTGGCATCATTCACATCAAATAGAATTATTTTTATGCTAAACTTTTCCGGATTTTGCTGATATCTTATTATTTTGTCGAGAGTAATAAGAAAATCAAAACTGTTTTCTTCCATCAAACTGATTAGCATACCATTTTTAAAACCATTCCATTTTAATTCTGAAACAGTGTACACTTCGAATTCTGAAAAATCTTCTTTGAGTTTAACAGGAACATTTTCATCCAGCAGTATTTTCATTTACATATTTATCATTTGTAACAAATTTTTCAGCAAGCTTTAATATTTCCTGCGCATGTTCTTTTGATACCGACGGATAATTTTCCAGAAAAGCACTCAAAGGTTCTCCGCCTTCAATGTAATCGAATAAGATATAAATTGGAATGCGGGTTCCGCTGAATACAGGAGTTCCGCCCAATACCTCAGGATCAATATTAATATAATTTTTATTCACGTGATTAAGGTAAAGAAAATAATTTTAAAAAAGAATAGTATTTTTTTCGGAATAAAGCTGAGATTTGTTGAAACAGTAGATTGGATTCAGCAACATCAGAAAGTTAATTTTACACGTTATCTTCAATTTTGAAAGAAGATGACACAGATTAATTATACATCCGCTATTCAATTATAAACTATCAACTATCAATTATTTAAGAAGTATCATACGTTTAGTATCAATTATACTCCCATTAATTTCTAATCTGTATAAATAAACTCCGCTCGGATAATTCGATCCGTCAAATTCAATTTGATAGCTTCCCGGCTGTTTGTTTTCATTCACCAAAGTCGCAACTTCATTCCCAAGTACATCAAATACTCTCAAAGATATGAAATTGAACATTGAACATTGAAAATTGATAATTGTGTTTGGGTTGAACGGGTTTGGATAATTCTGCGAAAGAGAAAACTTATCAGGGATTTCTGTAGATGTATTCGAAAAGCCGGTGAGCACTCCGCCGGTAGTGGTTTTTAAGATCACTCCGCTGTCACCTACTACCCAACCGGTGAGTGAATCTGTGAAATAAACAGAGTTATAATTTATTCCGGGCTGAAAAGAAGTTTGATCAATCCAATTAACTCCGCCGTTTGTTGTAGATTGTATTCTGCTGTTGTCTCCGGCTCCCCATCCATTTCTTTTATCTGTAAAATAGAGTGAATTTATAAGTGTACCGGTTCCTGGAGATTGTGTGATCCATGTAACTCCACCGTCATTGGTTCTATAAATAGTATTAATAGAAAAACTATTCTTACTTGACATCCACCCATTTAATGTATCAATAAATAAAACTGAATATATACCCATATTATTAAAAAAGGAAAAAACCCAATCACTTCCGTTATTTGTAGTTTTATATAAAATAGCTCCGGAAAGAGCAACGCTCAAATTAACAAACCAACCAAATTCTAAACTGTTAAAATGAATTAGACTTATTAAACTAGAATTTTGAGGATGTATAGAATCCCAACTATTACCATAATTGGTTGTTTTATAATAATACTTTCTTTCAGTCACGTCATCATAAGAACTTCCTCCGGAAAACCCTGTAGAGTCATTTACAAAATTAATCGAAGTTAAATTATTTGTAGAAGCTAAATTTGATCTTATCCATGAGTCTCCTCCATTTGTTGTTTTGATAATTGTTCCAGTATCACCGGCTATATAACCGGTTGTGTTTGATGTGAAATATATCGATATCAAATTTAAATTAGTACTGCTATTTTGCGGAAACCAGTTTAAGCCACTGTTCGTGGTTTTAAGTACTAATCCATTATTTCCTGCACACCAACCGATATTTGAATTCACAAATCTAACGCAATTTAATTCTGATGTCTCTCCACTATTTAGCTGAATCCAGCCTGATTGAGAGAATACCTTATTTGCAAAAATAATAATTATAACGAATATACTTAAGTATTTCATAACAAAAATAATCAAAGTGTTTAATTTAAAACATTTTAACAGCTTCTACTGATTTTATTTAATCTATATTAATTAAATGCCTTAACATATCCTGTTAAAACAATGAGGAAACTATGATAAAAGTATATCGACTATATATAGGTAATTGTATAATGCCGGGATACTATTATCTTTGCCGATTAACAATTTTATATTTGAATCAATTTCTTTATTAACAAACAGACCGTAATTATTTATTTCTAAATTCCCAAATAATGTCTCATCGAAAAAAATGATATGACCATCTGATACAATTTTTAAATTAACAAAAGTTATTATTGGATCATCATTTCCATCCGGTATAATCCAAAATGTTCTAGAATTTGATCCATTTGCCAAATTTTTACATTTAGCATTTTTCAAAATAAAATTGGCAACTCCAGCTACAAATACTGCACCGGCATCTCCATTATTTCCTTCTATATAATTTACATCCAATGTTATTTGGTTTGTAAAATTATTTAAACCTAATCCATTCCTATTAGAACTAATTAATTCATTACATTTTAAATATCCTTTTGTATTTGCCCTTGTTATTTGTAGTCCATTTCCGTCAGTTGAAAATGCCCTTCGTCCTACAAATATTCCTGTGCCGCCGGTTAATTGAATTGCATCATCACTAGAATAACCAGTCTGTTGAATTTCCCGAAGACTTTGGATCTCATCAAAGTATAAGATTAATTTTTGTGAATCTGATCCTTGGTTTGGTCCTGGAACTTGAACTGTAGAGGCATGGCGGTATTGAACATTGTTAATAGTTTTCATTTTAAAAATTTTTGCTGTTATTAATCCTGCTCTGTGAGAAAAACAATGACCTAAATTTGAACAAAAAATTTCTGAAATAGAGATAAAACCATTTGCATAAGTGATTAATCCGGTAGTACCATAAGGTGTATTATTCTCTTGAATTCCTGTTTCAATTTTTTTAATTGTTAAATTAAAATCCGAAATGATATTTGATATAGTACCGATAACTAACCCAACATTTCTGTGATTATATACATAATTACATTTAAGATGAAATTTTTTTCCATTTGTAACATTTACACAAGCTCCTTGATTAGAATCTATATTTATTCCTCCAATTCCTTCAATTAAATCACAAGTAATTTCAAGTTCAGTATTGGCATTTGTTATCTTTATACATTCATAAACATTTCCTGTAGTTCCAACATAAGTGTTTTTTATTACTCCCATGCCATAAATTTTACAATGACACTCCACTCCGTTATCTGTTATCGTAGGAGCTCCTGTTGTCAAAGACGGCGATAGATAGTCTAAAGTCACCCCAGGAGCTATCCATATATCAACACCGTTAAGTAAAAATATCTGCTCATTTGTTAATGTAGCCCAAATTTGGATTAATGGATGCGCTATGGATGAATTTATTATATCCGTTCTTGCAGCTAAATAGGAAGAGTATTAAGTTACTGCTCCGTTTTTATCTAATACCGATACTTTGCCTGCCATGATATTTTATTTTAAATTTAATATTACAATAAATATTCTTATTTATGTAACCAATACATCTGTGATTAACTTATAATTATTCACAGTACCAATCAAAACATCTGCATCCGTAAAATCCTTATTTAAAAACAATCCGTAATTATAAATATTTACCGCATTCGCACCGATCCGAACCTGAATTGTTTCTCCGGAAGCAATATTACCGGTTACAATTATTACATTTTTCAATTCTACGTAAGGACTGGCATTACTGGCATTCAGATACACTCCAACTGAATAACTAGATGTACTTGTATTCTTTATCTTTGCATTCCTTATTGTAAAATTAGAAGCTGCTAATGAGTATATAACTCCGCTATTACCAGTGCTACC
>JAGQWH010000063.1 GCA_020437545.1 Ignavibacteriota bacterium
CTCCCGGATGAAATACAATATTTCGAATCCATGGGTGACTGTGTGATAGATTATGAAAGAAATATTCTGTTTGGGGGATACGGTTTCAGGACCGAAGAAAAGACTTATGATATTTTAGCTAAGTATACTAACTTTAAGATAGTTAAGCTAAAACTTATAAACCCGGTTCTGTACCATTTAGACACGTGTTTGTCAGTCTTAAATTCAGAAACAGCAGTGATACAGGAAAGCGCATTTGATGAAGAAGGATTAGCATTGTTAAAAGAGCATTTCACCAATATTATCTATACAGAAGAGAAAGAAAATCTGGAATACTTTGTATGTAATTGTCATTGTCCGGATGGAAAGAATGTAATAGTTCAGAAAGGCAGCGTGAAATTCAAAGAAGATATAAAGAAAACCGGTCTCAACTTAATAGAAGTTGAGACCGGTGAATTTATGCGTTCAGGCGGAAGCGTGTTCTGCATGAAGTTGATGATCTACTGATTAAAACGGCAGATCATTTTCATTACTTTTATCAGAAACTACTTCTGCTTCCCCGTTTGAAGCCGTTGACATTTCAGGGGATTTACCACCACCTTTGTTATCAAGCATTACCATATCGCTCAAAACAATTTTGGTAAAGTAATTTTTCTTCCCTTCTTTCTCGTAGGTCTCTGTCTGGATCTTACCTTCAGCATAGATCTTACTGCCTTTCTTCAGGTAAGTAGAACAGATCTCTCCCAGCTTTCTCCATGCAACAATGTTATGCCATTCGGTCCTTTCAACTAAGTTTCCATCTTCACCTTTGTAAGATTCATTGGTAGCAAGTGAAAATTTACATACAGCAATTCCGCTTGGCGTGTAGGACATTTCAGGATCTTTTCCTAGATGACCAATCAACATTACTTTGTTTAACCCGTAAGACATGTTTTCCTCCTTTTGGTTTTAATTATTTTTTCACCCACAAACTTAATTCATTTTTACTTAATAGTAAATACTTTTCATCAGAGAGCACTAAAAAATCTTTATACCTGATTTTCTTTTTTGTTTTGGGAAGACTAACTTTATCAATAACTGAATTCAGATCAAGATCATATTTTGTAATTTCCGATCCGTCAAAGAGATAAAGGATATTATCCCTGATTGAAAAATTATCGAGTCCTTTTATGGTAATCTTCTTAATAAAATTCCCGAGATTATCATATCGCATAACAGCTTTTTGCTCTTTATCGAGAATATAGATATAATTCTTACTGTCTTTCAGGATCTTCACTGGTTCGCCGAGTTTACCTTTGGATTTATAATCTCCGAATACTCCTGAAGCAAGCCTGCCGTCATTATAAACTACGACCCTCTGATTATCTTTATCAATTACAAATAATTGATTTGAATTCATAACCAGACTTGCAACGGGAGTCCTGAATCTGAGATCAATTGAAAAATCTGCAAGATCAGTATAAAGTACTGATATTGGATTAAGTTCCAGATCAAGTCTCTGAACTCTGCTGTTCTTTCCGTCCGATACCAGTATATCAAGTCCTGAAGAACCATCGATATATGTCGGAGAATCATACTGCCCTTCAGCCCAGCCCTGCTTGCCGTTTCGCTTTTTGTATTCGAGTTTATTGGAGTATTTTATTATCTGATTTGCAGCAGCATCAAGTACGTATATGTTTTCTTTACCGTCCTGTGTAACGGAAACAGCTTCCATGAAATCTTTGACTGATGCTTCCTTTACCAGATTGGAAGTCAGAGTGTCCCCGCCTGTGAATAAAAAGTTCAGAAATAATAATAGTACCATGTTATGTTAATTATGTTAATTGTGTTAATTGTGTTAATTGTGTTAATTGTGTTAATTGTGTTAATTGTGTTAATTGTGTTAATTGTGTTAATTGTGTTTTTTCTCTTACACAAACCCCCAGACTGTCCGAATACATTATCATTACCACTAAGTCACCAAGTCACGAAGTTAAAATCATTAAAATCAAAATACTTAGTGCCTTTGTGACTTTGTGGTAAAGGTAACAGCTTTAATTTCAGACAAACTGCCTAGCTATTGAAGGCTGCAGGAAATAATGCCCTCTGTTTAGTTGATCAATAAGCATGACAATTTTGCATCAAAATTTAAATCTCAAACCCAGACCTGTATAATTTAAATATCCACCGTAATATTGTCCTTTATAATCCTGCCCGTCATAATAATCAAAATAAAGCAATAATGATCTCGAATTTCTTTTCCCGAATGAAATGCCGGATTCAAAGCTTTCATTCAGATTTGTGCTTGAATTAACGGTGGTAAGATCATTTTGGTTTGACATATACACACTTATATAATCCGTAAAATAATATCTTAACTCCAGTCCAAACTGGCCAGATACAGGAGAGATCTCTGCAGGTATGTGTGAAAAAATATAATTTATTCCCAGCATACTTTTCAGACTCAGATTACTATTAAGTGAATAATCACTCATAACATTCAGTTCAAGAAATTCCTTGCTGAATACAACAGGTGTAAATATTGTATCCGTATTTTCATACTGATGTCCGTCCTCAAAGTGAGATGAAATATGAGACACTCTTAATCTCGAAGTCAGAGTATTCTTCTGAGTTAATTTTCGTTTTAGATTAAAAGTTACGCCAAAGAGATAATCAATGGCATCTACGGGAAATTTAAAATTGTCTTCGCTCCTGAGATTTGAAAAAGTAAAAAACTCAACACCGAAAGAATATATATTTTTACTGGTCTTAAGTCCGATAAGATCAAATGCAGCTCCGATGTTTAATATCAGATAATCATTGTTCAGAAATTTTGTGACACCGTTTTTAGCTTCTATGATCCCTGCTTCTATAGGTACATACAGGTTATTCGTTTCAAAAAAATAAAGACTATCCTTTTCAGACATATTTGCCTCAAAGTCTCGAAGACTCAAAGATGACAACTTCTCGTCAAAATTTCTTAGGGTCTTTGTGTCTTTGTGATAAAAGAAACTTAAATGATTCTTAACACTATTTAAGTCCGGAAATGAATGAGATTTTGATGAAGACTCTTTAGCTGATATAATGCCTGAAGAAATAAAAAATAATATGATGTAAAGAGTTGTTTTTGCTTTCAAGAAGTGTCAGTTAAATCTTTTTCTGTTCTTTAAATAATCTACAAATATATGCTGACCCAGATTATCCAGATCTGAATAATATGCTTTACCGTTATTGGCTTTTGTAAATTCTTCAATAAAATTGACGAGGTACTGGTCGTGAGCTATCATGAAGGTTGTGATCTTGATCTTGTCTTTTCTGCAGGCTACTGCTTCGTCCAGAGTCTTATTTACTATGCGCGGATCAAGACCGAATGAGTTTTTATAAATCCTTCCGTCTTCAGTAAATAATGCAGATGGTTTACCGTCTGTGATCATAAATATCTGTTTATTTACTTTTCCTTTCTTCCGCAGAATCTGCCTTGCCAGACTAAGACCTGCCTTTGTATTTGTATGAAAAGGACCGACACTTAGAAATGGCAGATCTCTTATGGTGATCTCCTTTGCATCATCACCGAAAATTACAATACTAAGTTTGTCTTTGGGATATCTGGTAAGAATAAGTTCGGATAGCGCAAGAGCTACTTCCTTAGCCGGTGTGATCCTGTCCTCTCCGTAAAGTATCATGCTGTGCGAAATATCGATCATCAGAACCGTTGCACAGCTTGTCATATGCTCTGTTTCATAAACATCAATGTCATCTTCTTCAAGATTGAGACTGTTGATATCAGACTTTAAGAATGCATTTCTTAATGTAGATGTCATGTCAATATTGGATATCTGATCTCCGAACTCATATTTCTTGAGTTCACCTAATTTATCAATACCTCTTCCGGATTTATTTGATTCATGATAACCCGAAGTATCCGGTTTCAGTCCCGAAAATATTTTCTTAAGAGAATCCGAACGCATTTTCTGCGAACCTTTATCCGTCAGGAACTTCATCCCCTCTTTTTCAGCAATGTAACCTTTTTTCTTCAGTTCATCCACAAAATCCCCAAAGGAAAGATCTTTATCAAAAAGCTGATATTCCTGATCCAGCTGCTCTAGCCAGTCAAGTGCTTCATCAATATCACCGTTGGTCTGAATTAAAAGATAACTGAATACTGATAAAAGATCTTCAAGTCTCTTATCATCAGTCATAGAATCAGGCCGCCATTTTGAATAAAGAATTTCCATAAATAAATTTTTAATACAAACTTAAAATAAAGTCATCATCTTAATTTCTGTTAGCAATTTACCCAATACCCAATACCCAATACCCAATACCCAATACCCAATACTAAAAATCAAGGAGTTACAAACTTAAACAAACTAAAAAACAAATTCGGATCCACACCAAAGAGAATTGTTCCTATTACTGCTAATACTGTTGCAGCAAAACCTGTATCAGAAAATGAGAATTTCTCTTCTGAAACCGGCTCGAGTGACTCACTGAACCACATATAAACTATGATCTTCAAATAATAGTATACTCCGATAAGACTCAGCAATATAGCTACAACAGCAAGCCAGATCTGATTTGATTTTATGGCTGCAAAGAATAAATAATATTTTCCCCAGAATCCTGCAAAAGGAGGAATACCTGCAAGTGAAAACAAGAAGAAGGTCATGAAAGTAGCGATCACCGGATTTCTTTTTCCAAGTCCTTTATAAAAATCAAGATCAACATTTTTATAATCTCTTGATCCGTCATCCTTCTTTTCAAGCATGGCAACTATTATAAAAGCTCCGAGCTGCATGAATGTATAAGCAATCAAATAGTAAGCAATTCCTCTGAGCGCAAATTCGTTCATTGAAGCTACACCGACAAAGATATATCCCGCGCTTGCAATAGAGGAATAAGCTAAAAGTCTTTTTATATTTGTCTGTGCAAGTGCAATTACATTACCGTAAAGCATAGTTGCAACGGCAGCGACAGAGAATATTATTTTAAAATTTAAGATGTTAACAGCGAGAATGATCGGAAGGATAGTTCCGACGGCTGCGATCTTTCCTGCTGTTGAAAGCATACCCGAAACAACTGTTGGCGCTCCGTCATATACATCCGGAATCCACATGTGAAACGGGAAGACACCGATCTTGAACATGAATCCTATTATTAAAAGCGCTGTTCCGATTATGAATACATAGTTTGTAAGAACTTTGGCATCCGAAAAAATCAGTGTAAGATTTGTTGTACCGGTGATTCCGTAAATAAGCGCAATACCGTAAAGTATAAATCCTGTCATAAAAGCTCCGAGAAGAAAATATTTCAAAGCGCTTTCGTTTGATTTTTGTCTCAGTCTTAAGAAGCCTGCAAGTACATAAAAACAAACCGACATTAATTCCAGTCCGATAAATATTATAAGAATGTCATTTGCAAATATCATCAGCATCATTCCCATCAGAGCAAAAAGCAGCATGGAATAATATTCACCGAAATTTACATTTTCCTTTTCGATATAGCTTTTTGATGCAATGACAGTAATTAACATACTTATCAGTATTATCACGCTGAAAGTGAGAGAGGCGTTTGATATTCTGAGGAACTGATTAAAAATAATCATTTCCTTATTGAAATAGTTAAATGAAGTAGCAATAGCGGCTAATATCGCTATCAGACTAAAACCAAATATTACAGTTTCACTTTTTTTAATTGATACCTCAAGCAGAAGGATGAAAATAGCGGAAAAGGCTATGATCAAAAGCGGTAGTACTTCAAGCAGATCTTTTATTTGTATCATTAATTTATTGTGTTTTCAGAATTTTAATTTTCGGAGTAGATATTTTTTTTATAATTTTATTGTCTTTGTAAATACCGAAAGAGAACTCTGTCTCTTCAGGATAATCTTTATTTTTATCAAGATAATTTTCATCAAACTGCTGGTATATCTCCATATTAAAAGAAGAATCTGTATAATTCTTATATCTTACATTAAATTTCTTTCCGTTCAGACTATCATTGTTGAGTTTAATTTTAAAGTCTCTGATCATATAATTTGTATCAAGACCGTTTCCTTTAAAATTCAGATCTATGACAAAACCAAATCTGTTCTTGCCATCATCCGTTACTACCGGCATAAAATCAAGCCATGCTTCCGTAAACTCTATTTTAATCTCAGGTTTCTTTGAATCGGGTTTATCATCCGAACCTGAACACCCAAGGATAAAAAATATAAATATTAACGCTGTAAAGTTTTTTCTGCTATTTAGTTTCAACAATCTTTTTGAATTTATATCTCAAAATAAAATACATAAGTAACGCTCCTGCCGTATCAGCAACCCAATCCATGAATTCACAGCTTCTGTTCAGCACAAAATACTGATGTATCTCATCTGTTACTCCATATAATGAAGTAAATAAAATCGAGAATTCCAACGCATTGTCACGCAATTTAACATATTTAGACTGATTTTTTAAGGAATAAAAAAATAAAATATATAAAACGGAATATACTGCTAAATGAACTATTTTATCACTGAACTCAAAATCAACCTTGGGGAAATTCTCTCCCGGTATAGACGATAAAATAAAGATCAGCAGACAATACCCGATCAATAAAACATGCCAGTGTTTCCCGTGATTTACTTTTTCAGGCATTCTTTATATGATTTATAACTTCCGGTAATTTTCTGATAAGATCACCGGCTGTAATTCCCCTGTCTCCGGTATCTGAATATAACCTGTCCCCGCATTCACCGTGAATAAAAACTCCTGCCAGAGCAGAATTACCAAGGTCTCCTGACTGCGCAAGAATACCCGCTATGATCCCCGAAAGGACATCTCCGGATCCGGCTGTTGCTAGATTCTCTCTACCTGTTGAATTTATAAAGAATCCATTTTCATTTACTGTTACAGTTGGCGAATTTTTTAACACCAGTGTTACTCTGTATTTTCTTACAAACTCCTGTGCAATTTCATAAAAATCCTTTTTAATATCTTCTTTATCAAAACCTGTAAGATTTGCAAATTCCCCTATGTGAGGTGTAAGTATTATTTTTTTATTCTTTAATAACTTAAGATCATGACGAAATGCTGAAATGGCATCGGCATCGAGTACGAAATTTTTATCATTTTCCCTGACGATTGTCCTTACTAATTCATGTGTTTCTTCATTATCCGATAATCCGGGTCCTATAAGTACAGAGTCAGCCCATTTAAGTTTTTCCTTGATTTTAGGATAAGCTGTAATTGAAATGGTTTTACTTGAGGTTTCTTCCAAAGCTAAAGTCATTACCTCAGTAAGCTTTACTTCCATAATATCATTAAGGGATTCAGGAATTCCTGTTACAACCGCTCCTGCTCCGGAGCGCATTGCTGACATTGAACACAGATAAGCAGCTCCCGTCAGACCGGGAGATCCCGAAAGGATAAATACTTTTCCGTTAGTATATTTATGTGAGTTAATATCTCTTACCGGAATTAATTCTGAAACATCCCTGACATCCGGTCTGAAAATTTTCCGCGAATTGTATTTTGAAAATTCACTCTGATCAATTCCAATTTTAATCATCTCTGTCTTGCCGCATAACTCTCTTCCTTTGTAAAACATGGTTTGGAATTTCCTCACTCCCATCATCAGAGTTAAATCTGCTTTTACGCAAACCGTATTCTGATCATAAGAATAAAATCCTGAAGGGCAATCCAGTGAAATAATAAAATTGTTTCTCAAAGAATTTAAAGATTCAAAAACAGATCTGATCCTTGCATCAGGCTTACCTTTAAAACCTATTCCGAAAATTGCATCTACAATTATTGTATCTTCATTCCTGATCTCGTTTAACAGATCACTGCTCTTTGAGCAGAATATAATGTTTATTTCTTTGTTAAATAAATTCTTAAGGATCCTGAAGTTGACCAGAGCATCCCCTTTAAGTTCACTTTCTTTAAATAAAGTTAATACTTTGATTTTAACACCCGTGTTATGAAGATGTCTTGCAGTTACAAATCCGTCTCCGGCATTGTTTCCTTTTCCGCAAACAATTACAACTTCAGGTGAGTTATCTGAAATATAATTTTTTAATATATGATCTGCCGCTCCGGCTCCGGCATTCTCCATTAAAACAATTGAAGGGATCTTCAGATCAGAAATTATCTTTTTCTCAGCTTCAAGTACTTCATCATTGAAAAAAACATTTTCCATTTTGGGTAATTATGAGATAATTGATTTCAGGTTTCTTACTGATTCTGTTATGTCAGGAGTATTAAAAACCGATGATCCGCAGACAATCATATCAGCTCCGGCATCAGAGATTTCTTTTATATTTTCGGGACCAACTCCCCCGTCAATCTCAATTAAACAATCGGGATTATTCGAACTGATCAGTTCTTTTAGCTGCTTTATTTTATTTATACAATTTGGTATGAATTTCTGACCTCCGAATCCGGGATTAACACTCATTATCAAGACATAATCAGCATATTCAATAATATCCTCAAGCATAAATACCGGAGTAGCAGGATTCAGTACTACACCAGCTTTGATGCCTTTATCTTTGATCTGAAAAATAGTTCTGTTAAGATGATCATTATTTTCATAATGAACGGAAATAAAATCGGCTCCGGCTTTATAAAAATCATCTATAAAATTTTCCGGACTATTAATCATGAGATGCACATCGAGAGGAAGTTCTGTAATATTATTTACATCCGATACTATTCTGGGACCAAAACTAATATTCGGCACAAAATTTCCATCCATAATATCACAATGAATAATATCCGCACCTCCTTTTTCAGCTTTATGTATCTGATTTTTCAATTCTGAGAAATCAGCAGAAAGGATAGACGGGCAAATCATTTTCATACTCACGATCTTATATAATTATTTTTTAATAAAACTGTTTTAATTGCCATCCGGATCTACAGCCTTTTTAGGAGTATTTGATTTTGGTTTAGCATCTTCTTTGGTAGTTGAAGTTTTATCAGTCTTTTTATCAGAATTCTGGTCCGTCTTTTTATCGGTTTTTTTATCTTTTGTTACTGTATTGTCGTTGGTTGATTTTTCTTTGGGCGTTTCCTTTTTATTTGAAGGAGGATTTGTTTCTTCAGAATTCCCTTTGTCATTATTGGTTTCATCAGGCACTTCTTCAACTTCCTGCTGGATTATTACTTTCTTCCTGGCAACAAAAAGATCTACGGTAGTATTTTCATTAGCAGATTTACCGGATTTCGGATATTGATCTATGATCTGTCCGGGAGGCAGTTCATTGTTGGTCTGATAAGTGATCTTGCCAAGTTTAAGTTTACTGTCAGTAATGATCTTTTTTGCTTCATCGAGATTTTTACTAACAGTATTCGGAACTGTAAGATCACCAATTGTAGGTCCGTCACTTAATATAAGATCTATAGGAGAATTTTTTTTGAGTTTACTGCCGGGTTGAATTACCTGTGAAATTACAAAGTCAGCAGGAAATTCATTAGTATTCTTTCTTACCGTTTCTCCGAGCTTAAGACCTCTCTGCTCCAGTGTGAACTTTGCATCTCTGATAGATTTTCCTTTGAGATTCGGTACTTCAGAAAGTTGCTCTCCTCCGCAGATCGTAACATAAATTCTTCTGCCGTATTTTACTGTTTCATCTGCAGGCGGATTCTGATCCATGATCTGTCCGATCGGAATAGATTCATCATACTTCATCTCACCCTGTATGATCTCAAGACCGCCTTTTTCTATGATATCCTTAGCTTCAATGAAATTCAGTCCGATCACTTTCGGCACTTTGACTGTGTCTGCATGTTTGACATATAGCGGCATTATTACATTATTTGTAATAAAAAATAATACCAGCAGCGCTGCTATAAAAATTAAAATTTTCTTTAACATATATATAAAATTAAGTATACTGTATTATAAATGAAATGAATTTACCGGAGATAAATTTTTGTTTTAAATAACCGGTAAAAATACCATTCAGGTTTAACTATTTTCGCTCACTACAACCGGTTCTTTTTTTAATTTAATTCCAAACTTTTTTTCAACTGTTTCTTCTATTTCAGATGAAAATGCAAGCAGTTCATCAGTTGTCCCGTTAATGTTAATCAAAGCCAGCGAATGTTTTGAAGAGATCCCTACACCTCCTTTTTTAAATCCTTTTACAAAACCTGAATTTTCCACAAGCCAGGCAGCAGATAGTTTATACTCATCTCCGGTTTTATATACAGGGACATTTAAATCTTTAATTAAAACTTTGAATCTGTCATATTCGGATTCATTCAGCACCGGATTTGTAAAAAAAGACCCGCATGATCTGGAGTTGGTATCGTCCGGATTTATTAACATAGATTTTTTCTCCCTTAGCTTCAGGACATTGTCTCTTATGCTTTTTATTTTTTCTTTAATTGATGTTAAAGAATAATAATTATCCTGAGAATCAATAACTTTTTGCAGTTCACTGTATTTAATTTCAGGTTGTTTGTTTTTTTCAAATCTGAAAAGAACTTTTACTATAATATATTTATCCTTATCCCGTTCTTTGAATCTGCTGGTCCGGTATCCGAATCCGCATTCATTATTATCAAAAGTAATTTCTTCCAATGTTCTCCGGTCAAGAGCTGTAACATTCATGATCGTATCCTTAACTTCCTGTCCGTAAGCGCCGACATTTTGAACGGGTGTTGCGCCGGCAGAACCGGGGATCCCGGACAGACACTCAATTCCTGAATAACCTGATTCAATTATATATCTTACAAACTCATCCCAGTTTTCGCCTGCATTAACTTCTGCATAGAAATAATTTCCGTCATCATGAGTTTTTACACCTTTATTATTGATCTTCAGAACCAGTCCGTCAAATCCCCTGTCAGGAAATATAATATTGCTCCCTCCGGAAAATACAATGAAGTTCATTTTATTTTCATTCACATATTCAATAATTTCTTTTACATTTTCCGTATCCGTGAAATCAATAAAATAAGCTGCCGGACCGCCAAGTCCAATCGTTGTGTATTCCGAAAGCAGAATATTTTTTTGTATTTCCAAGCCTTTTTTATAATTATATAATTTTATATGTGGGGTGAATATAATTTTAAAAGAATATTTTATAAATGTATTTAAAATTATTTTTGAAGATTACTTAAAATATATTTCATCTAAATCTTTATATTTTTTTAAAAAACCATATGAAATTCTATAAGGAAAAATAAACCCTCAACAGTTATTTCACACAGGGATTCTTTTATACAAATTAATTAAAATAATATGATATTTATTTTAACTTTAATTTCAAATTCAACTATGATAATTTGTATAAACAAAATTATTAATCATGAAAAGTATAGTAAAAACAAAAACAGTAACCAGTGATGAAGCAGTAAAAGTTATTAAATCAGGTGATAATGTTTATATACACGGTAACTGCTCTTTTCCGACAACTTTAGTAGAAAGTATGTGCAAAAGATATAATGAACTTGACAATGTAAAATTATTTCAGCTTCTGACATTTCTCGATGCCCCTTATGTAAGGGAAGAAATGATAGATCATTTCAGAGTAGTATCTCTTTTTACCGGTGGTAATGTCCGTAAAGCTGTCAATGAAGGTAATGCTGATTTCGTTCCGGTTTTCCTTTCTGAGATTCCAATCCTAATAGAAAAAAAGAAGATTCCTATCGATGTATGTTTGTTGCATCTTTCTCCTCCTGATGAACACGGATTCTGCTCTTTTGCCTTGAGTAATGACTGCGCTAAAACTGCATCTGAAAATGCACAGATTATTATTGCACAGATCAACCCAAACATGCCGCGTGTTCTCGGAGATAATTTCATTAATATTAACAGAATAGATTACGCCGTTGAAATTGATGAGCCAATTCCTGAATTCTCTCATTCAAAAAATATTTCACCGGAAGAAACAGAATGTTATGAAAAGATAGGACAACATATTTCAGGTCTGATCACGGATGGTTCAACTCTGCAAATGGGTATCGGTGTAATTCCTGATACAGTACTGAAATTCCTTACAGATAAAAAGGATCTCGGGATTCATACTGAAATGTTCTCTGATAACCTGATCAATCTTATTGAGACAGGAGTTATTAACGGGGAGAAAAAAACGCTTCTTCCGGGCAAAGTGGTCTCATCATTTATGCTTGGTACAAAAATGTGTTTTGATTACATGGACAATAACCCGATTTTTGAATTCAGACCTACAAAATTCGTAAATGATCCTTTCATAATTTCAAGAAATGATAATATGGTATCGATCAATTCCGCTCTTGAAGTCGATCTGACCGGCCAGGTATGCGCCGATTCAATTGGTGTTAAGAATTATTCAGGATTCGGAGGACAGCTGGATTTCATAAGAGGCGCTACAAGAAGTAATAACGGTAAACCGATAATGGCTTTCACATCAACTGCTAAAGGCGGGACTTTATCAAGGATCACTCCTTTTCTTAAACAGGGTGCCGGTGTAACGACCACAAGGGCAGACGTACACTTTGTAATTACTGAATATGGAATTGCTGATCTGTTTGGAAAGTCTATAAGAGAAAGAGTAAAAAGCCTGATCAACATAGCTCATCCTAAATTCAGGGATGGTCTTGAGAGATATGCTTTTGAAGTTCTGAAGGTAAGGTAAACCAGTAACAAATTTTGTAATCCTTTGCACAGACTATAAGTTAATTAATAAGCTATCCCGGACTATAGATGACAGATCTGTCATACTATATAATTTCCTTACTATGTTAATTTTGAAATATTAATATTCAGGAATCAGAGATAAAATGAATACATTATAACATAATTTGACTTCTATATTGAAATGCATTTGAGTAAATTTGTCAAATGAAAAGACGCGGGAAAGCAGTAGTATTGGTCAGCGGTGGTATGGACAGTGCACTTACGACAGCCATTGCAAGCATAAATTATGAGCTGTATTTACTTCATGTAAATTACGGACAGCGTACACAGAAAAAAGAATTAAAAGCGTTTAATGATATAGCAGAATTTTACGGTACTGAAAACAAACTGGTAGTAGACATTAGTCATCTGAAAGATATAGGAGGTTCATCATTAACAGACAAAAAAATTAAAGTTACCAATGCCAATCTTAATTCCGTAAAAATTCCTTCCAGTTATGTGCCATTCAGAAATGCGAACATACTTTCTATTGCAGTCAGCTGGGCTGAAGTAATTAAAGCAAAAAAGATCTTCATCGGAGCTGTCGAGGAGGACTCCAGTGGTTATCCGGATTGCAGAAAAGAATTTTTCAGGGCATTTAACAGAATGATCTTAAAGGGAACAAAGCCTGATCTGAAAATAAATGTTGAAACACCGATCATAGATCTTTCAAAAAAAGAGATAGTTTTAAAATCGGTAATGTTAAATTCTCCTTTGCATCTTACATGGTCATGTTACAGTAACAATGATATTGCCTGCGGGGAATGTGACAGTTGCGCTTTAAGACTAAGGGGTTTTAAACTTGCAGGAATTAAAGATCCTATCAGATACAAAAAAACAACACGGAAATTATTATTATAAATAATTAAAATTGAATTCAGGAGATAACAATAAATTCTTAAATATTGTAGCAGGATTATTTCTTGCAGGATTCTCCGTTTATGTACTGAAAGAATTAAGTTCAATTTTAATTCCATTTGTAATGGCAATCTTTATAGCTTTTGCTTTTCAGCCTTTCTATAACTTGATGCTGAAGAAAAAAATACCTTCTTTCTTAGCAATAACAGTAATATTACTAATAATCATAATTATTGCAAATATAGCAGGTGTCTTTATCGTAACCGGTGCAAATTCATTTGCGGATAATTTCAAATTATATGAGGAAAAGCTGATCGGGATTTTTAATTCAGTTATAATTTCACTTGATCTGAGCGCAGAAGAAGCTTCCAATTTTTACAATTCATTGAAAATATCTAATCTACTTAAAAATGAATCTGTCACAAATTTTATAACAGGTATCCTTACCGGGTTTGCCGGAGTATTCGGGGATTTTATTCTGATATTATTCTATGTGATCTTTATATTATCAGAATTTACAAGTATTAAAGAAAGAGTCAGTCGTGCTTTTAGTAAGGAAAAAGCGGATAAAGTAAGTTTTACATTAGATAAAATATTTGAAGATGTAAGAACTTATATCACATGGAAGATCATTTTAAGTCTGATTCTCGGCGTTCTCTCCGGATTGGTTTTATTTTTGTTTGGTTCTGATTTTTATTTTTTATGGGGCTTTCTGATTTTTCTGATGCATTTCATTCCAAGCATAGGCGCTTTGATAGCAATAGCATTTCCGAGCATTACAATGTTTCTGCAGTTTGACAATATTTTCACGCCGCTTATTGCAACAATAATTTTAATTGTTTTACAAAATGTAATCGGGAATATAATCGAGCCAAAAGTTTTAGGAGACAATTTGAATTTAAGCCCGTTACTTCTCCTTCTTTCTTTGTTCATGGGAGGGTATATTTGGGGAATAATCGGCATGATCCTTTCAGTGCCTATTGTCAGCATAATAAAGATAATAATAAAGAATTTTGATTCATCAAAAAATATCGCAATATTAATGAGCTATAAAGAGGAAATAATTATTGAGAACCAAACAAAGAATTAATGACTGAAAAAAACCCGAATAGCTTTTTAAATTTTGTAGCCGCTCTTTTCCTGATGGGGTTTCTTGTATTTGTATTGATCGAACTTCAGTCAATTTTACTGCCTTTGTTTATTGCATTAATTATTTCTCTGGTCTTTATGCCGTTGTACAGATTTCTTAATTCAAAAAAGATACCTTCAGCACTGTCAATAGTTATTATTATTCTTATAATAATTCTAGTTTCCAATGTTGCAAGTATATTTATTTTTACAAGTATGAATTCATTTTCATCTGAATTCCCCAAGTATGAACAAAAGGTCATTTATATTTTTGATAACATTACTAAAACTCTGAATATTTCGGAATCTGAAATTCAGACATTCAGTAATAACTTTAATATAAAAAGTATGCTTGCCGATGGTAAACTCACGGCTACCATCACAAATATTTTTTCAGGGGTTACTTCTTTGATGGGAAATTATATACTTATACTTTTTTATATAATATTTATCCTGTCAGAAGCCAACAGCATTAAACTCAGGATAAGTCGTGCTTTCAGCGAAGAAAAGAAAATAACTGTAACAAAAACATTAAACGATATTTTCAAAGGTGTAAAGGATTATATTTCAGGTAAGACATTACTCAGTCTTTCACAGGCTATTGTTATCGGATTGATTTTATGGATCTGCGGTGTTGATTTTTATTTTATATGGGCATTTCTTTTCTTTATAACTGATTTTATACCTAACGTTGGCTCACTAATTGCATCCGTAATGGTGGCTATAGTAATGTATTTGCAGTTTGATAATTTTATGACTCCCACTATAATTCTGGTTGTTTTAATAGTAATTCAGAATTTAAAGGGTAATATCATTGAACCAAAGATCTTCGGAGCAAAGCTTGATCTTAGTCCTCTTCTGTTGCTTTTCTCCCTGATTTTCTGGGGATATGTATGGGGAATAATGGGAATGATCCTTTCGGTACCGATTATGAGCATGATAAAAATAACTTTTATGAATATTCCTGCTACAAAGCCAATAGCTATTTTAATGAGTAATAATGCTGACAATATAAAATAAATTATAAAAATTTTTTTAATCTATAAATAAATTACAAAGGAGATAAAATGAAAATCAGTAAAAAATTACAGGATTGGGTTAACGAATGTGAAAAATTATGCAAACCGGATAATGTTCACTGGTGCACAGGTACTCAGGAAGAGTATGATAAAATTGCAAAAATGCTTGTAGACAAAGGTACTATAATTAAATTAAATGAAGAAAAACGACCCGGAAGTTATTATACTGTTTCAGATCCGTCTGATGTGGCAAGAGTAGAAGACAGAACATATATTTGCTCAGCTAAAAAGGAAGATGCCGGACCAACTAACAACTGGATGGATCCTGCCGAAATGAAAAAGATACTTAACGGAATCTTTGACGGCTGTATGAAGGGAAGAACTATGTATGTGATCCCTTACAGCATGGGTCCTCTTGGTTCGAATATTGCTCATATTGGTGTTGAAATTACTGACTCGCCATATGTAGTAATGAATATGAGAATTATGACAAGAATAGGAGAAAAAGTTTTAGATGTATTGGGTGACGGTAATTTTGTTCCGTGTCTTCATTCAGTCGGACATCCGCTTAAAGATGGTGAAGAAGATGTTAAATGGCCATGCAATAAAGAAAAATATATTGTTCATTTTCCAGAAGAAAGAAGCATTTGGTCTTATGGAAGCGGTTACGGTGGAAATGCATTACTCGGTAAAAAATGTTTTGCTCTCAGAATAGCTTCTTCAATGGCAAGAGAAGAAGGTTGGATGGCAGAGCATATGCTTATAGTTGGTATTACTTCCCCTGAAGGTGTTAAAAAATATATAGCTGCTGCTTTCCCAAGCGCATGCGGAAAAACAAATCTGGCTATGCTTTCACCTACAATACCGGGCTGGACCGTTGAAACGGTCGGAGACGACATTGCCTGGATGAAATTCGGTGATGACGGAAGATTATATGCTATCAATCCTGAATACGGATTCTTCGGTGTTGCACCGGGTACATCCTATGAGACAAACGGTAATGCCATGAAATCCATGGAAAAAAATTCTCTCTTTACAAATGTAGCTTTAACAGATGACGGTGATATATGGTGGGAAGGAATGACTAAAGAAAAACCTGCTCATCTTACAGACTGGCATGGAAATGACTGGACTCCTGATTCAGAGACTCCTTCATCACATCCAAATTCAAGATTCACCGCTCCGGCTTCACAATGTCCTGTAATTGACAAGGACTGGGAAAATCCTAAAGGAGTACCTATTTCAGCAATACTATTTGGCGGCAGAAGAGCATCTATTATTCCACTTGTAACTGAAGCATTTGACTGGACACACGGAACCTATCTCGGCTCGTCAGTCTCTTCTGAAATGACTGCAGCTGCAGCTGGTACCGTCGGAAAGGTCAGACATGATCCGTTTGCAATGCTCCCCTTCTGCGGATACAATATGGGCGATTATTTCAAACACTGGATAGAGTTAGGTAAAAAAGCTGATGCTTCCAAACTTCCGAAAATATTCTATGTCAACTGGTTCAGAAAAGATGATAACGGTAAATTCATCTGGCCGGGATACGGTGACAATATCAGAGTATTAAAATGGGTATTCGAAAGACTGGACGGTAAAGACAGTTTTGTTGAAAAACCATTCGGAAGAGTTCCAAAAGTTGATGCACTTGATCTTTCAGGTCTGGATCTTAACGGTAATTTGGAATCTCTGTTTGAAATTTCAAAAGAAGAAGGATTACAGGAGATTGCTGAAATGAAAGAGTATTATAAAATTTTCGAAGATCATCTTCCTGCTGAACTTACGGATCAGTTGAATAAGCTTGAGGAAAGATATAGTAAGAGTTGATAATTGATAGTTTACAATTGATAGTTGTTTTATTTATATCAAAAACACCGGTTAAAAAATTTGCCGGTGTTTTTTTTTGGTATTGAGTATTAATTATTGAGCCGCCGCGGACCAAACAAGAAAAGCAACAGGATTATTCATCCCAAGGTTTTACCAATGTTCAATGTTCAATGTGCAATGTGCAATGTACAATGTGTAATGTGTAATGTGTAATTTAAATGTGCAATGTTTCAGTCAAAAAATCAGAATCAAAAATCAAAAATCAAAGATCAAAAATCAAAAATCTATTAAATCCCAATCCGCCTGCGGCAGACGAAATTCCAAATTCCAAATAAAAAGCCGCAGGATTTTTCATCCAACGGCTTTTAAGTTTTAAATCTTAGAAGTTAAATAGTTCTGACCTAACTACTAACTACTAACTATTAACTACTAACTATTTGATAAGGGTCATTTTCTTTGTTGATACAAAGCTGCCTGCCTGAATTGTGTAGAAATAAATTCCACTCGACAGGTTTGCTCCATTGAAACTGACTGAATAATAACCCGGATCTTTTTGTTCATTTACCAGAGTCATGACTTCCTTACCTGAAATATCAAACACTTTTAAAGAAACAAATCCCAATTCCGGAATTCCAAATTCCAGATTCGTAGTTGGATTGAACGGGTTAGGATAGTTTTGTGACAGACTGAAATTAGACGGTATTCCGATATTAACTTCGTTACTTAATTCGAAATATTCAAAGTTACCGTTGAAGTCGATCTGCTTTAATCTGTAGTTAAATTTTCCAACTGCTAAGTTTCTGTCAGTGAAAGTATAACTGTTTGGTGATGTTGTTGTACCATGCCCGGATACTGAACCAACCTTAGTCCAGACGTCTGACGTCTGACCTATGACTCCGCCTGTGGCGGATGACCGCTCTATATCGAAACCTGAGTTGTTTGTCTCATTTGCTGTAGTCCAGTTAAGTGTAACATCTCTACCTGAAACAGCTGAAACAAATGATGATAATTCAACCGGTAAAAGTGAATTGTAAAATCCTAATCCTCTCAACTGATAAGGAAGCGGAACAGGAAAACTTACTACACCTGCCATGCTTACAATATATCCTGTAAATGTATTTGCGCTAAAATTAAAATCTGTAATTGAAAATGAACCGCCGCCTAAGTATACAGCACCCTGTGGTTCGCTCATAGTTACACCGGATAATGCAACCGGAGTTGCAACGTAAGTAACCGGATCTATTTTTTCCATTCCTC
>JAGQWH010000064.1 GCA_020437545.1 Ignavibacteriota bacterium
TACACCTCTGATCGGTTATGTTAGAACATTCAGTCTGTTTGGATGCTTAAGCAGAATTCAATATACACTGCCATATACTTTTCTTTCGGGAAACGTTACTTATAAAGGAAGGGATACAAGCGGTACCAGATCGGGATTTAATGACTCACGGTTAAGATTTGGAATAAATTTTTACGGATCTCCTGCTCTTTCTCCCGAGCAATTTCCGAAATATAAACAAGGTACGATCGTTGGAGCCAGTCTGGTTACTTCTATTCCCACCGGACAGTATTTTCCGGAAAAATTAATAAATCTGGGATCTAACAGATGGGGTTTTAAACCGGAAGTAGGTATCTCAAGCAGTTTAGGAAGTACATTTCTTGAGGCATATGCCGGTATCTGGCTTTATACAAACAATAGCAAATATCTTGAAACTAATACACTTTCCCAAAATCCTTTGTACAGTTTTCAATTTCATGCAAGTTATTTATTCAAAAACTATATGTGGGTTGCAGCAAATTTTGCATATTCAAACGGTGGACAAACAAGTCTAAACGGTGTTAAGAACAATGATTATCAGAATAATTCAAGAATCGGATTAACTTATTCAACACCCTTATCCAGACAATTGTCTGCTAAAGTTCAGTATCATATTGCTGCTGAAACCAGAAGAGGATCGGATTATAAAATTTTCGTTCTGACCTTACAATATACCTGGTATTAATTTTAGTTTTTTTGTTAATAAAAAATCCATCTCTGTTATTATTACAGAGATGGATTTTATATTTTAAAGCTAATATTGATATTAATTATTTCAACAACAGCATTTTCTTTGTAGCAATAAAATTGATTCCGTTTCCGGTTGAATTTATTCTGTAAAAGTAAGTTCCGCTTGGCAATGAAGATGCATCAAATGAAACAGTATAATATCCGGCAGTTTTTACTTCGTTTACTATAGTTGCTACTTCTTTTCCTGAAACATCAAATAATGTGATATTTACATTTCCATCAACAGGAATATCATAATTGATTTTAGTAGAAGGATTGAATGGGTTAGGATAATTTTGTGAAACAGAAAAATCAGCCGGAACACCAATTAAGACTTCCCCGCTTAAATTGTGATATTCAAAATTACCATTGAAGTCGATCTGCTTCAATCTGTAACTGTATTTTCCCGAACTTATTCCCCTGTCAGTAAAAATATAGTTATTTACATTTACTGATGTTCCGTTTCCATTTACATATCCGGCTTTTAACCAGTTACTTGAATTTTCAGAATTTACTTCAGATCTTTCAATTTCAAATCCTGAATTATTGGTCTCGGAAACTGTTGACCATTTTAACTCAACATTTCTGCCATTAACTGATGAAGTAAATGAAGATAACTCAACAGGAAGCAATGCATCAACATACCCTAATCCTCTGACAGCATCCGATGCAATATTTGTTTGCTGAACTGAAACAAAACCAGCAGGAGTAATGGTATATGCATTTAAATTTATATCCGTTGCAATAAATGTATTACCGCCAATATAAACAGCACCCCATATTTCAGCATGCGAAGCACCTGATTGAGTAACCGGAGTTGCTACAAATGTTGATGCGTTGATCTTTTCCATATTTGCTGTAACATTTCCTGACCAGTGATAAATATAACCGTCATCATAATTGAATGCAATAACTTCTCCATCAGAACCTACACTGTATGGTCCGCCAAGAAATGTAGCTGCCGCAGTGTTAATATTCAGGCTGTATATTCTTTCTGCATAAGCACCTGATCCTGCTCCTCCTATTGTATAAAGAATTCCTGTAGTTGAGTTATAAGTAAGAGAAGAAAAATTACCCGCAAGAGGACCTATATCAGTACAAACTCCATTAACAGGATTTATTCTGACCAGTCTTCTTGAAGGATTAGGATCAACTCTTACAATAGCATAAAAAAGCAGATCATCAGAATTCCAGGTTATTGCGTTAACTCCTCTGACGTTGAATCCGGGTAGTGTAACTGTACTTGACGATACTATTGCCCATGTACCATCTACATATCTGTTAACAATAGGTTGAAATGAACTAGTACCAACTAATTCAGCCCGGGAAAAACCCGGAAACAGCAAAGATGAAAAAAATACAGTGAACAACAAAACAGTTAAACATTTTTTAAAGCTATAGATATTTTTCATGTTTTTTTATTTTAGTTTATGAAATAATTGTATTTTAAAAAATAAATTAATATTATCTTGATCAAACAATTGTATATTGTCCGGAAAATTTAATTTTGATTTTAAGAAAATGATTACTAGAAATTTGGATGACATTATTTATATACATAGTTTACTAAAAAAAATACTGAATATGACTAAATAGTCATAAATACTATGTGCAAATAATAAAGTGGGTGGGAAAAAGTTTAAAGCAAAATCATAAAGTGTATTACTAAAAGAACAATATTTTGTATACATTACAATATAATCTAATATATTATATTAAAAAACTTACTTTTTTTTAGTCATAAAATTTTTAAAAAATGTAAGAGTGATTTACCATTAATCTAAATAATGTTTTAGAATTTATATTTATTAATTCCTGTTCAGGAGATATCAAAATCATTAGAATTAAATTAAATAAGAAATTTAATCACAATATCCGATTAAAAATTTTATAAAAAATTATTCAGAAGTATATAATAATTGATAAAAATTCAAACTATCTTGTTATAAATTAAACCACAGCAAACTTAATATGAACATACCTGAAATATCAGCAGCATCAAAATTAATTAAAGAAATAAAATTCAAATTAACTGAACTGGAAAAAATTATAGGGAAAGCTGCAAAAGATAAATATACCTATCCTGTTAATAATCAAAATCCCCCGCGAAAAAGGAACATATATAAAAATACGGATAAAGATCACGGTAACAGATAAAGAAATTTTAAAACGGAATCAACAGATTTGAATCAACTCATCTAAATTCCCTCCAGGTTTACTGATCAGAATACATTTTCCTGAAAAGTTTTTTGCCAGAGAATGGATATTCTGTTTACTTTCTTAAAAAAATAGCTTGACATTGTCCCGGATTGAATATATTTTTGCATATACATAAGCACTTATATAATTTAATATGTTATTAGTTATTCATTTTTATCAAATATAAACATCCGATCATGAGCTTAATAAAACAGCTGGGATATATAGCCATAGGTACAAGGTTCAGAGTACTGACGGACAGATTAATGCAGGATGCGGATAAGATATATAAATCACTTGACCTGGAATTTGAGCCAAGATGGTTTACAGTTTTTTATCTTATCAGCAGGAACTCCCCCATTACAATTACTGAAATCACCGAAGAACTTGGATATTCTCAGCCTGCTGTTACTCAAATAGCAAATTCCCTGATTAAAAAGAAACTGATCAAATCCGTAAAAAGCAAAAGTGATTCCCGAAAAAAATTCATTACCTTAACGGAAAAAGGTAATGATCTTATAGAAAAACTTACTCCCGTCTGGAAAGACATAGAAAATGCTGTAAAGGAATTACTGGATTCTACTGGTTACGATATCCTGTTTATACTCAGTAAACTCGAATCCGAACTTGACACAAAAGATATATACAACAGAGTAATGGAAAAGATAAAATTACGTCAGATAGGAAATATTAATATTATTGATTATAAACCGGTATATAAGAAGCAATTCAGAGATCTGAATTATGAATGGCTGAATAAACATTTTACCATAGAAACAAAAGATAAAGAAATTCTTGAGAATCCGGAAAAAGAAATTCTGAATAAAGGCGGCTACATATTGTTTGCAGAATATGATAATAAAATTACCGGAACCGTGGCAATCATTAAACACAGTGATAAGGAATTTGAACTTGCAAAAATGGCTGTAACGGAAAGTGCACGGGGAAAGCAAATCGGAAAAAAATTAGCTGTTGAAGCCATAGCCAGAGTGAAATCACTCAATGCAGATAAACTTTTTTTAGAAACAAACTCCACTCTCGTTCCCGCATTAAACCTTTATACAAGTCTTGGATTCAATGAAGTTGAAATGAAAGAAAGATCTGATTATAAAAGGGCAACTTTGAGAATGGAACTTAATTTATAAAATATAATCACTTAATAATTAAACTTAATCATCATGTTAAAAAGCGAAAATAAAAGTGAAGAAATAAAATTAAATTATTTCTTAATGTTTCTGAAGCTACTTTTTGTTGTAGCAATGGTATTAACATATATTGGAAGCAACCAATGATTCTTAATTATTTTCCTTTCAATGAAATACCATTATCGGGATTAGTAGATCTTTCTTGATCCTTCTGGTTAATTAGTCAAATAATTTTACAATAATTTTTTAAAAATTTAACTATTCTTACAAGTATGAAATTTTTTTCATTATTTATTTTATTTATCATGTGCACTTATCTGGTAGCAGGTCAGAATATCCAAAACAAAGAAAATTTATTAACTGATTCAGATAAAGAATCAGCCGTAAATTCAATTTCCAGAATGCTGTATGAAAATTATATTTTTCCTGAAATGTCTCTGAAGATGGAAAATTATATCAAACTAAAATTATCTGAACACAAGTATGACTCTGTTTCTGATCCGGTACAATTCGCTGAACAGCTGACTAATGACCTGCAGTCAGTCAGCAAAGACAAACACATTAGGGTTCAGTACAATCCCGATCAGATCAGACAGATGAAGAAACATAATCTTACTAATGACGAAGAAATAACCCAGGAATATATAGATCAGTTGAAGACAGTAAATTATTTTTTTAAAAAGGTAGAAATACTGAATGGTAACATTGGATATATCGATTTCAGACAATTTGGTCCCGGTGATCAGATCAAAGATAAAGTAGCTTCAGTAATGGGATTTGTTGAAAACTGTGATGCATTGATCTTTGATATGAGATATAATGGCGGAGGTGATCCTACAGGAATACAGGTGATCTCAAGTTATCTTTTTGGCGATGAACCCGTTCATCTGAATGATCTATATTACAGACCGAATGATACTACAGAAGAATTCTGGACCCTGAAAGATATTAAAGGGAAAAGAATGCCTGATGTACCTGTATACGTTCTTACAAGTTCATTCACTTTTTCAGGAGCAGAAGAGTTTTCTTATAATCTTCAGAATCTAAAACGTGCAACAATTGTAGGGGAAACTACCGGAGGAGGAGCACATCCGGGAGGAATGAATATAGTTGATGATAACTTTCTTATGTTCGTACCTGTAGGAAGAGCAATAAATCCAATTTCAAAAACAAACTGGGAAGGTACAGGGGTTTCACCTGATGTTGAAATAAACAGCACTAAAGCATTGATAAAAGCTCAGATTCTTGCTCTGGAAAAAATCAAGCAGAATTCTGCTAATGAGAAAGAAAAACAAAATTCAGACTGGCTTATAGAATCTTTGTCTGCAACACTCGAAGATGTCAATATAAGCCCGGACCTGTATAAGAAATACTCAGGTGTTTACGGTGAAAGAAAGATCTATTTTGAAAACGGGAAATTATATTATCAGAGAAGCGGAAGACAAAAATTTGAAATGACACCTATGAGTGAAGATACTTTTATGATCAGTGAAATAGGTTTTTTCAGATTAAAATTTGTATCCGATAGTTCGGGAAATATTTCAGAAGTGATAGGTCTTTATAGTGATGGGCATACTGATAATTCCTTAAAAAACTTTTAATAACGAATCAAAATAATAATTATGATTACAATAATTTTAACACAACCCCCAATAAATAGCAAGCAATAATTCCCCTATTAAAAAATTTTATAAATCAATTTATTAATTTAAAAAATAAATCATCATGCAAAAAAAGACCTGTTATGTTTTAATAATCTTAGTAATATCCATTACAACCTTTTCAAAATCATTTTCTCAGGAAGTTTCAACTATTGTACCTCCAGGTTCAACATTCGACGATGCATTATCCATGGATAATGAAGGTAACATTTTTGCTTCCAGATATAACGGATCTACCATTACAAAAATTTCTAATTCCGGTGCAACAAGTATTTTTGCCAGCGGCATAAGTACTCCAAACGGTTCCGATTTCGGAAAAGACGGATACTTATATGTTCCAAGTAATGTTTCCTCGGGAAGAATTGTAAGGATATCTCCTGAAGGTGTTACTGAAAATTTTATCGCATCAATCCCGGTACCGACGACAGTTTTATTCAGAGAAGACGGAAAAATGTACATTTGCAGTTATCAGCAAAATAAAATATATCTGGCAGATTCTACAGGTAGCTATAAAATTCTATATACAGGAAACGGTTTAAATGGTCCGGTAGGAATGAGAGAAGATGAAAATGGAAATTTATTGATCGCAAATTATACAGACGGAAAAATATTTTCTGTTTCCCCTGCAGGTGTATTTACCAGTGTTGCTCAAATTAATGGAATTATAGGTTTTATTGAATATGCAAACGGATACATCTATGCGACGGGATTTAATACTCATAAGATATATAAAATAACTTTAAACGGACAGATCTCTGTCCTTGCTGGTACCGGTGCCACCGGACAAGCTAACGGTCCGGCTGCTTCGGCTACTTTCAACGGACCAAATGGAATAGTTGCTTCACCCGGAGGAGACTCATTGTATATTTCAGATTATTATGCAAGATCGCTCAGATTGATAACAGGAGTAACAGTTGGAGTTGTTAATATTAGTTCTCTCATTCCGGAAGGATATGCGATTCAGCAGAATTTTCCAAATCCCTTTAATCCCGAAACTAAAATTGTTTATCAGATACCTGTTAAAGAAAATGTTATAATAAAGGTCAGTGATGTTTCAGGGAAAGAAGTAGAGACTCTTGTAAACGAAATTCAGAATCCGGGTAGCTATCAGGTTACTTTTAACGGAATTAATTATGCCAGCGGTATATACTATTACACAATTCAATCCGGATCATATTTAAAGACAATAAAAATGATGCTGATAAAATAAATCTGGTTTTGAGATATAATTATTTAAAACTGAGTAAAATATTACTGCTTTACTCAGTTTTTTTATTTTAAAAATCTTAACAAAAACTCACAGATTATTATTTAATATTCTTAAATGATTTTTTTTTAAATCAAAATCAGTACTCCGGGTAATCTCTTGAGACTTAAAGTTTTATTTTCTTTGTAACAAACCTGTTAGTTTAATGAAATTTCATAGGGATAATAAACTAAAAAATATTAGTCAAAGATTTTTAAATATTATTAAATTTACATTAAAAAATTTTCCGGATTATAAGAAAACAGCAGGTCTCATAAATGTATTCATTTTCCACATTAAATATTTTATATTTACATCTTTAATAAAACAAACTTGACTATGACCAATAACACCGAACCTAAAAAAAGTACGTCCAAAAATGAGTGGATGGAAACAGCTTCTAAAGCAAAAACCAACGGAAGAAAATTCACTTCTCTAAGCGGCAAAGAACTCGATATCTGCTACACTCCCGAAGATATAAAAGAAACAAACTATTATAATGAAATTGGCTACCCGGGTGAATATCCTTATACAAGAGGTATTCATCACAATATGTACAGGGGAAAGATATGGACCATGAGGCAGTTTGCAGGGTTCGGCACACCTGAGGATACAAATGAGAGATTTAAGTATTTACTCGAACACGGACAAACCGGTTTATCTACTGCTTTCGATCTGCCTACTCTAATGGGTTATGATTCTGATGATGCAGAATCAGAAGGTGAGGTCGGGATTTGCGGAGTTGCGATCTCATCTCTTCAGGATATGGAAATTCTGTTTGATGGAATCCCGCTTGATAAAGTTTCAACTTCCATGACAATAAATTCTCCGGCTATTATGATCTACGCTTTTTATCTTGCCGTTGCAGAAAAGCAGGGAGTTCCATTCAGCAAACTGAGAGGAACACTTCAGAATGATATTTTAAAAGAATACATTGCTCAGAAAGAGTATATCTATCCTCCGGAACAGTCCATGAGGATTATTACTGACATGATCGAATATTCAGCCAAGGAAGTTCCTCAGTTCAATCCGGTTAGTGTCAGCGGCTATCATATCAGAGAAGCAGGTTCCACTGCGGCTCAGGAGCTGGCTTTCACTCTAGCCGATGGTTTTACTTACATGGAGCATTGCATAGCGAGAGGAATGGATATTGACTCTTTTGCACCTAGGATCTCTTACTTCTTTAATTCGCATCTTGATTTTTTTGAAGAGATAGCCAAGTTCAGAGCAGCAAGAAGGATCTTTGCAAAGAGAATGAGAAATAAATACGGAGCCAAAGATCCCAAATCATGGACATTAAGATTTCATACACAGACAGCAGGATGCTCTCTTACAGCACAGCAGCCTGAAAATAATATAGTGAGAACTGCAATAGAAGCTCTTGCAGGAGTGCTCGGAGGCACACAAAGTTTACATACCAATTCAATGGATGAAACTCTGGCATTACCTTCTGATAAAGCAGTTAAAATTGCTTTAAGGACACAGCAGATCATTGCTTATGAACATGAAGTCACAAATGTCGCTGATCCACTTGGCGGCAGTTATTATGTAGAAAAATTAACTGATGATATAGAAACTGAAGCTGAAAAATATTTTGACTTAATTGATTCTCAGGGCGGAGTTATCGCTTGCATTGAAAATGGATTTTTCCAGAGAGAGATCGCTGATGCTTCTTACAGATATCAGAAGGAACTGGATAATAAAGAAAAAATAGTGGTCGGTGTAAATGATTTTGTTGAAGAAGATGAAAAGATAGATATTCCAATTCTTCAGATTTCAAAAGAAGTCGAAACAAGTCAGATCAAGAGACTCAGTGAATTAAAAGCTTCAAGAAATAATGAAGATGTGAAAAATGCTCTAAAGGCTCTTAATAAGGCAGCAGCTGACGGAACTAACCTGATGCCTGTTGTTCTTGACTGTGCCAGAAAATATGTTACACTCGGAGAAATGTGCGCAGAGCTAAAAGAGGTTTTTGGAGTTTATGAAGAACAAGCAGTATTTTAATTATCATAATAAACACAATAATATACAGAAATAATATTCTGAGGAGAATGCAAGTTCTCCTCTTTTTTTTGAATCTTTAAATTTTAAGATCCATATTTTTTGAACAGAAATTACATATACATTTTACTGATTTGTGTCTTTTCCGCAATAATTTATCTTGGTGCAGAATATTATTTCACAAACGGGCAGATGGGCGTTCCATTGGATGACACCTGGATCCATTTCCGGTTTGCAGATAATTTTTCACACGGATATTTTTATCAGTATAATATAGGAGAATACACGGCAGGGACTACTTCACCTCTCTATGTGATCGTTCTGGGTTTGACAAGTTTTGTTATCAAAAATTTTATCATAAATTCTGTATTTCTTTCATTTTTATTTTATACCCTTTCGTGTATTTACATATACAGGACTTCCCTTCTTATATTTAGAAATAACATTGCTGATCCGGTTGAATTTTCTTCATTCAAAATATCTGCTGAAAATTTCGCATTATCAATTACTTTACTGACTGCCATTACCGGCAGAGTCGTATGGTCTGCAATGTCAGGCATGGAAACAACGATGTTTATGTTTTTTTCCATTCTCGGTGTGTATTATCATATAAGAAATTTAACAGAAAATAAATTTACAGTTTTACCTGCTTTACTTTTTGCACTTGCCACTGTATCACGTCCCGAGGGATTTCTTTTATCTGGACTCTACTTTTTTGATGTTTTAATGAATTCGTTCAACGAAAAAAAATTTAAAGATATATTATTTAAGTTTATATTAGCTCTTATCATTTTTGCTCTGATCACATTCCCTTATCTTATATTTTCGTATAATATCAGCGGGCATTTCTTTCCAAATACTTTCAGAGGTCAGGGTGGTGGCACTAATTTTATTCCTGATCTTACTTTCCTCAGGATAGCTTTTACTCTTTTTTTCAGAGATAATCTGATTACCGGAATAATTTATGTTTTTTCTTTCATATTTTATTTTTCAAATATAAGATCATATTTCTCAAAACTCAGATATTTAAATCTGATTTTTTTATGGATACTGGTTCTTCCTTTGGTCATGTCTGTTTTAATTCCTAACTGGCGGCATCATGTCAGGTACATGATACCATTGATACCATTTATAAATTTAACAGCTGTTTATCTACTGTTTTATATACTTGATCTTAAATTTATCGGATTCCTTAAAAAATATCTCAATAGTGTAAAAAGAATCATCGCTGTATTACTGATCTTTTCCGTGCCATATTTTTTGGTTTTTGCAGTTGCCCTGGGAAAAAATACTGATAACATAAATTCTCAGCAGGTTAAACTTGCAAAATGGGTATCTGAAAATGTCGGCAGAGATGAGACTATTGCTATTAATGATATAGGTGCTATTACTTTCTTAAACGGTAATAGGATAGTTGACATGGCAGGTCTTGTTACACCTGAAATATTAAGATACAGACAGTATATGTGGGATGATAATCTGGATTCATTAAATTATCTATTAAAGAAAAATAATGTTAGTTATATTATTATTTATGATCACTGGTTCACCGAGTATATTAACAGATACGGTTATCAAATGGAATATATCACTAGCGCTATACTTGAAGAAAACACGATCTGCGGGGGAGAAGAAATGAAAGTTTATAAAGTCAATTTTAACAAAATCAAAAACGAAACTTTAGATAATTGAAAGTACTGAAACTCTTTGAACTTATACGACCAAAACAATGGATAAAAAATCTGTTTGTTTTTGCACCTATCCTGTTTGCCGGTCAGCTTCTTAATTTTCCTTTACTTTTTCAAAACATACTTGCATTCATAGCGTTTTGCGGTGTTTCAAGCAGTGTGTATGTGCTGAATGACATAATGGATGTAGAGTCAGACAGAGCCCATAAAAAGAAGCGATACCGCCCTATCGCTGCTGGTGATGTATCCATAAAAAGGGCAAAAATTCTTTTTGTGTTTTTACTTTTATTCACTTCTGCAATTTGTATTAATTTAAATTATCTCTTCACTTTAACAATAATTTTCTATTTTATAAATAATTTAGTTTACACTTTTAAGATAAAGAATGTTGTATTGCTTGATGTGTTTTCCATATCTACAGGATTTATTTTAAGAGTAATCGGCGGTGCAGTCGCTATAAATGTTGAAGTTTCAAGCTGGATGATAATCACAACAATTTTCATTTCTCTGTTTCTTGGTATCTCTAAACGCAGAGCAGAACTTTCCGGACCTAATCAGGAAAATCTCGAAAAGCAAAGAAAAGTGCTGAGTGATTATGACGTAGTATTTGTGGATCAACTGAATACTGTAGCAGCTACCGGTACTATAATCTCATATGCATTATATACTGTTTCAGAAAAAGCAATTACATCTTTTCACTCAGATAAACTTATTTATACCACTCCATTTGTACTCTATGGAATATTCAGATATCTTTATCTGCTCCATAAAAAAAATCTGGGTGAAAGTCCGACTCAGATAGTCACCAAAGATATACCGATCATAATAAATTCTCTCCTGTGGCTGATAGCATGCGCATTAATTATTTACAAAGCTAAATTCGGAATGTAATATTCTGAAATAACTTATAAGCAGTACCTTGATAAAAGATCTCATCAATATTCCGGGTAATGTCCTGAAAACTTACAAAGCTGAGTTCATACTTCTTTGCATTACAATTGCCTGGGGTCTTTCATTTCCTCTTGTCAAGATTTCCCTGAATTCTATCTCACCCGGACTCTTTATTTTTATCCGCTTCCTGATAACACTCATCACTTTTATGATCATTTTCCGGAATAAAATTGAATTCACCAATTTTAAACTTTGGAAAAACGGTTTGATACTTGGCGCATTTCTTTTTCTAGGATTTGCTTTTCAGACAGTTGGACTGGAATATACCACAGCTTCCAAATCAGGATTTATAACCGGGACAAATTTAATCATTCTACCTTTTGCGCAGTATTTCATTCTAAAAATAAAACCCGGAACTGAAAATATTGCCGGTGCTATTCTTGTGATTACCGGTCTGTATATTTTATCAGAAGCTTTTTATATAGTGCCTAACATAGGTGATCTGATGACACTTTTTTGTGCGGTATTCTTTGCGATTCATATAATACTTCTTAATAAATATACAACAAGTGAGAATTTTCTCTATATGACCTTCGGTCAGTTTTTTTCAATGACAATCCTTAGTCTTTTATTTACATTTTTCTATGATGAAAATTTCAAAGGCGGCGCATTTATAGATTTAAATACTGAACTAATAGTTACTTTAATTTACACTTCATTTATCTCAACACTGCTTAGCATTCTTCTCATAACAAAGTATCAGAATATGACTACCCCGCTCCGGGCAGGGATCATTTACAGTATGGAATCAATATTTGCTGCAATTTTTGCATTTTTAGTTTTAAACGAAATTTTAAATTTCAATCAACTTCTCGGAGCAACTATAATGTTCATAGGTCTTTTAATTTCCGAATTTTACGGAATAGTAAAATTAAGATATAAAAATGCATACAGTAATAAAAATAACGGTTAACGGACTTGTACAGGGAGTCGGATACAGATATTTCTGTTACCGAAAAGCAGTTGAATATAACATCAGGGGATATGCAAAAAACCTTATCGATGGAAGCGTAGAAGTAGTAGCATCAGGTGAAAAAAATATGGTAAGTGATTATATAAAGGAACTCAGAACAGGTCCCGCAAATTCTTTTGTTAAATCAATTAACAAAGAAGAATTAACAAATGATTTGTCTGAAAAAGATTTTAACTATTACAAAGATTTCAAAATACTTTAAAACATTTAAATTGAAAATAATTATCACAGGCGGAAGCGGGCTTTTAGGACAATATCTTAACCGGAAACTTTCGGAAAGTAATACAATTCTTACATTGTATAATTCGAACAAAGGTAACTGTGTTGATTACAATTCTCTTAAGATTGATTTAACAGATCAGAAAAAATTGAGATCACTTGTTTCAGAATTCAATCCTGATGTAATTATTCATACAGCTGCTGTTTCAAGACCTGAGATTTGCGATACACTTCCGGAGAATGAAGTAATTGATATTAATATCAATTCTACTAAAACAATTGCCGAACTATGTCATTCAAACAATGCTAAACTTATATTTACTTCTACTGATCTTATTTATAACGGCGAAAGAGTTAAACCTGCTGTAGAAGAGGAAGAATCAGCTCCTGTTTCTTTTTATGCAGAAACTAAAGTCAGAAGTGAAAATGAAATAAGAGAGGTTTTTGATAACTATGTGATCCTGCGCACTTCATTGCTTTATGGCTTGGGATTTAATCATTCAGTTAATAACTTTCACATGATGTTTCATAACTTCAGAAACGGCAAACCGGTTAAATTATTCTATGACCAGTTCAGAACTCCACTTGAGTTAAATGATGCTGCAGAGTTGATCAGTAAATTGTTAAATCGTGATATAAAAGAGATCACTCTGAATTTCGGAGGACTTCAAAGAGTCTCAAGATATGAACTAGGTGAAATACTTTGTGATATTGCCGGTTTTGAAAAATCATTAATAATAAGAACATCGATGAATGATATCCCGGGTCTGAATAAAGTCAAAGATGTATCCATGAATACCGGTAAATTAAATTCACTTGGGATAAAACAAAAAAGCATAGAAGAATCCTTACGATACATATTGGATAATTTCCGGGAATAATTATTCTGCAATTTTAATTAAATAATATTATGAAAACAATTTTCATAAGTATTTTAATTTTTGCGAATGTTTCAGTTTCACAGACAACAAAAATTACCGAAACCATAAAAATCAGTCCCGAAACTGACCTCAAAGTATTCCAGTCTGCGCAGGAAAAATCATCAGAAAATAAACTTAAGAAAGAATTTTATTATCGAATAGATAATCTTGAATTCAATTCAAGCAAATTTAAGAAAAAGGAAGACTATTCTTTTGATATTTTAGGAAACTTCGGTAACAATGTAAGCTTCGGAGGATTTTATGAATCCTTTGCCGTAATTAATTTTACACCTCAATTAAACATAAAGCCTGCCGGATTTATTAGTGTTTACGCTAACCATTATTTAAATGTCCTGATACCAATAAGCCGTGCCAGAGAAGTATCCAATTCTGTTCTTATAAGCAGTGTTTCAATGCTGGCACTGGAATATGCAGCGGATCTTTTATTCCGGAACGAAAACTGGCTGGCCGAGATTGCTGAATTTGCAATTAAAAATTGTTTACTGAACCTTTCTCTTAAACCCGGATTAAAAAACTATGATTCATCAGGTGAGAACATACTTCAGTTTGATAATTTCTATTATTCCATGAGTATTTCATTCTGATAATAGTTTTTATTTTTTAAACAAAAGGAAAGCTCCGGAAATAAATCCGGAGCTTTGTATTGCAGTTTGTGTCTTTGGGGCATTTTAAAAAGGGCTTTTGAATCAAGATGTGATAAATAATTGGTTTGTTCAGTAATTTGGGGTTGATTCATCATAAACTTACTGATTATTTTATAAAATCTGAATAAGTATTTACTACTAATCTTAGTAAGTGTGAATACTTATTTTTTATGTACTGACAAATAGTTTAAGAAATTTCAGGAAAGATAAATTTTTCTGAAAGCAGATTTAAAACTGAAGGCTGAATCCTGAATTAAAATTCCGGTTTGGTGCCTGAATCCTTTCGAGCTCCTGATAAGATTCATCAAAAAGATTATTTACAGCGAGGAAGAATGAGATTTTACTGGTTATTTCTTTACTTAATTTTAAATTTAAAAGAAAATATGATTCCGGTTCTTCAAATTTATAAAACAGAACTTCATCTATTGCGCTTAAATATTTACCGTAAATATCAAGATTAAATCCGTAATAACCAAAATTAGTTGTAAATAAAAAATTATTCACGGGTTTATATGGTAAATAATCATCCTTTCTGTTCTCCGACAGGTCTTTTGCATTAAGATATGTATAACTGATGTTAAAGAAATAATCCAAAGGATTTTTAAATAACTTCACTGTAGAGTTATAATCAAGACTGAATTCAAAACCTGCAATCTGGGATTTGGCAATATTCTGCACCTGAAATGGTCCGTATATGGATGAAGTTGTATTGACATACTGTATTAGATTTTCATATTCATTAAAGAAAAATGCCATATCAAATGTAAATCTTGTTGTGAATTGTTTTCTTAATCCAATCTCGGCTGATATCATGTTTTCAGGCTGAAGATTAGGATTGTAAAGAAAATCAAAGCCGCCGAACAATTCTTTTTTGAAATATATTTCAGCGATTGATGGTGCCCTGAAAGCTCTGCCTACTAAAAATCTGTAAGCTGTATTTTTGAAGACTTCATTTTCCGTGTCGGGAGAATATACAAAAGATAATTTCGGACTTAACTCTGAAGATTTAATTCCCGAAACTACTTTATTAAAATCAACCCTTGCACCTATTGTAGTTTCAAGTATTGAATTTCCTGATTTATCTGTAATAATTTTATATTGGTCCTGAGCAAATATCCCAAGGTTATTCATTTGCTGATCTCCGTATAATATTTCCTGAGGATCCGAATTCACTATGTTCATCTGAAAATCTATTCCCGAAACAAAATAATTACTTTTTCCAAACTGAAAATCAACCTGTGTAATATTTCCGATATTGTAAGAATCAATATATGTGTTTAAACCTTTTCCTGTATCTGCGAACTCCCTTGAAACAGGATTATTCGGATTATAGTAGGAATTGCTGTATAAATAATAATAATAAAAACGGGTTGTGTATTTAGATATTGAATTTGGAACAGCCCTGTAAAACAGATCATAACTCTGAGTTTCTTTCTGAATTTTGTCACCAATATAATACTCGGCTATTTTATAAGGATCAGCTACACTGCCGGCATTTTTTCTCCAGTAGTGAGGAAATCCGCTGTTTGACTTTGTATATTGTAATGTCGCTTCGAGATCCCTGTTACCAAAAAGATCATAAGTGAATTTACCAACACCTGAATAAAAATCATAATTAGACTGCTGTGAATGACCGTCATTGTTGTTATAATTCAGATTCAGCAGATATGAAAATTTATTGATAGTATTGCTGTGAATTATATCAGCAGTTGTAAAAGTGAGAAGATCATTTGTATATCTCAGACTGTCACTCAGCTTTTCATAAAATCCATAACTGAAATTCATACTTGTTGAAGAATTGTAAGTTGGTTTTTTCGTTATCACATTTACAACTCCGCCTATAGCACTCGAACCGTATAAAGAAGAGAATGCTCCTTTCACAACTTCGGTTCTTTCAATTATAGAAACAGGTATCAGAGACCATAATGCTCCTTTCGAATCTCCTGTAAGTGAAGGTCTGCCATCGAGTAACAGCAACACACGATTTCCTATTCCGCCTCCTGCAACATCCGAAGATCCTCTGATTGACATCGAATTCACATTTATTCCACTGCTTCGGTTTAGTGTAACTCCCTGAACCTGCTCCAGTACATTATCAAAAGTAAGAATATTTTTTTTGCTTATATCCTCTGCTGTCACTATTGAAATTGATGAGGGAGTTTGCTGCAAAGTAACTTCTGTTTTCGTTGATGTTACATTGATCTTTTCAATTTCAATTCCTGCCGGTTTTAAAAACACATTAAGAATTTTTGTTTTTAGATCTTCTATCCTGACCTGATTCATGTATTCTTCATATCCAATACTTGTTACTTCGATCATATAGACTCCTGAATCCAGATTAATGAAACTGAATTTACCTGATATATCAGATTGAGTCTTTAAAAAATTATCTGTGCCTTCTTTGTAAATCTTAATTGATGCAAGACTTACAATTGAACTTGTTTCTTCATCAATAACTTTTCCTTCTACTGATCCCTGTCCGTAAGTTTCAGGAGCAGATATCTGAAAAATAAAAAGCAGGGACATAAATAGAATGCCCCTGCTTAATAGAATTGGAATGCTAATATTAATGAATAAATTCATTTCCTTATCAATATATCTTTTTTGTAGTATCCGCCCATGAAAGCATATCTATTCCAACAGCTGCTTCATTATTGGTACCAATTGTTGCTTTCAGTGACGGATTGAATAAACATGCTACACCTGCAGAATCAATTGCTCTTAATGTATCACATCCGTATATAGACATTATTGGACTCTGTCCGCCTGTATTTTTTCTGAAACCCACTGAAACTACATATTGTCCGGGATTAAGATCTTTTAATTGGTAGTTGTAACTTGTATTTAATACATTGTTGGTCCTTACAATATTTATCGTATCATATGCTGTAGGTCCTGCACTTGGCGGCCATCCTGAGGATGGATATGCCGAAATAAGATAAGTCCCCCCTGATAAGACAAAGTTTGTATCTACAAATGTGACTACTCCATTAATAGTATTAGCAACAGGTCCGCTGATCACAACCGGATTATCATCATCACTACAACTGTATATCGTTACAAATAACAATGCAATCGCTAAAACTTCAAAAATTTTTAATTTGAATTTACTTTTCATTTTTCGTAATTATTTTTTTTTAAATTATTGTTGGTTTAAGATGTAACATATGTTTTGTAATAAAACACAAAAATATAATCGATTTTGAAATACTTATTTTTTTTGTATGAACATTAAACTAGAATTCTAAGTTGCAATTATTTCATAGGTTTTAAAATCGGAAGTCATCGGCATCTCCTCGCCTTTTTCTTTTGCAATTCTGAGATCTTCAAATCCTCTTTTATGCCCTTCAATGAATTCAGGAGATTTTGTCCACTCCTTAAAAGCATCTTCTGAATCCCAGTGACTGACGATAAGGTAATCACCTTTTCCGCTTACAGGTCTGAGTACTTCCATATCCAAAAATCCCGGCATAGTGTCTATTGCTTTTGCCCTAGAGCCGAAAAGCTCTTCAAATCTTGGTTTGTAATGATCTTTACAGTTAATGTAATTTATTGCTACAAATTTTTTTGTTCCCTTTTCCAATTTTTTAATCATTAAGTTTATAAATATATCTGACAAAGATAATGCTTATTAAGACTAAGTTCAATTAACTAATCAGAGTACTCTCAGAAAATATCCTTTAAGATATTTAGTTTCAGGCATTTGAGGGAGTACAGGATGGTCAAAAGAACTGTTCCGGAATTCAATTATCTGTATCTTCCTCTTTGCCTCTGCTGCACTTTTTATCAGCATTTCTTCAAAATGTTTTTCACTTACATGATGCGAACAGGAGAATGTACAAAGAATCGAATTTGGTTTTAACAACCTCATTGCCTTATAATTTAATTCCTGATAACCTTTCAAAGCCGGAAATAAATTCTTTTTAGATTTAGCAAATGAAGGAGGATCAACTACTATAATGTCATACCTCTCTTTACTCTGAAACAATTCATTTATATATTCAAACACATCCTTACAGACAAACTTTATTTTCTCCATTTTATTTAATCCGGCATTTTTAATGGAAGCATTTATAGAATGCTCTGAAGAATCAACTCCCGTAACATCCCCTGCTCCTGCAAAAGCTGCATTCAAAGCGAATCCTCCCTCGTTACAAAAAAGATCCAGCACTTTGTAATCTGGTTTTATATACTTTCTGAGAAGAACCCTGCTTTCACACTGATCTAGATAGAATCCGGTTTT
>JAGQWH010000065.1 GCA_020437545.1 Ignavibacteriota bacterium
AGATACCGTCCGGAAATGTAACCTTCCTTTTTACAGATATTGAAGGAAGTACTAAGCTTGCTCAGGAATTTCCGGATACTCTTCCTTCTGCTTTGGAAAAACACAATTCAATTTTAAGAAATGTTGTTGAGATCAATAACGGTTTTGTATTTAAGATCGTAGGTGATGCTTATTGCTGTGCATTTCAGAATGCTGCAGATGCTGTAAAAGCTGCTGTTGAAATTCAGATAAATATTGAAAATGAAAACTGGGATGGTGCTGTGATCAGAATAAGGATCGGTATTCATTCCGGAAATGCCGAGTGGAATGGTGATGACTATATGGGTTATATAACTCTTGCAAGAGTTGCGAGGGTGATGTCGGCCGCTTATGGCGGGCAGATACTTATTTCAAATGATACTTATAAACTTTTTTCTCACCACAAAGACACGAATCCGCCGCAGGCGGAACAAAGGGAGAATGAATCAGATTCTTTGTGCCTTAGTGACTTAGTGGTAAAAAATGTTTGCTTCAGAGATCTGGGTGAGCGAAGACTGAAAGATGTAATTGAGCCAATAAGATTATATCAGGTAGAATCCGAGGGTTTGAGAAAGGAATTTCCTCCGTTAAAAACACTTGATGCCCGCCCGAATAATCTTCCTGTGCAGTTGACTAACTTTATAGGCAGGGAAGAAGAGATACGGCATTCAAAAATGTTATTAAAAAATAACAGGTTATTGACTCTTACAGGTTCGGGAGGAGCCGGTAAAACAAGATTCTCTCTTCAGACCGGAGCGGAAATGACAGATGAATTTGCCAACGGAGTATGGTTTGTTGAGCTGGATGCAATCAGTGACCCTGATTCTTTATCAGTAGAACTGATAAATGTTTTTGGTCTCAAGGAAGAACCGAATAAAACCATTGAAGATATTTTAGCTGAACATTTAAAAGATAAAGAAGTCCTTTTAATACTTGATAATTGCGAACACTTGGTGACTGCATGCGCAGAGCTGGCAGAAAGGTTACTTTCTTCATGTCCAAAGCTGAAGATAATTGCAACAAGCCGGGAGGCATTGAACTGCAGAGGGGAGCAGACTTACAGGATACCACCACTTTCACTGCCTGATCCGGGTCTGAAAAATACACCGGAACATCTTTTACAGTTTGAATCAATTCGTTTATTCGTAGAAAGAGCACTTGCAGTAAATCCGAAATTCAGAGTAACAAATGAAAACGCACCGGCACTGGCTGAAGTTTGTTCCAGGCTTGACGGAATTCCTTTGGCGATAGAGCTGGCTGCAACAAGGACAAAAACACTTACGATTGAAAAAATATATGAAAGACTTGGAGACAGATTCAAACTGCTGACAGGCGGTAAAAGAACCGCATTACCCAGACAGCAAACGTTAAGAGCTTTGATAGACTGGAGCTATGATCTGCTTTCAGAAAATGAAAAAATTCTCTGGAGCAGACTTTCTGTCTTTTCGGGAGGATGGACACTTGAGGCGGTGGAAGAGGTTTGTTCCGATGAAAAAATAATAAAGAATGAAGTGCTTGACCTGCTGAGTTTACTTACAGAAAAGTCTGTCATTATTTATGATGAGACAAAAGACAGATATAAGATACTTGAAAGTTTAAAACAATACGGAATAGAAAAGTTGTCAGATGGAAATGAAATATACCTGAAGCATCTGAATTATTTTTCAGAGCTTTCAGAAAAAGCTAAACCTGAACTCATTGGTGAAAATTCTAAATTCTGGTTGGATCTGATTGAAGCTGACCATAGAAATTTTATATCTGCTATAGAATGGTCTGTCAGAAATGAGAATTCAGTAAAAGGTGCTGTTACTGCCTTAGCCCTTGGGAGATTTTGGAATTTAACAGGACAGTATTCAACAGGTTTAAGACTCCTGGAAATTATTCTGGAAAGTGGTGAAACAATAGATAAATCTTTAAAAGCTTTGTTGTATAACTGGAAAGGAAGTTTTAAATCAGCACAAGGTGAATATGAACAGGCTAAAGAATTTTATGAAGAATTCCTGATCTTAAGAAAGGAGATAGGTGATAAAAGCGGAGTTGCCGGTGCATTACACAATCTGGGAAATGTAACATTGAGTATGGGAGATTATGAGCAGGCTAAAAATTATTATGAAAAAAGCCTTTCTATTTATAAAGAAATTGGTGAGAAAGAAGGAATTTCTGCACCAATTCTCAGCCTGGGAAATATAGCATTAAATCAGGGGGATTATAAACAGGCTGAGAAATATTTTGAGGAAAGTCTGAACATTAAAAAAGAGACCGGTAATAAAGACGGAATTTCAAGAATCATAAACTATCTGGGAAATTTAGCATATTTTAACGGGGATTATGAACAGGCAAAGAAATATTATTTAGAAAGTTTTAATATTTGTAAGGAAGTCGGGAACAAGAATGGAATTGCAGCATTATTGAGCAATCTTGGGAGTGTAGCAAGTAATCAGGGAGATTATGAGCAGGCTAAGAAATATTATGAAGAGAGTCTGGATATAAGAAAAGAAATAGGAAACAGGAATGGAATAGCTGAATCCATCATGAATCTGGGTTATGTAGCTTACGATAAGGGAGATTACAAACAGGCTAAGAATTTATTTGTAGAAAGCATGACCATTTATAAAGAAATTGGTTACAAAATTGGAATGGCTGATTGCATAAACAATCTGGGAAATTCTTGCTGTAAACTTGGGGATTTTGAAAAAGCAATAATGTTGCTGAGTGCTTCTGAAAAGGCATTAGAATCTATGCAGGCTGTTTTGGATAAGAAAGAGCAGAAAATAAAAGATGATAATATTTCAAAACTTCATGAACAATTCAGCGATGAAGAGTTTGATAAGTACCGGGAAGCAGGCAGAAAGATGACGCTGGAGGAAGCGGCTCAGTTGATTTTTGATTTTTGATTTTGGATTTTTGATTTTAGAGAAAGTGTTTAATAACATAAACTCATAACTCATAACTCATAACTCATAACTCATAACTCATAACTCATAACTCATAACTCATAACTCATAACTCATAACTCATAACTCAAAACTCATAACTCATAACTCATATGAATATTCCTACGGGAGCAGTTACATTTTTATTTACCGACATCGAAGGCAGTACAAAGCTATCCCAGGACTTTCCGGAAAAGCTGAATGCTGCTTTGGAAAGACATAATCTAATTTTGAAAAAAGCTCTTGAGTCCAATAAAGGATTCATATATGACACAATAGGTGATTCATTTTTTTGTGCTTTTGAAAATGCCGGAGATGCCGTTAAAGCAGCAGTTGAAATTCAGACAGATCTTGGAAAAGAAATCTGGGATGAAGCTGTGATCAGAGTAAGGATCGGTATTCACTCCGGAATGGCAGAGTGGAATGGTGACAGGTACATGGGTTATATTACTCTTGCCAGAGTTGCGAGAGTGATGTCGGCTGCTTATGGTGAGCAGATACTTATTTCAAATGATGCCTATAAACTTTTTTCTAACCAGAAAGACACGAAGACACAAAGGGAGAATGAATCAGATTCTTTGTGCCTTAGTGACTTAGTGGTAAAAAATGTTTGCTTCAGAGATTTGGGAGAGAGAAGACTGAAAGATGTCATTGAGCCAATAAGACTATATCAGGTAGAATCCGAGGGTTTGAGAAAGGAATTTCCTCCATTGAAAACACTTGATGCCCGTCCTAATAATCTCCCAATTCAACTTACGAGTTTTATCGGACGAGAGAAAGAGATGAAGTTTGTAAAAGAGGAACTCAAAAATAGCCGGCTGTTGACACTTACCGGAACCGGAGGAGCGGGAAAGTCCAGACTTTCACTTCAGGCTGCAGCTGACCTGATAGATGATTTTGCAAACGGTGTCTGGTTTACTGAACTTGCTGCTGTTAGTGATCCTGTTTTTCTGCCTATTGCAATTATAAATGCTCTCGGTCTGAAAGAAGAGAATAGTAAGACTCCGGAAGTTACTTTAAGCGATTATTTAAAAGATAAAGAGATATTAATCATACTCGATAACTGTGAGCAGATAATAGAATCCTGTGCAAAGCTGACAGAAAAATTACTTCTGCGGTGTCCGGATCTCAAAATAATAGCTACAAGCCGAGAAGCGCTGAATATTTCAGGGGAGCAGACATATAAAATACCTCCTCTTTCTCAACCTGATCCGGATTGTAAGGACACACCGGAACAACTTATTCAGTATGAGTCAGTACGTTTGTTTATAGAAAGAGCGCTTTCAGTAAATCATGAATTCAGAGTAAATAAAGAGAATGCTATGGTATTGGCGAAAGTATGTTCCCGTCTTGATGGAATCCCGCTTGCAATAGAACTTGCTGCTGCCAGGTCAAAGGTATTATCTGTTGATAAAATCAATGAAAGACTGGACGACAGATTCAAACTTCTCACAGGCGGTAAAAGAACTGCATTACCCAGACAGCAGACTCTGAGAGCTTTGATAGACTGGAGTTATGATCTTTTATCTGACAAAGAAAAAAATTTATGGAACAGACTCTCTGTATTTTCGGGAGGTTGGACCCTTGAGGCAGCCGAAGAAATTTGTTCGGATAATATTATTGATAGTGGAGAAATATTTGAAATATTAAGCAGTCTTATTGAAAAATCAATTGTGATATATAATGATGAAAAAGAAAGATTTTTAATTCTTGAAACAATCAGACAATATGCTTATGATAAAATTAAAGAGACCGGTGAATATGAAAAATTTTCAGATAAACATCTTAAGTTTTATCTGGGGCTGGCTGAAACAAAAAGCAAAAAATTAAGAGGGATAGAATCCGAGTCAAACATTAAAATTTTTGAGAACGAGATTGGAAACCTGGAAAAAGCATTGAAATGGTCCGTAGAAAATCCAGCAAATGAAAACGGATTAAGATTATCTTCAGCAATATTTATGTTCTGGCAAATCAGAGGATACATCACCGAGGGAATACACTGGCTTGAAACTATTTTAGAAACAAATACTGAAACTAATAGTCCACTCTATTGCTCAGTCATCTGTAAATTGGGAAATTATAAAAGATTGAAAGGTGATGTCGATAAAGCAAGAGATTTAATTGTTGAAAGTCTTAAGATCCGACGTGAGCTGGGAGACAAATCCGGTACTGCCGAGTCTCTTATCAGGCTTGGAATACTCGAATATGATCAGGGAAGATTTGATGAGTCTGCAGTTTTATATGAGGAAAGTCTCGCGATCTACAGAGAATTAGGAAATAAGTCTAGTATTGCGATTGTACTTAACAATCTTGCCAATGTATTTTCAAATCAGGGAAATTATTCCGGATCTTTTTCATTGTATGAAGAAAGTCTTGCTGCGCGTCGCGAGAGCGGAGATATGGTTGGTATTGCAGTTTGTCTTACCAATCTCGGAATCCTGTCATTTGAAATGGGTGAATACGAAAAAGCCGAAGCCCTGCTTCAGGAAAGTTTACAGTTAAGACATCTGACAGGAAATAAAGAAGGCATCGCCATATCAATATTGAATCTTGGAAATGTCTCTTATAATCAGGGGGATTATGTAAACGCTTTGAAGCTATATAAGGAAAGCCTTGACATTTCAATCGAGATAGATGAAAAAGGATGCATTGCAGATTCGTTATACAACCTGGGAAAAACATTACTGGAGCAAAATGATTTAGAGAAAGCTTTGGAATTGTTCATCGAAAGTCTTGATATAAGCCAAAGGATAAAAGCAAAAACAAAAATTGCGGATACTCTTTTAAGTATGGGAAGAGTTGCTTTCGAAAGGAAAGAATTTGAACAATCGAAAAGATATTACAAAGAAAGTCTGGAGTTATACAGGGAAACAGGCAACAGGAGATATATAGTTTTTAATATATTAAGATCGGCTCAAATGCAGATAATAGAAGGATATTTTATACCCGGACTTCAGTTGCTTGGTTTTATAAACAGAGAATATCTGGAGTTAAAAAAAATTAAATTCCCGCTGACTGATCAGATAATTTATGATAAATTATTAAATGTGTTAAAACAAAAATTAACGCCTGAAGAATTTACTCTTAATTTTGATCAAGGTAAAACATTGACGCTGGAAGAAGCTTGTCAGTTAGTAGTTAATAGTTAGTAGTTAATAGTTAGTAGTTAATAGTTAGTAGTTAATAGTTAGTATTTTTTAAAAAAATTCGTAATTCGTAATTCGTAATTATAAAAATGAATCCAACAGGCAACGTCACATTCCTCTTCACCGACATCGAAGGCAGCACAAAGCTTTCGCAGGATTTTCCGGAGAAGCTGCATGCTGCTTTAGAAAGACACAATGAAATTTTAAGAAATGCTGTCGAATCAAATAACGGCCGAGTATTTAAAATAGTCGGAGATGCTTTCTGCTGTGCATTCGGAAATGCTGAAGAAGCCGTTAAAGCGGCAGTTGATATTCAGATAAATCTTGCAGATGAAAAATGGGATGAAGTTGTCATTAAAGTAAGGATTGGAATACATTCAGGTACTGCAGAGTGGAATGGTGAAGATTATATGGGTTATATAACACTAGCCCGGGTTGCAAGAATATTGTCGGCAGCTTATGGGGAGCAGATACTTATTTCAAATGATACATATGAACATTTTTCTCACCACAAAGACACGAAGACACAAAGGGAGAATGAATCAAATTCTTTGTGCCTTAGTGACTTAGTGGTTAAAAATGTTTGCTTTAGAGACCTGGGCGAGAGAAGACTGAAGGATATAATAAAGCCGATCCGGCTTTATCAGATTGTATCCAAAGGATTAAGAGAAGAATTTCCTCCTTTGAAAACGCTCGATGCACGACCCAATAATCTTCCGGTACAGCTTACAAACTTTATCGGCAGAGAGGATGAAATGAAACATGCAAAAGAATTATTAAAGAATAATCGTTTACTTACATTGACCGGTTCGGGAGGAGCAGGGAAGACAAGATTTTCACTTCAGACAGGAGCGGAACTGATAGATGAATTTGCACACGGTGTCTGGTTCATTGATCTTGCGGAAATAAATGATCCCGGTTTATTAGCCGTAACTATCATTAATGCAATTAACATTGAAGAGGAGCAAAAGAAAACTCCTGAAGAAACTTTAATTGATCATTTAAAAGATAAGGAAATATTATTAATATTTGATAATTGCGAGCAAATAATAAATGCCTGTGCTGATCTTACTGTAAGATTACTGACTTCATGCCCTGAACTAAAGATCATTGCAACCAGCCGGGAGGCATTCAATTGCGCAGGTGAACAGACATTCAGGATTCCGCCGCTTACTCAACCGGATCCAAATAAGATCAATACACCGGAACAGCTTATACAATATGAGTCAGTCAGATTATTTATCGAAAGGGCTCTTGCTGTAAATCCTAAATTCAGAGTAAACAATGAAAATGCTTCAGCACTGGCAGATGTTTGTTCGCGTCTTGACGGAATTCCGCTTGCAATAGAACTTGCAGCAGCAAGGATCAAAGTTTTATCAGTTGAAAAAATATCTGAAAGACTTAATGACAGATTCAATCTTCTGACAGGCGGTAAAAGAACGGCATTACCGAGACAGCAAACGTTGAGAGCGCTGATTGACTGGAGCTATGATCTGCTTTCTGAAAATGAAAGAATTCTCTGGAGCAGACTTTCAGTATTTTCGGGAGGCTGGACGATGGAGGCAGCTGAAGAAGTTTGTTCGGATGATATTATAAGTAAGTATGAAATACTTGATCTACTGAGTCAGCTGACAGAAAAGTCTGTGATAATTTATGATGATTCAAAAGAAAGATACAGGATACTTGAAAGCATAAAACAATACGGACTCGAAAAACTATCAGACGGGAATGGAATGTTTTTAAGGCATCTGGATTACTTTTTAGATTTGTCAAAAAGAGCAGAGTCGGAATTGAGTAATGAAAACGAAAAATTCTGGCTTGATGTAATTGATGCTGATCATAATAATTTCATTTCTTCGATTGAATGGTCTGCAGGTAATGAGATTCCGGACAAAGGATCAGTGTTAGCCGCTTCACTTTTAAATTACTGGAATACAACGGGAAATTATTCAACAGCAATAAGGCTTGTTGAGAATATTCTGCAAAGTTCCGGTTCAATAGATAAATCAATAAAGGCAAAACTTATATTACGGACAGGAAATTTTAAAAGGTTTCAGGGGGATTTTGAACAGGCTAAGAAATATAGTGAAGAAAGCCTCACTATTTATAAGGAGATTGGAGATAAAAAAGGAATTGCTGAATCCACCAACAGCCTGGGAAATATAGCAAACTATCAGGGAGACTATAAGCAGGCGTTGAAATGTTATAAAGAAAGCCTGTCTATTTTCAAAGAAATTGACGACAAAAGAGGAATTGCAGGTTCAATACAAAACCTTGGACTTATTACACGAAATATGGGAGAATATGAACAGGCTAAAAAATATTATGAAGAAAGTCTGGCTATGGGAAGAGAAATTGGAGATAAAACAAGAATTGCTGATACCATAAACAACCTTGGATATATAGCAATCATTCAGGAAGATTTTAAACAGGCTAAAAAATATCTTGAAGAAAGTCTGGTTTTAAGAATAGAAACAGGTGACAAAAGGGGGACTGCTATTTCTTTGAACAATTTAGGATTGGTTTTATTCGATCAGGGAGAATTTGAGCAGGCTAAGAAATATCTTGAAGAAAGCCTTTCAATTAATCAGGAAATTGGTAACAAAAGCGGAGTTGCTGATTCCATGAGCAATCTTGGAAATATTGCAGTTGGGATGGGAGATCTAAAGAAGGCTATAAGATTTTACAAAGAAAGTCTGGGAATTAATATTGAAATTGGTGATAAAAAAGGAATAGCACAATCGCTGAACAGTCTTGGATCTGTATATACAGAACATGGAGATTTTGAATTAGCAGTTAAATTGTTGAGTGCATCAGATAAGACCATCGAGTCATTAGAAGGTGTATTTAATAAAGAAGACCTGGTAAAAAAAGATAAAAACATAGCAAAGCTACACGAACAATTAAGCGATGATGAGTTTGCTAAGTACTGGGAAGAAGGGAATAAGTTGACGATGGAAGAAGCTTGTCAGTTAATAGTTAGTAGTTAATAGTTAGTAGTTAGTATTTAGTAGTTTATAGGTTATAGTTAATATTCTATATTAAATATTTTAAATTTTACTCAATACTCAATACTCAATACTCAATACTCAATACCATATGAACCCAACCGGCATCGTCACATTTCTCTTTACCGACATTGATGGAAATTCAACTTCTGCAGTTAAAGATCCGGAATCTTATCAGATCACATTAAACAAACTTGATAAACTACTGACAGATATTATCGAATCCCATAATGGATATTTGTTTAAGAGGAACAATGAGGCATACTGTACCGCTTTCAGTGATCAGGAAGTTGCTCTGAAAGCAGCGGTTGTTATTCAACTGGAGCTTGAGGAAAAAAGAAATATTTTTGACAATATAAAAATTAAATCCGGAATACATACCGGCGAAGCAGAATACGGCAATGGTGATTATACAGGTTATGTAACATTAAGCACGGTGCACAGACTGATGTCAGCTTCAAACGGAGGGCAGATACTGATATCAGGAGATGTTTATGAAGTTTTAAAAGATAAGTCTCAGGATAATATATCTTACAGGGATTTTGGAAAGAGAAAACTAAAGGATATTAATCAGTCAGTTCAGATCTATCAGGTCGTACATGAAAACATACCTTCTGATTTTCCACCGGTAAAAACAACAGATCAGAGGTGGAATAATCTGCCGCTGGAACTTACCAGTTTTATCGGCAGAAAAAAAGAGTTAAGGGAAATAAGGGAAATTTTATCAGAAGCCCGGCTTCTTTCAATCATAGGTTTTGGCGGAACCGGAAAAACAAGACTTGCCGTACACCTGGCTTCTTCACTTGTGGATGAGTTCAGTTACGGGGTTTGTATTGCAGAGCTGGCTAAGCTTTCTGAATCCTCAAATATTCTTCAGGAGATTATGGCAGTATTAAAAGTTACCCCGGATGTAAAAAAAGATATGGCAGATGTACTCACCGATTTTCTCAGAGAGAAAGAGGTTTTGCTCATACTTGATAATTGTGAACATCTGTTAAAAGAAAGCGCAGAGGTCTCAGAATTGCTTCTTAAGAAATGTCCGAGTCTGAAGATCATTATTACAAGCAGGGAACCTCTCCATCTCACGGGTGAAAGTATAATTAATTTATCTCAGATGGAGTTGCCTGATCCTTATGATAAAAAATCTCCGGAAGAAATATTACAAACCGAATCTGTTAAACTTTTTATAGACAGGGCAAAAGCTGTCAAAACAGATTTTAAACTTACTGACAAAGACATTGCCGCAATAGCTCAGCTTTGCATACAGCTAGACGGAATACCGCTGGCAATAGAACTCGCAGCTGCAAGAGTTAAAGTGATGCCGGTGGAAAAGATACTTGAACGTCTAAAAGACAGATTCAATCTGCTTACAGGAGGTAACAAAAGTCTGCTGCCCAGACAACAGACACTGAAAGCCTTAATTGACTGGAGTTACGATTTTCTACCCGAAAAGGAAAAACTACTTCTTCAGAAATTTTCCGTTTTCTCCGGCGGCTGGACCCTGGAGGCTTCCGAAGTAATTTGTGCTGATGATGATATTGATGAATTTGAGATACTTGATCTGTTATCAAATCTTTCAGATAAATCGCTTGTAAAAACAACTGAAAATGAAGAGGGTCATCGTTATTATCTTCTTGAGACAATCAGAAAATACTGCGATGGAAAATTAACTGAATCCGGAAATACGAATGAATACCGGAAAAAGCATTTTGAGTATTTTTATAAGTTTGCAGAAAACTCTGAAAAAGGATTATCAGGTCCGGGTCAGAAAGAATGGCTGCAAAGAATAGCCACGGAAAATGAAAATCTCAGGGAGAGTATCAGATGGTCAATGGAATATGATCCTGAAGCTGCACTTCAACTCTGTGTGATACTCAGTAAATTCTGGGAACTGCGCAGTTATTTTTCAGAGGGAATCGGATATCTTCTGAAAGCTCTTGAGAATGCTTCGACAGCAGACGAACTATGGAAAGCTAAAGCAATATTCCGTACAGGATTTTTATATATCCAGCAGGGAAACTATGATGAATCCAAAAAATTTTTAGACCGGTGTCTGGCGATGTTCAGGGATCTGAAAGACAAAGACGGTGAAGCCGCAGCATTGCTGGCTCTAAGTATGATAGCTTTATTTCTTACCGATTATGATGAATTGAAAAAACTTGCGGAAGAGAGTCTGAAGATCTCAAGAGAAATAAATAACCGGGCATACATTGCCCGTAATCTGCAGAACATTGCTCTTGGACTTTTGCAGCAGGGATTCCACGATGAAGCAAGAGAAAAAATTGAAGACGGTATTTCAATCTACAGAGAAATAAAAGATTCTGTACAACTGGCAAAAATAATCGGCAATCTTGGAGCGCTGGATTATCTTGCCGGAAATTATCAGAAAGCCAAAACTGTCTTTGAAGAAAGCCTTGCATTGAGAAGGGAGCTTGGTGACAGACAGGGTATATCAATAGCATTAAGTAATCTCGGCTCTGTAGCATATATGCTTAAGGAATTTGATGAAGCTGAGAGATATCTTGAAGAGAGTATTGAAATATTAAAAGATATTGGAGACAGGAGGGTATATGTAACTCCTATCTCTACACTCGGAAGTATTCTGATTGAAAAGGAAGATTTTAATAAGGCAATGAGAATGTTTACAGAAGCTATAAAGATTGCAGAAGAGCTGGGTGATAATTATACTATTGCAAAGGGATTTGAAGGCATATCGGATATTTTTATCAGATTGAAAAAATTCAGGGAATCCAGTGTCATGGCAGGTAAATATATGCCTCTTCTTAAATCGTCTCAAAGAAATTTAATTGACGCGGAATTAAATCGAATAGAAGATGTAAAAGCAGATCTCATATCGAATATTGATTTACCTGAATTTGAAAAATTATTTTCAGAAGGAGAATCAATGAATACAGATGAAGCACTGGAATATGCAAAAAACAAGTTGATAATTGATAGTTGATAATTGATAATTGATAGTTGATAGTTAATAGTTAATAGTTAATAGTTTTAAATTGATAATTATATGTTATATTAAATTCATAATTCATAATTCGTAATTCGTAATTCGTAATAGATATTTGAGTGAAATTGGAAAAAAAATACCGTCGGGAAATGTGACCTTCCTTTTTACAGATATTGAGGGAAGTACAAAGCTTGCTCAGGAATTTCCGGATACTCTTCGTTCTGCTTTGGAAAAACATAATTGTATCTTAAGAAAAGCCGTTGAATCCAACAATGGTATTGTATTCAAAATAGTAGGGGACGCTTTCTGCTGTGCATTTCATAATGCTGCTGATGCAGTAAATGCCGCAATAGATATTCAGACAGCACTTGCAAATGAAAAATGGGATGGTGCTGTGATCAAAATCAGGATAGGTATACATTCCGGAAAAGTCGAGTGGAACGGTAATGACTATATGGGATATATTACTCTTGCAAGAGTTGCAAGAGTAATGTCCGCAGCTTTTGGCGAGCAGATAATTATTTCAAATGATGCACATTTACTTTACCTCGAATCCGCCACGGGCGGATCCGGGACTTTAAGAAGAAATGAGAATGATCAGGAATCTTTGAGCCTTCGGGACTTTGATGCAAAGGAAATTACTTTCAGGGATCTGGGAGAACGAAGACTGAAAGACGTCATTCAACCCATAAGATTATTTCAGGTTCAGGCGAAAGGTCTCAGAGAAGATTTTCCACCATTAAAAACCCTCGATGCCCGTCCTAATAACCTTCCCGTTCAGCTGACAAGCTTTATCGGTAGGGAGAACGAAATGAATATACTGAAAGATGTTCTGAATAAAACGCATCTTCTTACATTAACCGGAGCAGGTGGTGCGGGTAAATCTAGATTGGCTCTGCAGATCGCTGCAAATGTCATTGATGAATTCGCAAACGGAGTATGGTTTGTTGAACTTGCGGCAATTTCTGATTCTTCTTTGCTTGCAAATGTAATTTCAGATGTTTTTAAACTGAAAGAAGAACCGAACAAAACCTCAGAAGATATACTGGTTAATTATTTAAAAAATAAAGAACTTTTGCTCATTCTGGATAACTGCGAACATCTTATCGAAGCCTGTTCTTTACTTTCAGAAAAACTACTTATTAATTGTCCTGACCTGAAGATCATTGCAACCAGCCGGGAAGCTTTGAGAAGTCAGGGTGAACAAACTCATAATTTATTATCTCTGAAATTTTCTGATCCTAAAGAAAAAGTTTCGCCTGAGGAATTAATAAATTATGAATCCGTAAGATTATTCATAGAAAGAGCAATCACCGTTGAACCTTCTTTCAGATTAAATGAAGACAACACTCAGGCGCTTTCGGAGATCTGTTACAAGCTTGATGGAATTCCTTTAGCTATTGAGCTTGCGGCTGCAAGAACAAAAATTCTGTCAGTTGAGAAAATACTCCAAAGATTGAATGACAGGTTTACTTTATTAACAGGCGGAAAAAGAACAGCTCTACCGAGACAGCAAACTTTAAAAGCACTGATCGACTGGAGCTATGATCTTCTTACCGGTAAAGAAAAAATATTATGGAGTAGATTATGTGTATTCTCCGGAGGTTGGACATTAGAGGCGGCTGAAAATATCTGTTCGGATGATGACATAAAGGATTTTGAAGTGCTTGAGCTTCTTGGACAACTTACAGAAAAGTCAATAATTATTTATGAGAACGAAAGAGAAAGGTATAGAATACTTGAGTCTTTAAAGTATTACGGGGAGGAAAAACTTACAGAATCAGATGAATATGAAAATCTGATTAAAAAGCATTTGAATTATTATAAAGAGATGTCTGAGAAGGCGGAACCTGAACTAGACGGAAAAGACGTTTTCTTATGGCTTGAAAGAATAGAATCGGATCATAATAATATTCAGACTGCAATATACAGATCAATTAATAAAAGGAAAAATATTGATGAAGCGGCAATACTTGCAGGCTCAATGGGAAGATTCTGGGATATCAGAGGTCATTATTCAACAGGGAAGCTGTTACTTGATAAAATTCTATTGTCCGGTATCAGTAGATCTGTTTCAGGAAAAGTTCTTTACAGTAACGGTTTTCTTTTAACAAAAATGGGTGATTATGGAACAGCGCTAGAGCATTACCAAAAGTGTCTTGAAATTGGAGGGGATACGGTTGATAAAAACTTAGTAGCAGGATCGCTTCAGGGAATGGGTAATGTATTTTATCTTCAGGGAAAATTTGAAAAAGCAAAAAAATATTATAATGAAAGTCTTGAGATGAGAAAAGAATCTGAGGATAAGCGGGGGACATCCAACTCTCTGTATGGTCTTGGCAGTGTAGCTTATTATCAGGGTGATTATGAACTTGCAAAAAAACATTTTCATGAAAGTCTGGAAATAAGAAGAGACATCGGGGATAATCTCGGAGTGGGAGAATCCATAAATGGACTTGGAGGTGTAGCTTTTTATCAGGGAGATTTTCAGCTTGCTAAAAAGTATTACGAAGAATGTCTTCTGATCAACAGGGAAATCGGACAAAAAGCCGGAGTAGCTTATACCCTTTACAGTCTGGGAAATGTTGAATATAATCAGGGCAATTTTGAAAAAGTAAAAGAATTCATTGAAGAGAGTCTTTCGATGTTCAGAGAGTTAGGTGATAAAAGGGGAGTTTCACTTTGTATTTATTGCTTTGCTCAGGTTGCACTCAATCTGAAAGATTATAAAAATGCGGATGAAAATTACAAAGAGAGTATGGCTTTAAATGAAGAATTGGGCGACAGAGGTGGTGTGGCGTTTGCACTTAACGGACTTGGAGCACTTGAATTTGAATTGGGAAATTATGAAAATTCACAGAATTATTTTGAAAAAAGTCTTGAAGTTCGTAAAGAGATAGGTGATAAAAGAGGGATAGCGTATTCGCTAAATAATCTAGGAATTATTGAATTAATTTATGATAATTATGATAAAGCAGAAATTTTATTTACTGAAAGTATAACTTTATTTAGTGAGATCGGTGAAAAACTCGGCATTGTAGAATCTCTTATTGGATATTCTAAAGTTCTGATCGAAAGTGAAAATTTTATTTTATCAGTAAAATTATCAGGTGCAATCCAATCAGCTCAGAAATCAATGGGTATAATTCTGCAGCAATTCAAACAAGAACTTTTAGATGATAACTTAAAGTTACTTCAGGAAAAATTTAATGAAAAGGATTTTTTGCAATATTTTGAAGAAGGAAAAAATTTATCGCCGGAAGAAGCGAGTAACTTGATAATAAATTAATTTTAATGAGATTCATTAAAGAGAGTTACTAGTTTAAAGTTAAAAGTTAAGATAAAAAATTTTTATCTTTCAATGAGCATTTTCCAAAAAATCTTCCCACTCAATACTCAATACTCAATACTCAATACTCAATACTCAATACTCAATACTCAATACTCAATACTCAATACTATTTATAAGGTATCGTCTTTAAAATATGCCTGATCGCTTTAAGTCTTGCATTAGTTTTTTTATTAGCATCAATAATTATCCAGGGTGAATATTCTGTATCCGTATGTTTGAACATAGCCTTTTTATAAAATGTATAATCATCCCAAAGCTCCTGAGCTTTTTCATCCACCGGTGATAATTTCCATCGTTTCAACGGATTATTCTGAATCTCATGAAATCTCTTTGCCTGCTCCTGTCTGGTAATGGAGAAATAAAATTTGATCAGATAGATATCCGATTGAATTATCATTTTTTCAAAACCGTTTACCTGAGACATGAATATCTTATACTCTTTTTCTCTGCAAAAACCATTTACAGGTTCGACTACTGCTCTGTTGTACCAGCTTCTGTCAAAAAAAACGATCTCACCCGGTTTAGGTAACTGTCCTATGTAACGCTGAAAGAACCATTGATTCTTTTCATCCGAAGTGGGAATATCCAGAGCAACTACTTTGAAATGTCTTGGATTTAAGTACTCCGTAATTCTTCTGATCGCTCCTCCTTTACCCGCTACATCCCTGCCTTCAAAAAGTATAACTGCTTTTTGATTATTTTTAATTACCCAGGTCTGAAGCTTGATGAGCTCAGTCTGCAGATCTTTCAGTTCGTTTTCATATCTGATGTCATCAATTACTTTTTTTAAATTAACTTTTTCATTCCTGAAAAGAACATTCAAGCCGGTTTTGGAATTGAGTAATTTCAGATCATCTTTCGATAACTGATTTTCTTTTATTTCTTCTTTTGATTCCTGATTCATATTAAATGTCTATTTGTACAGCGCTTCGGTGATAACGGAAAATTACATTCGGGTCATGAAGAAGTTCGATTTTTGAAGAGCCTTTATCATCATAATCAAACTGTGATAACACATATCTCATACTTTCTAGTCGTGCTTCTTTTTTATCATTGGTCTTTATAATTATCCACGGGCAATAATTTGTATGAGTCTTACTGAACATCTGTTCTTTATAATATGTATAGCTGTCCCAGAGCTCCTGTCCTTTCAGATCTACGGGACTGAACTTCCATCTTTTAAGCTGATTTTTCATACGGGATTTAAAACGGTTCTTTTGTTCTTCTTTTGAAATCGAAACCCAGAATTTTATGATCTTTATATCATCTTCGTAAAGCATGTGCTCGAATTCCGGTACCTGCACCATAAATCGTTTGTATTCTTTTTCATTGCAGAAACCCATCACAGGTTCCACAACAGCTCTGTTGTACCAGCTCCTGTCAAAAAATACTATCTCTCCTGGATTCGGTAATTCTTTTATGTAACGTCTGAAATACCATTGACCTTTTTCAACTTCTGTAGGTCTTGACAATGCAACGACTCTGGATGATCTTGGATTTAAATGTTCCTTAAATCTTTTAATTGATCCTCCTTTTCCGGCAGCATCCCTTCCTTCAAAAATTACTGCGACACGCATCCTGTTTTTAGTAATCCATTGCTGCAGCAAAACCAATTCGCTCTGCAGTTTCTTTAGCTCAAGATTATATTTAAGTTCATTTAAAACACTCTCTATATTTATCTTATTCTTAACAGCAATTTCAATCAGATCTGATCTTGTCTTTGCTTTTAATAATTGTTCAGAACTGAATTTCATGTTATTGAATTATTCTCTTTGATTTTCATAAAATTTAATCAATATAATAAGTTTACCGTGTAAGTTAAAGATAAACATCCTGTGAAACATTCTAACATTAAGATAAAATGTTATAAAAACAATAGTTGAATGAAGTTTTTTATAGAAAATTATTCGCCGGGGATCCTTCGGTTACTTTATTTTTTTAATTGCGGATAAAAATATAATCACAAATCATTGAAGATGTCTGTTGGAGGAAATTAATTTCTTTATTGAAATTTGTAATGGTGTAATTACAATAACTGTTTCCGGTTATAATACTTTTAACATTTATATATAAAATGGAAATGCGTATAAATAAATGCTCTTATAACTTTGATTAAATATTAGTTATAAGAGCAATAGTATTTTTATTAAAGAAAAAATGAAGTTTAAAGTCAGACAGTTGGTTTAATATTCTGATTTACTCTGAATAAATTTTTCGGATCATATTTGTTCTTGACCTGAACAAGTTTTTCATAATTTTCTCCATAAGCAGCTTTGATTCTTCCTTCACCTTCTTCCATCATAAAATTAACATAAGCACCTTCTTCAGAATGAGATTGTAAAGCATCATAATAATCTTTTGTCCATTTAGTTATCATATCTTTGTTTGCCGGATCAGGATCTACTCCAAGAATTATCATGGCGTATTTGGAATCACGATGATTCCATGCAGTATCACCGTTGCCGGGTTTTGATGCAGCTCCGTTTATCGGATATAAATGCATAGTCGAAAGCATTGTAGGTAATTCTTTTCCGTATTTTATATGTTCAGCAATAGCTTCATCGCTGATTTCTTTTATGAAGTTTGCTCGCCAGTACATCTGAAGTCCGGCTGGATAAAGTGCATCAAACATTGAATTTAAAACAGGCTGTGGCAAAGGACCGGCAAAATCGAGTGCAGGTTTTTTAAATTCACGTATAGGTTTAAACATCTCTTCTGCTTTATCCATCGGACCTGAATAAGCCCATATAATTCCGCACATTTTCTTTAGATGCAGTTCTTCCGGAAACGGAGGTCCGGGAGGAACAGTCAGGAAGGCAAAAAATCCGTTTAGTTCTTCCGGTGCATCTTTTATAAAATCACGATACCATTTTAAAACTTCCTCTGTTTCATCCATTTCATATAACATAGGACCACCATAGATCATTGAGACAGGGTTAAGTTTAAATGTAAATGCAGTAACGACTCCGAAATTTCCACCGCCGCCTCTTACTGCCCAGAAGAGATCCTGATTCTTTTCGGCATTAGCTTTGACAAAACTACCGTCTGCTAAAACCATGTCGACTGAAAGCAGATTATCAATAGTAAGTCCGTAATGACGGGTAAGATGACCAAGACCACCGCCTAAAGTCAAACCGCCAACACCGGTAGTTGAAATAATACCACTCGGAACTGCCATTCCAAATGCATGAGTCGCATGGTCTACATCTGCCC
>JAGQWH010000066.1 GCA_020437545.1 Ignavibacteriota bacterium
AGTTAGTTATATATCTAAAATGCAAAATCAAAAATCAAAATTCAGTTAGTGGATAAATACAGAAATCAAAAAACAGACGAATTAAAAAAATCATCCAGATCCGGTGAAAAAAAGCCGGATAAGAATAAAGATAAAGATAAGCCAAAAAAATCCAAATCCCGCGAGTTTATAGATGCTCTTGTTTATGCAGGTGTTGTAGCTTTTATAATAAAAATATTATTTTTTGAAGCATTCAGGATACCGACCGGATCAATGGAAAAGACACTGATGGTTGGTGATTTTTTACTGGTTACAAAATTTACTTACGGAGCGACCTCACCGAGAAACATTCCCTTTACCGATATCAGAATTCCCTATTTTCAATTACCCGGATTCAAGGATCCTCAGAGAGGAGATATAATAGTTTTTGATTTTCCCGGAGACAGGGATGAGCTTGAGTCAAAGGAAGTAGTAAATTATATTAAACGATGTGTCGCCTTACCCGGAGATTCTCTGCAGGTCATAGACAAGCAGTTGTATATAAATGGAGAGGTCTATCCAAATCCGCCACACGCACAGTTTGATAATGTTAAAAGACCTGAAGAATTTGTAAATCCGAGAATGTTTCCGAAAGGATCTAAATGGAATGAAGACTGGTACGGTCCGATAAGAGTTCCGAAAAAAGGAGATAAGATAAAGATCGATGAAGAAAACTATGAAGGCTGGAAAATGTTTGTCGAGAAAGAAGGTCATAAAATAAATATGACATCTGACAGAATAATTAAAGTCGATGATGTGGAATTACCAAACGGTGAATACACTGTCGAAAGGGATTATCTTTTTATGATGGGAGACAACAGAAATAATTCACTCGACAGCAGATTCTGGGGCTTTATGCCGGTCGATAATATAGTCGGAGAAGCACTTCTTATTTACTGGTCGTGGGATCCGAGCATTTCATTCCTGAATTTCTTTGATCTGCTCAGCACAACAAGATGGGAAAGAATCGGGACGATGATCCGTTGATTTGGAATTTGGAATTTCGGATTTGGGATTTGAATGATTTTTGATTTTTGATCTGCCGCGGTTGATTAATTTTAAAAAGCCCTTTATTCTTTTTAATATAAGTTTAAAGGGTTTTTTATTTTTTGAAAACTAATCCCTTTCAACTTTTAACTTTTAACTTTCAACTTTTAACTTTCAACTTTTAACTTTCAACTTTTAACTTTCAACTTTTAACTTTCAACTTTCAACTTTCAACTCATTTCAAAAGAATCATTTTCATAGTTTCATTATATCTGTCCGATTGGATTTTGTAATAATAAATCCCGCTTGGAAGATTTAAGGCATTCCATCTTACTTCATGATTTCCTGCCTGTTGCACTTCATTTATCAGTGTTTCAATTTCATTTCCCAGTACATTATAAATCTTTAATGTAATGTGCTGCTTATCCGGTATTTCATATTTTATAACAGTTGACGGATTAAATGGATTTGGATAATTCTGATGTAAGATAAAACCTTCAGGCACACTAAATCCATTAACGGATAGATTTACAATAGTAGTGTTTCTCAAATATAATCCGCCTCTTGCTCCGGCATACAAATAATTCGGACCTGAATTAACTACATACAAAAGCTGATTTGGAAAACCGTTTGATATTGATATCCATTGATCAGAATTAATATGTCTTTTGAAAATCCCGTTTTCAAGTAAACTTACATAAATTGTATCATTTCCAAATGTAAAAGAAGTGACTGTAGAATTAACCGGAATACCATTATTGTCCGGTACAAAATTATTTCCCCCGTTATTGCTTTTATACACACCATTACCTGTAGTGCCGGCATAAATTGCACCTCCAATATTTTCCAGTGTATTTATCCTGAAATTCAATCCTGTATTTGCAAAAGGTATCCACTGATCACCGTAATTTGTACTGTAATATAATTTTGAGCCTTCATCAATATCATTTATAAAAACATAAGTGATTGAGTCCATATCTAGAAAAACAGATTTATAGATCAATAGATTTGTGATACCGTTCATAGACTGATACCAGTTACCTCCTCCGTTTGTTGTTTTATATATACCGTCAATAAAAGAACCAATCAGGGCTTTATTTCCTTTTACCGTAAAGGATATATCAAGTAAAGGCGGGCGCATTCCGTATTCAGACCATGTTAGTCCCTTATCTGTTGATTTATAAATCTGACTTGTCGTACTGAAATAGAATATTGAATCCTTGTATAAAAAATTTTTACAATCAATGTTACCTGTAACATTCAGCTGCGTCCAGTTTAATCCTGAATTTGTACTTCTGAACATTCCAAATCCAAAGGTACCTGCCAAGACTATGTTCCCAAATGAATAAATATCTGCAACTTCCACTCCTCCGATCCCTGTTGAGGAATTAAACCAGTTTAAACCAAAGTTTGTGGACTTGTATACTCCCTGATCTAATGCCGTGATCATGAAATCACGGTTTATCAGTATATCGTAAATTCTCGAAACCGGTAATCCCTGGTTTCTTACATTCCACGTTAAACCGCAATCGGTGCTTATCTGCGGACTAGAATTAGAATTAGTACCGACAGCTATTGTATCACCTTTTGACGTCATTGAGTTAACATAAGAATTGTAATTGACAAGAACCTGCCATAACAAACCATTATCAGTAGTTTGATAAAGCGTTTCATCTGTGCCGCCTGCAAAAATTTTATTCGCACAGTATTCCAGATCCGACAAATAAAAGCCGGGAAGACCGTTGTTTGCAAGTATCCAGTTGTTTCCCTTATTGGTACTTCTGTATATACTTCCGGAGGCACCAATGGAAGTTGTCGCGAACATATTTGAATCATTAACAGCTACCATGTCATGTACCCCATGTGTGAATCCAATTTCACCATTTGCATAGTTCCACAAATCACCGTTGTTTGAACTCCTGTACACGCCATTCTGTGTGCCGGCAAAAACATATTCGTTATCCAAAGTAAATGACATTGCATAATTAGTTGAAACTCCGCTGTTGGAAGGGAACCAGTTTTGACCCTGATTAGTAGTTTTGTAAATTCCGTATCCGAAAGTTGCAGCAAAGACAGCACTTCTTGTGGAAAGAAGATCTTCAATATTTACATCAGGTAAGCCGTTACTGAAATCTTTCCATGAATTACAGTTATCACTGCTTTTATAAATTTTTTTGGTTGAAGTGGCTGCATAAATATTTCCAAGACTGTCCTGAGTAAATTTTAAAATATTTCCTCCGTCAATCATCCGGATATTAACCCACTGAGAATATGACTCTGTATTCAGACCAAGGACAATGAATATGAGAAGAATTGTTTTCATTTCTGGACTCTTCAATTTAATTTTATAAGTTTAAATTGTCTCTTGTTATCAAAAAGATTTAAACTTTACTGAAAAAACTTTAACATTATATCAATTTAAATTTCAAATATATAGATACTAAATCAGACAATCATGTATCGCCTGAGCTTTATTCTATGTAATAAAAATTCCGGTTTGTACTGTAATCACACAAACTATTATAATTTTATAATTTTCTTACTCAGCCATTTTTTTATATATTATGCCATTAATTATAATTCAGATTGATTAACCTTGTCAGGAATTTACATTCACATTCCTTTTTGTAGTAAGCGATGCAACTATTGTGATTTTTATCTTGTCACAAATCTTGATCTTATATCCAAATTCATTTCTTCACTGAAAAAAGAAATTACTTTATATTCGGAATTAGTTAAAGAAAATGAATTCGATACTATTTTTTTCGGAGGCGGGACACCTTCTATACTGTCAGCAGATCAGATTGAAGATCTCTTAGTTCATCTCGCCAAATCTTTTAAAATTTCAAAATTCCCTGAGATTACACTCGAATCAAATCCCGAAGACTTTCTTGATAAAAATCCCGGAGAATACAGATCGGCCGGCATCAATCGTCTGAGTCTCGGAGTGCAGTCATTTATAAATTCCGAGTTAAAGTTCTTAACAAGACAGCATACATCAGAAGAAGCACAGACTGTAATTCAGAATGCTTTTAAACATTTTGAAAATATCAGCTTAGACATTATATACTCACTCCCCTCTCAGACAATTGAAGATCTTGATCTATCTCTGACCAAAGCAATTGAGCTGGGTGTTTCACATATTTCAGCCTATACATTAACATATGAAAAGAAAACCGTTCTGTACAAATCTTTTGAAAAAAAGTTGTTTGAAAAAAATACTGATTCCAGGGAAGCTGAACTTTACAATTATGTTTCAGAAAAATTAACCGGAAATGGATTCGAACATTATGAAGTATCCAACTTTGCTAAAGAAAATTCGCGCAGCAGACATAATCTGAAATACTGGCATTATGAAAATTATCTTGGACTCGGTCCGTCTGCCCATTCATTTTTCAACGGTAAAAGATGGAATAATTTCAACAGTATCAGTAAATACAATTCTTTTCTTGCTGTAAACGATTTACCTGCTGAGGAACAATACGAGCCTGACATGGATCAGAAGCATCTTGAATATGTAATGCTGGCTTTGAGAAGTGACGGGATAAATTTCAAAAGATACCGGGAATTATTTAATGAAGATTTCAAAGTTAAATTCAAAAAACAGATAAGTGAGATTATTAAAAATAATTTTGCTCTATTGGATACGTACAGATTTTATCTGAATGAAAACGGATATGCGATTGCTGATGAGATCATTTCCAAATATTTCTAATCTGTTTATTTTGCCTCAAAGTCTCTAAGGCTCTAAGAAAATTATTTCAAAAAAGTTTTTTAATCAAAAATATACAATTCTTTCAAAAGGTTTCAAAATAAATAAAAAGACTTTAATATCGAATTCTAATTTATGCTTTTGTTTACTCAATTTTTTATTTCTCCAATCATAAATTGCAGAGTACTCGAGACGGGATTTTATTTCTTGCTTCTACCCATTGATCGTTCAAAATAATGAAGGTAAATCCGGGTAAAGTTTAAATCTATTCTATATTTTTTATCGATTAAGACAAAAATGAATAATTTAATGCTGAAATTTTTATTTTCTATTTTTTGAATAATAATTGCTCAATTCAAATTTCCAAATATTCATTCCATTCTGATTTAGTTCAATATTTAGAAATAAACGACATCCAAAGTAACCGTATTTATGTATTTGAAATAAATCATTGAGGCTTTGAGACTTAGAGCCTTAGAGGCAAAGAAAATTAAAGCTTCCCGAAATTTATTTTACCTTTGTATAATTTATTTGCTGTCCATATCGTAAACATTGCAATCGGAACAGCTGCAATAAGATCGATCACATAGTGATATCTGAGATAAACAGTTGAAAAGATAAGTATAAAACAATAAGGGAGATAGAAATAAAACGAGTTGGATTTTATTTTATGTGAAAGATAAGTGATGAGAATAACTATAAGAGTATGTCCTGACGGAAATGCATCACGCTGCGCAAAATTCTCGGGATCACTGACTCCTGCGGGGATAGACTCACCGAAATTTATGACATCCCTAATGAACTTAGCTGCAAAGATCCCGGGAAGTTCCGTATCAATACTGCTGAAATTAAAAATAGTAAATCTCGGACCGATAGCAGGAATAAGCATGTAGCCGATAAAGGAAAGATAGAATCCAAAAAAGATCACAAAGAAAGCATATTTTAATTCCTCGTATCTGTGCCAGAAGTAAAGTTCCATTGCATAGATCAGAGGCATAATATAAAAAAATCCGTATGCGATCTGAAGAAACTCAACTGCATAAGGATTAATATAATGACTAAGAAACAATGCCGGATCCGTTCCGAACATCCACCTGTCTATTTCAATAAGATACTTATCATACAATTGATTATTCACATTGATCATTATGATATAAATTTCCTTAAAGCAAAAAAATATCATAAACCCAGGGTACCAGAATCTTAAAAATCTAGTAACTGATCTTTCCCTTCTTTCGGGTTCAGGTTTCTTTTCATAATGTGATACAAAATAAATTATGAGCAGACAGAAAGTTATATTAATCAAAGGGATCAGTATTCTTTCCACCGCAGATTCAATAAATACAAGACTGATCAGTCCCAGAAGTAAAAGGAATAATTGATTTGTAACGTCCGGGATGTCCAGATATTTTGCATTTTCTCTGACAACTTTAAAAAAGTTTTTATTAGGTTTATTCAATGTGTAAGCAGAAAGGTTGATATCGTTAAGAATATTGATATTCCAATCACATCCTGAAAAGCAGTTTCAAACGGTCCTGAAGTAATCGCCGGATCAAATCCCAGCCGTTTTGAAAGCATTGGAGACATTGTCCCTATAAGTCCGGCAATGTTGATAGAGATGAACATTGAAATAGCAACTGACATTGCGAATTTCAGGCTTTCAGTATCGGATAACAAATAACCGGTCAGACCAACGATCAGTGCGACCGCAGAACCGATAATCAGATTTGTTTTAAACTGTCTGCCGAGTGGTTCCCACCAGCGGTTTATGTTAATATTACCTGTATCAAGACCTCTTACGACAATAGCTGCGGACTGCAGACCTGTGTTGCCGGATATAGCGGATATTATCGGCATAAAGGCGGCGAGCAGGATAACTTTTCCCAATATTTCATCGTGCGCCTGTACTACAAAAACAGCAATAAGCTCTATCAGTAAAGTTACTATTAGCCATGGGAGACGAAGCTTTGCTATCTGAAAAGGAGATTTCTTTTCAAGCTCTTCCGCATCGGTACCGGCCATACGGGCGACGTTCTCTGAATATTCTTCTTCTATAACATCCACAATATCATCTATACTGATTTTTCCGACAATCTTATGTTCGGAATCAACAACCGGCAGTGACACAAGGTCATAGCTCTGAAATATTTTTGCAACTTCTTCCTGATCCATATGCTCTTCTACGGATATCACATCAGGGTTCATTATCTCGCCCATTGTTTTTTCAGGATACTTAAGCGCAATGAACAATCTTTTCAGAGACAGAATACCGACAAGTCTGTTATCATTATCCACGATCCACAGATTATAAAACTGATCAACCTCTTCGGCTTTTTCCTGAATTTCTGATACAGCTTCAGTGACTGTCATAAGCTGATTGACGGCAATATATTCCTTGCCCATGATACCGCCGGCAGTGGATTCATCATATTTTAAAAGTTCACGTACCTCATGTGAATCTTCCCTGTCGATCTTATCAAGATTATCAAGAACTTCATCTTTCTTTTCGGAATCAAGTTCGGATACAAAATCAGTAGCATCATCGGAATGCATCTCACTTACAATGCGGGATATCTTTTCACTGTTTAGCTTTTCGGCAATATATTCCCTGCGGTCATCACTGATCTCCAGTATGACCTCACCCGCTGTTTCAATATTTAAAAGTGAAAAAAGATATAATGCATCTTCGTCTTCTTTCAGATTATCAAGAATAACAGCAATATCAAAATCATACAGGTCAGTGATAATATTGATAAGAGCTGCATCTGACTTTTCATGGATAAGGTCTGTAATATCATCCAGAAAACTATTATCAATATCTAAAACCGATTTATTTTTTGATTCTTCAGACAAATAAGTTTTTTATTGGAATTTTTGTATTGATCGCTATTTAGTGAAAATGAGTCTCAAATTAAATATTCAGATAGGTTTAATCAATTGAAAAGAAAAAAGAGAATTGCTGTTAAAATTTAGTTTTTAACAGTTGATATGATTTTTTTAAAACGAATAATTAATTTTACATTAAAATTATAAATATTAATCAATAAATTAAAATAACAAAAAATCAGAATGAATAATAATACAGCCGGCATCAGAAAGGATTATGTCTTTAATGAGAAGAATGAACTCAGCGAGTCACTTATTTCAAAAGATCCGTTTACACTTTTTACTGAGTGGTTTGACAAAGCTCTTGAATCTGATCCTTCGGAAGCCAATGCAATGTCGCTTGCAACCAGCACCAGAGACGGTAAACCCAGCGTAAGAACAGTTTTACTAAAAGGATATGATAAAAACGGATTTCTTTTTTTTACAAATTATAACAGCAGAAAAGGACAGGAACTTGAAGAAAATCCTTTTGCATCTTTGTTGTTTTTCTGGAAATCTTTGGAAAGACAGATCAGGATCAGCGGCAAAACCGAAAAAGTCTCAAGAAAGGATTCAGAGATATATTTTCATTCAAGACCATATGATAGTCAGATAGCTGCTTTAAGTTCAGATCAAAGCTCTGTGATCCCGGACAGAAAATTCCTTGATGAAAAATTCATTTCATTAAAAGAAAAGTATAACGGAAGCGAGATACCACTTCCGGACTTCTGGGGAGGATACAGATTGATTCCGGATAATATAGAATTCTGGCAGGGCAGACAAAACAGACTGCATGACAGGATTTTATTTACGAGAGAAAACAATGGCTGGAAATCAGAAAGACTTTCACCCTGAGCAATATTCAATCCGCCGCGGCGGATCAATGTGCAATGTGCAATTATTAAATAATTAAATTTTAAACTATTGAAAAAGCATTTATTATTTTTACCATTATTCTTTGGATTAATTTATTTTAGTTCATGTTCATCTTCTGACAATGAAGCGGAAGTGACCGTAAAAACCATCACTGATACCAAGTGGGTTTTGCGAACTTTGAATGACACAAAGATCTTCACTCCTGAAAGCGGGAAAGAAATTTATCTGATACTTGAAAAAGGCAGTGACGAAGCAAACGGCAGCGGAGGTTGCAATAATTTTTTTACAAGTTATACGATTTCCGGAAAATTCATAAAATTCGGACCCGTAGCTTCTACTGAAATGTTTTGTCAGAATTCAATGGATACAGAAAAAGATTTTTTCAAAGCGCTGGAAAAGACTAGTACATTCCGGATAAAAAATCAATTCCTGTATCTATCAGATGTAACAGGTGTAATTGCGAAGCTTGAGGCTGTGAATTTAAATCAGAATTAACAAAATCCGGTCTTTGAATTTTATATCTATTTTCATTATTTATCCAAGTCATTCATAAAAGGTTTGAAAAAAGTAAATTAGTTCATTAAGTTGTTATTGGTTGATTAGTTGATTGGTTGATTGGTTGATTGGTTGATTGGTTAATTAGTTGATTGGTTAATTCGTTAGTTAGTTGATTAATTTATTAGTAAGTATTTAATTATAAAAGTATTTACAATAATTGAACATTTATAATTGAACATTAAAAATTAAATCCGCTTTAGCGGATTATTCGGGGTGTAGATCAGTTGGCTAGATCGCACGTCTGGGGGGCGTGAGGCCGGCAGTTCGAGTCTGCCCATCCCGACTGAAATATTTGATTTATTTTTTGTAATAGATTCGATAATTAAAACAGGACAAATATGAAAATGATTGAGAAACCGTTGACAGATGGATGTTATAACAAAAGAAAAGAAATTTCCTACACAGTACATGACCTCCCAAAATCCGAAAGACCCCGTGAAAGACTCATAGAATTAGGAGCTGACAGTCTGACTTCTGCAGAACTCATTTCAATCATTCTGAATACAGGCATAAAAGGCGAATCAGTTCTGATGATCTCACAGAAAATATTAATGCAATTCGGCTCACTTAAAGGTATAATGGATGCATCACTGGAAGACCTGCAGCAGATAAAAGGACTCGGTCAGATGAAAGCTTCCAAGCTGAAAGCAAGTTTTGCAATTGCAAAAAAAGTAATTGAAGAATTAAGAATATCAAATGAGTATAAAGAGTCTGAAAAAAAAAGATATAATGCCGTTACATCGCCTGATATTTTATTCGGCATTTTAAGAAACAAAATTCTTAATTTTTCAAAAGAGCATTTTTTTGTTATCTCACTCGATACAAGAAATAATTTTATAGGCATTGATCAGATATCGGTAGGAACGCTTACCGCAAGTCTTGTGCATCCCAGGGAAACTTTTGAATCTGCAATAAAAAGACATGCTGCGCATATAATTATTTCACACAACCATCCTTCGGGAGATACAGAACCGTCTGAAGATGATATTAAGATTACAAGAAGACTTGTAGATGCAGGAAAGATAATGGGAATAGAAGTTCTGGATCATCTGATATTTACAGAAAGTAAATATTTCAGTTTTAAAGAAAAATTTTTGATCTAGTTTATAATATTTCTGTTAATAACAAGAAGCAGAATTGCAGTAATATTAAATCAATATTTACACTGCATTTCTGCTTCTAAAAAAGATCAATTATTTGAAAGACCTTATTGTTTATCTTAATCAGGAAAATTTGTTATTATAATTCCTGACCGGTTTCAAACTCATCACCTTCATCATCAAATAAGATCATTGCCTGGTAGAATGTTCCGGCGGCTGAAATGGCAACTCCGCCTTCTGTTTCCCAACCTTCAGCAAGCATTTCATTTACTTTACTGATAAGCATTTTTTCATCATCTGCCGATACAATAGTATATTCCATTTTGATTATACTCCTTTTTTGTTTTATAAGATTTTACTTAAAAAAATACAGTCCCTTTTTAAATAAGAACATACATTAATTTAAGTTTAAAATAACTCCGGTAAATTAATTAATAATCCCTTAAATAAAAATCTCATTGCAAGAAAAGATCAAAGATAATATCAAATTAACATATACAATATAATGCCGGACATGTAAATCAGGAAACATTCCGTTTTTTTGACTGAAAATTGCAACTAATGTTATCCTTGATAAATAAATTCATTAAATCTATTTTGATTTTAATTTACTAAATGGAAAAAGAGATTCTTCAGAAAGAATTTGACAGAGTTACAAACAGAGGTATAATTTTCGGATTGGTCTGGATCATGGGAATTGGCTCTGTAATTGCTTTAATTTCAGGCTATCAGGCAGGCAAGATCTATAAGGAATCCGGAAATTCACTGGAAGGAAAAAACAAGATATTTAAAAGTTATATTGCCGGATTTTCGGGTATATTGCTTTGGATTATTGCAATATTAATTATTATTATATTCAAAAAAAGTTAAACAGATATTTAAATATTAATGGAATACAAAGACTACTATAAAATACTGGGTGTTGATAAGAAAGCATCTCAGGATGAAATAAAAAAGGCTTACAGAAAATTAGCAATTAAATATCACCCTGATAAAAACAAAGATAATGCTGAGGCTGAGAATAAATTCAAAGAGCTCAATGAAGCAAATGAGGTCTTAAGCGATAAGGAGAAAAGAAAGAAGTATGATGAGTTAGGCGAGAACTGGAAGTATTACCAGCAGTCAGGCGGAGCAGATCAGGGTTTTGACTGGTCGCAATATGCCAATCAGGGAGGAGGCGGAAGACAGCAGCAATATACATACAGCGGCGGCGATATGGGCGGCGGATTCGGTGATGCAGGCGGATTCTCGGATTTTTTTGAAACACTGTTCGGTCAGGGTTTCGGCGGAGGTCAGACAAGAAGCAGAAGCAGCAGAAGAAGCGCCAGGATGAAAGGACAGGATGTAAGCGCTGAAATGAGTGTTACTCTTGAAGATGCATACAAAGGAGCCGATAAATATTTTGATCTCGACGGCGAATCGATCAAACTAAAAATAAAACCCGGAATAGCTGACGGACAGACTTTAAAACTTACCGGTAAAGGAAATCCGGGATACAATGGAGGACCGAAGGGTGATCTTTTACTTAAGATCCATGTATTAAAAGATCCTATGTTTGAAAGAAAAGAAAATGATCTGTATACTGATCTCAGAGTTAATCTTTACATAGCTATACTCGGTGGAAAAGCTCCTTTAAAAACTTTGAAAGGTACAATAAATATTAATATTCCAAAAGAATCTCAGAATGGAAAAGTTTTGAGACTCCAGGGAATGGGAATGCCGGTTTATGGAAAAGCTAATTCTTTCGGAGATCTTTATGCTAAGGTATACATAGAAACTCCGGTTAATCTTTCTGATAAAGAGTTGAGTTTGTTTAAGGAGCTATCCGAGCTGAGGAAATAAGAATTTTTGGAATTTTTATACATTCAAGATAAAATCCGGATTCAATTATTTGAATCCGGATTTATTTTTTAAAAATAGAAAAGTCTGCTGTATTTAAATTAGATATACATAAAAAGCCAATATTATAAATCTGTAAAATTTCACATTATTTTAAATTTCAAGTTGATAATGTTCAATTATCAGGGAGATTTCAGTAATTGATGTCCTGAGGAAACAAGGTTTTGATTAGTAGGAACAGGCGAACGGGAAATAACAAATTTTTTAGAATTGTTTTCTGCAATTAAAATGTCACTAAGGTCAGTGATATTATCCCCGGTAAGATCTGTATGACTATCTGTGGTTTTAAAGTTATTGGAATTATAATACACAGACAGTACATCAAAAAGATCAATATTCTGATCCTGATTTACATCTCCGCTGTATATACAGTATTTATTCCTTACTAAGATCAGATTTTCATAAAATGCCTGTGAATCATCGAGTGTAAAATCATATTCATTTAATACTCCTCCGCCTTCAATATATTCCCCTCCTTCTTTACTCCATGTTTCAACACAACCCGGTGTTGATACAACTATATAATATCTCCCGGGTAATGCATTCCTGAAAATCAAAGTATTCTCAAATAAAGAATCAGATGATGAGACATTAAATGAATCCACAAGTTCGAATGGTGCATCTGCATTTCTTAAGTATGCTTTATATTCAAAATCAAATTGATTGAATCTGTAAAGTCCTTCCGGTATGACTGTCAAATTCAGAGTAATTGATCCGGGCATTATACTGAATTTCCACGGTTCATTATAAGCGCCCTGCGGAGGTATTCCTCCCTGTTTAACACGCCAGTAATAATCACCGGGTGTTATGAGCAAAGCAAGCGTTACACTCACATTTTCATTACCATCCGGCAAAGTAAATGAACTGTCAAATAAGATATTACTGAAAGCTGAATCTTCGGCAATCTGTAAATGAGCGGAATAATTTACGGGAAATCCTTTTTGCCATTGGAGAGTTACCGGAGCAGAATGTGTGGAATTATTTTCAGGTGAAATTCTTACCGGAGGATGAAGCGGAGCCTCTAGACAGCAAAATGAACCAACACAAAGATCATAAGTACTAAATGTCGAAAAACTGTTATTGATAAGATTCGTTTCCCCGTTGTTTCTGAAATAAACTTTTGTAAAAACTCCGGGAGGAACGGTTTTCCAGCTAAACTGTTCTTCAAGCAGGCAACTGTTTGAATAAAGATCCGGATTATAAAATCTGATACGCGCAACCAGTGTACCGGATGTTGATGATATCACCGGCTCATTTCCGGTCAGAATGGAATCTCCCTGAATTAATTTCAATGTATCTGAATTTTTTGATAAACCGCCTATATAATTCAGCGGGATTCTTTCCGTTCCGTAAGTAGCCGTATCTATTGCATAAATATAATTTAAGTGCTCTGTCTGAAAATCGGTGTTGAGAATAATAACATATTCCGCTCCGGCATACAAAAAATCTGACTGCCCGGGATTTGTATGCTTTATCACAATATCAAAATATCCTTCATTTGATGAGATATAATTACGGTTGGTAAGTCTTAAATCAAATTTCGGATTTGCTGCAAACAAATCACAATTAAATAAGAAAAGAATTATGAAAAATAAATATTTCAGTTTCTCCTTATAGATCATTTTCACCTGTATAGAATACGCGAATAATTTTAAAGTTCCTGCAATACCATGAATAAGTAATTCAACAGGTTTAATAATATACCAGTTGATATTCAACAAAAACACAGTTCAATTTTTCAGCAGTATGCTTAAAAATGTTCTATCGTAAATTTTTATTTTAACTTCTAAAATTAGAGATCAATCTTTGGGGTTGATTTCTGCCTTAAGGTAAAATAACAATCTTTTTTCGGAAATGATATTGAGATTTTTAATACCTGATAGATCATTATTAATTTATTTTAAAGTGTGAATTAAGATAATTTTCAAAAAATTCCGAAATAAAAAAGGGAGGCTTAAAAATTAATTTAAGCCTCCCGGATTACAAATTGGATCTATGAAAATATTATCAGTTACCTACATTATTACTTCCCTGATTCTTATATAATGCATTTTGTTCATTTTGCTTTTGTTTTCTTAATCTGCTCACTTCCTTTTCATCAACACCACGGTTTGGTTTATACTTTTCAACTACATTATTTTTTTGCAATTGCATTTCTTTAATACCCATTTCATACTTTTGCTTTTGTGTTTCATTTTCAAAAGTCTGAGGAGCTTTATTTGTTTCAGCTGTATGAGGTTCAGGCGCCGGCTCTGCTCCCGGAGGTCTTACTACCTGAACAAATGCTGCAGCATTATTGTATGCATAAAGAAGATCTGAAAGGTCTGTAACTAAATTACCATCAAGATCCGAGACTTCATAACCTGTAACAAAATTTAGAGCATCATTATAAATTCCGATCACATCAGACAGATCGATCACTCCATTTTGATCAATGTCACCGCTGTACTGACCTTTGTAGAAAGGAGATATGCTTACTGTAGCCATATTGTTTCCGTAAGAAGCGTTATTCGGAACAAAGTTATGAGATGATCCATTACCTCTGACATAAGCTATTCCTGCATTACTCCAGGTCTCTAAAGCATTTCTGTGTTTTACGACTCTGTAGTATGTTCCGTCAAGTGCTTTATTGAAATACAAGTCCTGCACTACAGCATTATTTCCCGCAACTCCTTTGGATGAATCGACTACAACATTCGGGAAATCAGTTCTGTGCAGGTAAACAGTAACTGTATCCAGTAATCTCCAGTAAGGATTCGTAGGAATGAACATTGCTTCATTGATTAATCCGATATTGTTTTCTATTGCATTAGGTAATGTCTGCACACAGATATTATCCAGATACAGATCATTTCCAAAACCGCTTTTAGCTTTGAGTCTTACTTTATTTGTTCCAACAGGCAGCTGATAAATCTTAGGTCTCCATTCAGAATTTTCGGGTACAAAAGCGCTGACGTGAGGGGGAGCTGTATTTAGTTCTCCCGTTCCGTCAAATCTACCGATCAGAGTTGCTAACGTTGTGTAATTATTCCCTGAGTTATTTGAAACTTCAACGACTAAAGTATCAGGTCCAAAATTAGCTGAAGTGTATGGAGCATAAGCTTCATCAAAAGTAAGATATGTTCCCGCGCCGACTGCAGCAAAATTGTTTGATACTAATGACTGAACAACACCGGAACTGGCTGCATAAAAATTAAATCTTGCAGCACCGCTTCCTGATCCGTATGCTGATACATTACTTCTTGACCAGTAATTGTTTCCTGTATAATCCGCAAACATTGTAGCAGGCGGAAATTTAACACCTGCAAAATCATCACAGGGTGCTGCACTTACAGAAGAGTTCACAGTTACTGTTACTGATCTCTTATGCACAGGAGTTCCGTTTGATCCCTGAGCTGTAATTGCAACTGTGTATACTCCTGCGGTTACAGTTCCTACTGTTTTAACTTTCATATACTTAGTATTCGGATAACTTGATAATGTATTACCACCAAGAAATTCAAGTTCTATGCTTCCAGCTGCAGGAGTTGGAGATACTGTTGCGCTGAAAGTAGTAACGTCTGTGTATAATTTTACTGCCGGGATCTCAACAGAAAAATTTCTGCTGTCATTTGTCTGATTAATAGTCTGTGATGCAGGAGTAGCAAGGAGTCCGAAATCCGGAAAGTAGGATGCTACATTTTTATATGATCCTGATCTTCCGTCATACCAAACAGCAAATCCTGTTTTTGTGTTAGCAGTCATACCGTCATAGTCACCTCTATAGCAGTTTGTGTTTGGTGAACATGCGGGATTAGGGTATGTCCATGACTGGTTTGTTAATTTCTGATTTGGCGCGAATGTTGCTCCGCCGTCATCTGTATAAGTTGCATATACATTCACTGCGTAAGTTGCAGGATTCTCTCTAGTATCATACCATTTTATATAAAGTCTTCCTGTTTCCTTTTCACACCATATTGCAGGAAACCACTGATCGCTTAGTTGCGGATTTGCATTATCGTTTACTGTAATTTTATTTGACCATGTAGATCCCTGATTATCTGAATATTGTAATATAATATCAGGCTTATTACCATTTCCTGCCGGAACGTTTGAAGCATAGACCAGATAAAGTCTTCCTCTGTTCGGTCCATAGCTGTTATCCATTGCGATCATAGGATAAGGTCTGGTTCTGCCGTTGTTGATCACAAGTCTGCCGGCGGTGTTTAATGTTCCGACATAACCTGCAACAGTCAGACTTGATCTTACTGAAAAAGTAGCTCCACCGTCTAAAGACCTGTGAAATGTATATGTAACATTTGAGGAAGTACCTGTATTGGTTACATACATGACGCAGCCACCCTGGGTATTTCCGTTTGGTCCGACAGCTATCATTGTACCGGGAATAGTATTTGAAGGAGCGTAAGTTTGCGTCCATGTTAAACCGTTGTTTAAGCTTCTTGAAAAGTTACCCGGTGTGATTGCTGCATACAAATAATTTGAATAAGGACCGTTTGTCTGATCGGCGGCAAGAGTATTTCTGTCATTTCCGCTTACTGATAAGATAGCCGGACCATAGGTAGCTCCTCCGTTTGATGAACGGTATACATACTGTCCTGAAACCCCTGATGCATAGGTCAGACGTCCCAGACTGTCAAATGCTGACCAGGGATCACAACATGTAGAAGAATGATAAGATGGATTACTTGAAGTCCAGTTATAACCGTCTGTTGTATAATAGGCATTTTGACCGCCGCCTGAATTCACACCAAACTGCATATTAAGCGGATCTCTTGGATTGGATACTACCATCATTTCTGCAAAATCGACACCGATCTCGAAATTATCAAAACCATTTGCATCTGTGATAATATCAAGGTCTTCATCTGTACTTTCTATCACGTGACTAAATGCTTCTCTTGTCGGACGGTCGATCAATGGGTCACTTTCATCATAATCAAACATTTTTTCATTGATCTGTACTTCAACTGTTTTCTGACCCTGAAAGATCTCAAAGCCAACAACTGCAAAGATTAAAAAAATTAAAAGGGATGTTAATCCTCCTTTAAAGAGTGGAGATTTTTTCATGTAGGAATTGGTTTAATTTTTTGGATAATTAAAGTATATTTATATGTATACAATTTCAATGAAAAACTAAAATTATATTGAAAATTTTAAATTTCAGATCAAGTGTCATTTCAAAATTTATTTTAACTATTCTCATTTTTATTTTATCCGATTCAATTACTTTTTCCCAACCCCGGTGGGTCAAAGTAAACAGTCCCGTAAATGTATCCTTAAGAAATTGTGTATTTACTGATAATCTTCACGGCTGGGCAGCAGGCGATGACGGCGTGATAATTCATACTTCTGACGGAGGCTATAATTTTGAAATTCAGAATTCCACGATCCCTTTTTATATAAATGATATTTTTTTTCTGAATAACAGACTCGGGTGGGTAGTAGCAAATGAATTTCTTTTTTCCGGAACGACAATTCTTTCAACTACAAACGGTGGTGAGGTTTGGACATCCGAACTTTTTCCCGATACATCACAGTTTTTTACAAATATTTATTTCCGGGATTCACTCAATGGTTTTATGAGTGGTTTTTTCGGTTCAATATTTAAAACATCTGACGGAGGAAATTCATGGCAGCAATCAATGGTGGACTCTTCGGAATATTCATCTTTTTTAATATCAAAAATAACTTTTTCTTCTCCTTTGAACGGATTTGCCTGTGGCGGATATATTGATATTGCCGGAGTGATCTGGAGAACAACGGACGGCGGATTCAACTGGTCAGCTGATGTATATTCTCCTGAACCCTTCTATGATTTTTATGTATTTGATCAGAACAGACTTATCTCTGCAGGAGGCGATTTTGAATATGGTGTCCAGCTCAGCAGAACATCAAATGCCGGTCTCAACTGGGAATATGAATCTCTGAATCTATTCGGGCAGGCATATTCAATTGACTTCAGAAGACCGGAAGAAGCTTGGATGGCGCTTGGCTATGCGCTTAACTGGGCTGTATCTTATGATTCCGGGAATACCTGGACTGATGTTCCCGTGACTGATAATGCGGAAATATACTCGGTTGACTTCACTGATTCTACACACGGCTGGGCAGTAGGTAATAATGGAGTAATATTAAGATATGAACCGCTTAAAGTAAATATTGTTTCAGACAATACATTGATTCCGGATAAAGCCACCTTGTATCAGAATTATCCCAACCCGTTCAACCCAAGCACAAATCTGGGATTTGGAATTTCGGAATTGGGATTTGTCAGTCTGAAAGTTTATGATGTGCTTGGAAATGAAGTTGCTGTGTTGGTTAACGAAACTAAACCTGCTGGAAGTTACAACTATCAATTATCAACTGTCAATTATCAATTCCCAAGCGGTATCTACTTTTATTCTCTTTCTGTAGATGGAGCTCTAATCGAAACGAAACGAATGATTCTTCTTAAGTAGTTAATTGTGTAGAGTGTGTTGAGTGTGTTGAGTGTGTTGAGTGTGTTGAGTGTGTTGAGTGTGTTGAGTGTGTTGAGTGTGTTGAGTGTGTTGAGTGTGTTGAGTGTGTTGAGTGTGTTGAGTGTGGAGA
>JAGQWH010000067.1 GCA_020437545.1 Ignavibacteriota bacterium
ACTTTCAACTTTCAACTTTCAACTTTCAACTTTCAACTTTCAACTTTCAACTTTCTACTTTTAACTTTTAACTATTTCAACATCTATCTCCATCGTCTCCTTATGCGTTGACAAAACTATATTCGTCTTTGTCGATTTCACTCCCGGCCAGCTTTGGATTTTTGCCAGAAGTTTTTCCAGTGATGTTGTATTTTCAGTTCTTATCTTTAGTATATGCGAACCTTCACCTGTTATGGAATGACATTCAAGAATGTCCTTTGTGTTTATGCTGTTTTCTATTATCTGCTTATAAAATTTTGATGATTCGCTGACAACGAATATAAAACAGGTAATGTCATGCTTAAGTTTTTTATGATTCAATACTGTATTGTATGACAGAATATATCCGTGAGATTCGAGTTTTGAAATTCTGTCGGCAGTAGATGGAAGCGAGAGTCCTACGATCTCAGCAAGTTCATTTTTTTTAATGTGAGAATTTTTCTGCAGTTCGCTGAGTATCTTTATATCGATCTGATCTAATTTAATATTAAGATCTTCGCTGTATTTAAATTGATTAGAAATGCCTTATTAATTTAGGTAATTATAAAAATTTTCCTTACAAAATAAGGTAATTAACTCTTTGAGTCAAGTAACTTATTAGTTTCTTCAGCAATTAATTTAATTGAATTGATATAAAACCAATTCAAATTTAAATTAACCAATTAACCAATTAACCAATTAACCAATTAACCAATTAACCAATTAACCAAACTATATGAATATTTACAGAATAATGCTCGCCAACGCTTTCGTACTTATTGTACTGGGTGTTTACGGATTTTTTGATTCCGGAAGTCCGACAGCTTTAATTGCACCTGCAATCGGTGTTATACTTATAGTTCTTGCTTTCCCGATAAAAAATGAAAATAAAACAGCGGCTCACATAGGTGTCGGACTAACTCTGATCGCTGCGATAATGTTTTTTGTCACAGGATTTATGAGAAATAATATGATAGTAATTGTAATGGCTATATTTACTACTTTAGCGCTATTTATGTACATAATGGATTTCAAAAGAAGAAAGCAGGAGAGAGAAGGATAGGCTAAGTAATAAGTTCGGAAGGCACTTTCCGTTTTACCGGACTTTTATCAAAGTCCGAGTCAAAGCTGACCAAAGTAAGATTGTACTTATTTACACATGTAAGCTGATAAGCGTCGTCAAAGTCAAGTTTGTAGGAACGTATATTTTCGAGAAGTTTGAATTGATCTGAAAGGGTAAGTGAAATTAGATTTACTTCACCATTTTTAAAAGTATCCTTTAAAAATTCTTCATATATTAAAGTGTTGCTCTTTTTAGTGGTTATAATTCCTATTGAAGCTAAAGCAAAATCAGAAATGTATATTAATTTATCAGGTGTAACTTTCAAAAACTTTTCACATTCGATTGCTTTTTCCTGATCCAATAAATATTCTAACCAAATATTTGTATCAACGAAATACATTTATTTTTTTTTATTATTTATTGCATCTTCAACTCTCAATTCATTTGCTTTATGCTGTAATTCTACTGAAGTATAATGAGGTTTTAAATCACTTAATACCCCCCTTAAGTTTAACTTCATTTTTCTATCACCGGTCTTTTTTTTAGAAGATATTATCTTTTCAATAAACTCATCTACTGTATCCAAATCCTTTGGAGATACTTTTTCTAATTTTTCTTTTACTAATTCTAATTTCGTCATAATAATATTTTTTAAAGCCATCAATATTAAATAAATTATCTAAAACAAAAAAGACGTTTCTAAAAACGCCTTTAAGGTTAAACTATATTTCAATCCGCCGCAGCGGATCAACTTTCAACTTTTAACTTTCAACTTTTAACTTTTAACTTTCAACTTTATACTTTCTCTATATCTTTCTTCCCAAAAAGCCCTGTCGGTTTCACAAGTAAAATTATTATCAGTATTGCAAATGCAATAGCATCCCTGTAAGTCGGTGAGAAGTAACCTACTGTGAAAGTTTCTACAAGTCCAATAATGATTCCTCCAACTGCAGCTCCGGGGAAGTTTCCTATTCCGCCAAGTACTGCGGCTATGAATGCCTTCAGTCCGGGAAGTAGTCCCATCAGCGGATCAATGCTGGGATAATTAATACTGTAAAGAATTCCCGCTGCTCCTGCAAGAGATGAACCTATTATAAATGTAAATGAGATAACATTGTTAATGTTAATTCCCATCAGAGATGCAGCTGTTAAATTATTGGAAACAGCTCTTATGGCAGTTCCCATTTTTGTATTCATAACAATGAATCTTAAAGCAAGCATCAAAAGTATTGCGGAAATTATCACAACTATCTGATTCGAACCAATTGTAGCACCGGCAATATCAAAACTTACATTTTCAATGATTGTAGGAAATGACTGAGGTGCAGCACCGAATATAAGCTGACCAAGATATTGAAGAAACAATGAAACCCCGATAGCTGTAATTAAAACAGTCAGCTTGGATGAATTTCTTAATGGTTTGTATGCAAGCTTTTCAATGGTGACACCGATCACCGCTGTTACGATCATTGTGATGAGAAGAATCACAAGCGCCATCGGAATATCAGGAGCATCCACACCAAGAGCCTTTGCAGTATATAATCCGCAAAAAGCGCCGAGCATGAATATCTCTCCGTGAGCAAAATTTATGAACTTCAGTATTCCGTATACCATTGTGTATCCGAGAGCTATAAGTGCATATATGCTTCCGAGTGAAAGACCGTTGATTAGTTGTTGTATAAACTCTGACATTTTTTTAGTTGAAATTTGCTGTGGTGGAAAGAGCTACATATAAAAAGTTACAAGTTACGAGTTTCAAGTTACGAAAAAAATTTATGGAAAACTTCAACATGAAATTCGTAACTCGTAACTTTGAACTTGCAACTGATCTATGGGGCTATTGTTTCTTTATAAACAAACTTCCCGTCCTTTACTTCCAATACGACCGCAGGCTTGATGGCATTTCGGTCTTCATTTATGGTTATTACACCTGTGATGCCCGGATAGTCTTTGGTTTTGGCAAGTTCGTTTTTAATATTTACGCCTTCAGTATTACCGGCTTTTTTGATAGCATCAAAAAGTATCATACCGGCATCATAAGCAAGGAAGCTCATTGCATCGGGTTCTTTGTTATATTTTGCCTTATACTTTTTTATGTACTCCTGAATTTTTGGTGACGGGTCGTCAGTCGAAACGTGTGTCGAAAAGAAACTTCCTTCAAGCGCATCTTTTGCTTTACCTTCAGTAAGCTTTTCTGATTCCCATCCGTCACTGCCGAAGAGCGGGCAGGTAAGTCCGATCTCTCTTGCCTGAATTGAAATAAGATTTACATCTGTATAATATCCGGGAATAAAGATCGCTTCCGGATTTTTTGCCTTAATTGACGTAAGCTGAGCCTTGAAATCTTTATCTCCGGCAGAATATTTCTGTTCGTCAAGGATCTCTCCGCCCATACCTGTAAAGATCTGCTTGAAATTATCAGCGAGTCCTGTGGAATAAGCATTCTTCTGATCGACAAGTAATGCAACTTTTGTTACTTTCATTGAATTGATAGCAAACTTGCTCATCACAGTTGCCTGGAATGGATCTATGAAACAAACCCTGAAAATGTAATCACCGATCGTAGTAACTTCCGGATTGGTCGAAGCTGGTGTAATCATCGGGATCTTTGCTGCCTGACAGATAGGAGCGCCGGCTTTACTTCTTGATGACGCAACTTCACCGATTATAGCAACTACTTTATCTCTGTTGATGAGTTTCTGGACAACCGTCTGAGTCTCAGACGGTTTACCCTGATTATCTTCGGTAATTAATTTTACCTGTTTGCCGAGAATACCACCTGTACTGTTAATTTCTTCAACAGCCAGCTCAAGCCCGTTATGCGATGACTGCCCGAATGTTGCTTCGCTTCCTGTCAGGGAAGCATATTCACCGATAAGAATCTCATTGTCATTGGTTTTATTACATGCATTGAATATGAATGCTGAGGAAAATATAATGCACAAAAGAGTTGAAATCTTTAAAAACTTATTCATTTAATATGATTGATTTATAAAAAATATAAAATTTACAGTGGCTTAAAATAATTTTAATAGTTTATAAAAACAATTTCATTATTCAAGTCAGACATAAGATTTAAAAAAACCGGAAGGAACACCTCTCCCGGTTTAATTTTTAAACTATGTTTCACTAAAACTTATTTGACCAATATCATACGCTTTACTTCCTTAAACTCCCCGCTCTCCAATCTGTAAAAATATGCACCGCTCGGGAGATTATTTCCGTCGAATGAAACTGTATAAATACCTGCTGCTCTTTGTTCATTTATCAAAGTCTTAACCGCTTTACCCGTTACATCATAAACTTTTAATGTTACATTTCCCTGTCTCGGGATGGAGAAGTTGATGGTTGTTACAGGATTAAAAGGGTTTGGGTAGTTTTGATATAATTTAAAATTTTCAGAGATTGATGAATTATTACTATTGATTCCAACCATCAAAGAAGCCTCACAGGCAGAATCAATTTTAGATACATAAATATTAGATTCACGAAAATTCGGCGGATAGTTTGTAAAACCGGTAATAATAAAACCCCTATCATTTGTTGAAGTAACTGCAATAGGTAAAAAAACATAAGCAGTGTTTACAATTGTTATTATTAATTTATCGAATATTAATTTTCCGTCAGGATATATTTGAGAAACTGCCATATAGTCGCTACCGCGTTGATTACCCGTTAATAGAATATTCCCGGTTCGGGATAAACACATACACCGACACCCTACAACACCTCTAAAATATCCATTATTGAATATTGTGGAACCTAATGTATCAATTTTATATACTATCATCGAATCAACTCCGCCGCCGACAAAAATATCTCCTGAAGGATGTTCTAATAAATCAATTTTATTTGGCAAACTAAAATATTTTTTCCAGATTATTGTACCAATATTGTTGGTCTTAAAAAGATCTACGCCTCCGATACCAAGCATATAATATGAATCATCTTTGCCTTGAATAACTTTCAAAATATCCGAATTCTGATAATAAACACTATCCCATTGTATACTACCATTTGAATCAGTCTTTACAACATATCCAACGCTCGGATCATATAAAAAGCCGCAAGCTATGATTCCTCCATCACTTGTTATTTTGTGATCGAGAAAACCTGCATATCTATTGAGTTTAGAAAATTTTTTTATCCATAATACATTACCAGATATGTTAATTTTAATTATTAAAGCTGAATCTCGATCTAATCCAGAAATTATTAAACTACCATCATTATTTTGAGTTATCTTTTTACAAAGAACCAATTGTGAACCTATGTTACTTTCATTATATATTTTCTTCCACTCTACGTTGCCAAATTGATCTAATTTAAAAATAGCGCATCCATAGTCAGGATAATTATTTGATAAAACAGCATAACCCCCATCAAAAGTCTGGATCACATCCTGTCCATTATCTTCATAATCATTATAATCATACCACTTTTGCCAAGTCACCGTCTGCGCATCAGCGTATACATTTAAGATCAAGTTTAGTATTACAGAAAGGAAAATTATTTTTATCAGATTTTTCATAATAGTGAGATTTTTTATTTATAACTTACATCAAAACAGATTAAATGTCAGTGAGAATTTTTGAGTTTGCTAGAGAGCTTTCGCCGAAGTCTTTCACGTACGAGCAAACCATGCCAATTTGGGATTTGGTCCACCGCAGGCGGATTCGGATTTGGAATTTGGTCTGCCGCAACAAATTTCAATAAAAGAAAATTATTTACAGATAACGAAAAGATATAAGGTGTAGATAAAGCGAGTATAAACAAATATAGATCTTTCATAATATTTTCCTCTTCCTTTGGGGTGGAGTTATGTGTTTTGTAAATGTGAAGTTAAATTATTTTAATCTCAAGTGTTTATATTTAGTATGATATGATTTTCTTGTTTCCAAGTCTATACAAAATTCATCTCATTGTGAAATTATACTTATCTGTCTGAATGGATCCCCACCAAAAGCATGCGAGGATGACAGTACTTATTTATGCGCTTCGTCAGACAGAAGGGTTTGATGTTGGTGACCAAAAAATTTGCTTGTTCTGTAAGTTATTTTATCAATTTATTCATGCAAATTTTTTGGAACACCAACATCGGCTCGAATGATCAATGTTCAATCCGCCGCGGCGGACTATACACTCAACACACTCAACACACTCAACACACTCAACACACTCAACACACTCAACACACTCAACACACTCCATACACTCCACACACTCTACACACTCCATACACTCCATTCACTCTACACACTCGTATCTCATATATATGAGATTGAAAAACTTTTCCATTATGCATAAATTCCACTATGCAAAAGATACTCTATATTATATTAATTACTCTGATCCTTCAATCAGTATTCATAAAGAGGTCATTTTCTCAAAATACAGTTTTGAAAATCGAGAAAGTCTCGGAAGATAACGGCGTATCGGGAGATCTTGTTTATTGCATGTATCAGGACAGTAAGGGTTTTATATGGTTTGGAACTATGTTCGGGCTGGTGAGATATGACGGCAGTGACTACAAAACTTTCAGATATGATCCTCTGGATTCCAATTCACTTTCCAATGATGATATTATTTCTATTTTTGAAGACAGGGACGGGAATATATGGTGCGGGACTTATTTCGGCGGACTTAACAAGTATGACAGAAGCTCTGGAAAATTCTCAAGATATCTGCATTCAAAGGATGATAAGAATTCGATCGGCAGCAATATTGTCTGGGATATAACACAAGATCCGGACGGTATAATGTGGTTTGCAACTCAGGGCGGCGGATTGAATAAATATGAGGATGGAAAATTCACATCTTTCAAAAACGATTCTGTAAATAATAGTATCAGCGGTAATTTTGTACGCTCCTTAGCAACTGACAAAGACGGAAATATATGGGCAGGTTTGATGGGTTTTGGACTGAATAAATATGATAAGAAAAACAACACGTTTACTCAGTATTTGATTGATACAATCCCGGATAAAAAAATGCCGGATATGTCAGGACAAAATAATGTGTCTTCAATTTTAATCGATACCGATGGTGAGATCTGGATAGGAACTAACGGCAAAGGTATTTGTAATTTTAACAAAAGCACCGGTGAGTTTATTTCATACAAATTTGAGCAGGACAGCGCAGGCAGGAATGCTGTTTCTTCCATCTTAGAAGATTCACCCGGAATATTATTAGCGGGTACATCAAATGGTTTGTATAAATTTTATAAAGAAGATAAAAGATTTGATAAGATAGAAATTAATAAAACTGAGACTGATAAGAAAAATGGTATAATGGCAATTCTTAAAGACAGATCAGGAGTTATCTGGGCGAATTCATATCCGGAAGCATTATACAAAATTCAATACCGTCCTGAAAAATTTAATATATTGGCAAATGGACTGGAGTCTGAATGTGTCTGTGAAGATAGATCCGGCAGATTATGGATCGGTACTAAAAACAACGGTCTTATGATGTCAGAAGACGGAGGAAAGAATTTTATTAGTATTAAAAACAGCAGTAATGAAAATTCGATCAGTAGTAACATCGTAACTTCTGTAACTGAAGACAATTCCGGTAATATCTGGATCGGTACTGTTGACGGATTGAATAAACTTAGCCCTGATCTGAAAACTTTTACAAAGTATTATAAAACCGAAGGTAATGAAAACTCGATCAGCAGTAACAATGTCCTGAAAGTTTATTGTGATAAATCGGGAATCATATGGGCGGGTACAGATGCCGGACTGAATAAATTTGTCGAAGCGGATGGAAGTTTTATAAAATATCAGTATTCGCGAAATGACACAAACAGTCTTAGTGAGAATACTATCCTTTCAATTTATGAAGATAAATATAATGAATTTTGGGTAGGTACATATTTCGGATTGAATAAGCTTGACCGCAATACGGGAAAGTTCAAACATTACAAAAAGGATCCCGGAGATTCACGTACTATCAGCAATAACTATGTTTACTCGTTCTGTGAAGATTCGAATAATAACTTCTGGATCGGCACAGGCGGAGGTCTGAATACATTCGACCGAAATACAGAAACTTTCTTCAGCTTTACTGAAAGAGATGGTCTGCCAAATGATGTCATAGCAGGGATCGAAGAGGGAAATGACGGATACCTATGGGTAAGCACTATGAAAGGTATTTCAAAATTATCAGTTAAAGAAAAGTCTTTTAAGAATTTTGATATTCAGGACGGACTGCCGGGTAATAAGTTTATAACAGGTTCTTATTTTAAAACCCGAAAAGATGAGATACTCTTCGGAAGTACAAAAGGTGTTGCAGCATTCAAACCCGGTGATATTATTGAAAGTGATTTTGATCTGCCGGTTATGTTTACCGAACTTATAAAGTATGAAGGCAACACAAAAAAGGAAGTTGACATTTCTGCCATTAAAGAAATTGAATTAAATTATAATGAGAATATTTTAAACATAGGATTTTCATCTCAGGATTATTCCAATCCGGCTAAGATAAAATATGCATTCATGCTTGAAGGATTTGATAACGACTGGAACTATTCGGGAAACAAAAACGAAGCGGTTTACACAAATCTCGATCCGGGCGAATATATTTTCAAAGTAAAGGCGACTAACTCAGACGGCGTTTGGAGTGAAAAAGAATCGTCGGTCAAATTAATTGTCAAACCTCCCTTCTGGAAAACATGGTGGTTTTATCTTTTGATTATCTCTGTTTTAACCGGAGCTGTTCTTTTAATTCATAATCTCAGAGTAAGAGCAAAAGTAAAACGCATGCTCGAACTCGAAAAGATCAGGGAAAATGAGAGAGAGCTTATGCGTGAGCAGGCGTCAAGAGATTATCACGATGAACTCGGACATAAGCTCACACGGATATCATTATACAGCAGACGCATTAATAAAAAGCTCAGACCAACTGCCAACGGACTCACCGAAGATCTTAACAGTATAGTTGATACGACAAACTCACTTCAGAGCGGAGCAAAAGATCTTATCTGGGCTATGAATCCGAAAGAAGATACTTTGTATGACTTCACAGTAAGACTAAAAGATTTTGGAAACGAACTCTTTGAAAATACAGGTGTGAACTTTACGACAGACGGTTTTTCGGATGAATACAGAAATGTGAATCTTCATATGAATTCAAAGAGACATCTGATCTACATTTTCAAAGAAGGGATGAATAATATTCTTAAGTATTCAAGATGCTCGAATGTAAAACTTTCTTTTCATTATGATAATAATAGTAACGAACTTGAAGTAACTCTGAAGGATGATGGCATCGGGTTTGATCCTGCAAACTGCACAAAAGGCTACGGACTAAGAAACATATACAGCAGGTCAAAACAAATTGATGCCGGGATAAATATATTCTCGGAAGATCATAAAGGCACTACAATAAAGCTGAATATTAAACCGGAGAAGATGAGTTCGGGAGTAGTCTGAAATTAAAATTTTCTTTTGTCTCGAATCTGCGGAGGCGGATCAGAGACTCCAAGAAGAACAAAATAATATGCTTGTTCCCAAACTCTGTTTGGGAACACACTTGTTATCGAAGCTCCGCTTCAGTTCTTACATCTAAATGAGATATAACTTTTAGAAGAATTTAAATTTGCATTAGTCTGTAATTCAATTATAATAGATTAGTTTGAAAGTATTAAATTTTATAAAAAGATTGAGTTCTGTATATTGAAATGCAACAGAGTTTCTTTTGCAAGTGCGTTCCCAAACAGAGTTTGGGAACGAGCTAAATCTAAAAAAATTTTTTCTTTGAGCCTTAGAGACTTTGAGGCAAAAAAAATATGAATAAAGAAATCACAGTTTCAATAGTAGAAGACGACAGACTCATCAGGGAAGCGCTCACAGAAATGCTCAACGAAGCAGACGGATTCAAATGCATCGGAGCTTACAACGATTGTGAAAGCGCTCTCAAAGACATAAAGCTGAACAGGCCATCTGTGATGCTGATGGATATTGAGCTTCCGGGTATGTCAGGAATTGAAGGCGTTAAAAAGATCAGAGAGCTTTATCCGAAGACGGATATTATTATGCTGACTGTTCATGAAGATCTGTCACTGGTATTTCAGGCATTGACAGCCGGTGCCTGCGGATATCTCGACAAGAGCGCGAGTGAGGAAAAGATTCTCGATTCGATTAAGGAAATTTATGAAGGCGGCGCACCAATGTCTTACAAGATCGCCAAACTGGTTGTGTCCTCATTTCAGAAAAAAACAGAATCCGAACTTACTCCAAGAGAGTATGATGTTCTGAATCTTTTATGCAATGGAAATTCATACAAAGAAATTGCTTACAAACTTTTCATCTCCGTCGGAACAGTCCGGCATCACATTAAAAATATTTATTACAAACTTCACGTTCACTCAAAGTCTGAAGCAGTTGCAAAAGCGCTGAAGGAAAGAATAGTTAATTAGTTAATTGGTTAAATGGTTAAATGGTTAAATGGTTAATTGGTTAAATGGTTAATTGGTTAATTGGTTAATTGGTTAAATGGTTAATTGTTTAATTTGTTAATTGGATAAAAAGTTAACTTGCTGATCGGCTGAATGGTTGAGTATTGTATTATTGATCTGCCTCCCGGGTCCGGGCTTGGGAGGCAGATTCTAAAGATACATACAGATAACTCAGGGTCTGATCACGCTTACAAAACTTCCTGAATTATTACTTGCGAATATCACATCATTCAGATCAGTTACATTATTTCCATTGAGATCTGATACAAGATATCCGGTTGCAAAAACATTTGCATTATTATTAATAATAGTAATATCATTGAGATTTACAAAACCATTCTGATCAACGTCGCCGGTATAAAATGACCACGAGCCGCCTGAATTAATCATGTTATTTCCATATGCCTGAGTGTTTGCTGTCGTGAAATTATAACTCATAGTATTGGAAGAAAATACCTGCGTTCCGCTGCTCCAGGTCTCAATTGAATTTCTGTGCTTCACAACTATATAATAAGGTATTCCATTAACCGGAGAACTGAAAGTAATTACTTTTGAGATCGCCTGACCTCCGAGACCTGTCTTTGATTCTACAAGATTATACGGAAAGAGAGAAGATCTTAATTCTACTGTAATTGTATCAGTAGCCGGATACACCTGATGATTCATTGTCAGTGTCAGATTTGAAAGCGTATTGTTAAAATCATAAATAAAGCATCCTCTTCCGTGAGTAGCGGCAAGAAGGACTTTAGCGCTTTCCTTATATTTCAGATCATAGACTTCCACATTTGGAAAACCTGAATTGAATGAAGACCAGCTCGCGCCTTCGTTTGTAGAGCTGAAGACACCGAGGTCGGTTCCGACAAAGATGGTTCTTGGTGAAGACATTTTCACAACTATGGAATTAACGCCTATTGCCGGTAGGTTTGAAGAAATGGAAGTCCATGATGAACCGCTGTTTGTAGTCTTACGAACAGTACTTGAAACTCCTCCAAAAGTCGCATAGCAAATAGAATTATCTGCAGAATCAACCCATAGGTCGCTTACATAATTAAAACCTGTAGATGCTGTCCAGTTTGTACCGTTATTAGAAGTCATAAGAATTCTTCCGTTATCTGTACCTATATAAATTTTATTGGTAGTATTCCATGCGATGCCGATTGCTGAAACTCCTCTTGTGGAGGCAATGGTGCTTGAAGAACCGATAAGTGTCCAGCTTCCGGAATTTGCAGTCTGGGCTGTTGTTGTCTTATAAACATTGGTAGTAGCATAAACCAGTGTATTATGATCACCCGGAGCCATTTCATATGGATTGTAAAATAATCCGCCGGAAGCAGGTCTGATCTCAGTAAAGCTGACTCCGCTGTTGTTTGATCTCTGAACAGATCCATTCACATACTGCCCGTAGACATAATTTGTATTTACGGGATCCACTACAGTATAACCACCGTCTCCTGTTGTTCTCTGAAGCCAGACCATTCCGTTGTTTGTACTTGTCTGCTTATTGTTATCCTGAGTGCCGCCATATAATTTCTGCGGATTTGTAGGATCATAATCAGCGCTCATAAACTGTAATGTGGAAATATTGATATTCAGGTCTGACCAGGCTACACCGTTATTTGTTGATTTATAGACACCTCCGTCAGAGCAGCAATATAAAACTGTACCATTATAGGAAAGATAATGAATATCAGCATGCGAGAAATTAGACTGTGATGAAGTGCTCCAGACAGTTCTTTTGGTTAGAGTCGATCCGCCGTTGATTGAAGAATATATATCTAGACCTCCGACAACAACTCCGTTTACATTTCCGGGAATCACAACTACAGCATTATCATACCAGCCCTGAGAGCTCATGTAATTTGTTGATGAATTCATAAGTGCCCAGTTTGTGCCGCCATTGGTCGTCCTGTATAGTCCAAGCAGACTGCCTCCGGTGGATGCTGCACTTGCATAAACATAGTTGTCATTATCAGGCGAAATCGCAAGCTGAATCCTTCCTGCAGAAGTAGTGAATCCGCCGGTAAGTATTGTCCAAGATACACCGCCATTAACGGATTTGTAAATCAAGCTGTTGCCCCAGGTGCCTGTCGAGGCAAATAAAATTTGAGAATTAGAACTGCTCATTACAAGCGAAGAAAGATCATTTGTCAAAGTACTTGTCCAGTTTGCTCCTGCATTAGTTGAACGGAAAAATCCGCCGCCGACATAAAATCCTCCGGCATCTATAAAATCACCTGATGTACAATAGACATTATTCGAATTTGAAGGATCCACTATTATTTTGGATATTGTAGTTCCGACAGTGGATGCCGGAAGAATGTTAATCCAAGTTAGTCCTGCGTCTGTTGATTTGAATATACCTGCTCCGTACTGACTGTCAGCAGAATAATTACATTCACCCGTTCCGTAATAAAGAATACTTGGATTGTTGGGGTCAATTGCAATGTCACCGCTTGAGATGGATCCGAGATTATCCGTAAGTACGATCCAGTTAACGCCACCGTCAGTGGTTTTCCATACACCGCCCTGTGCGGCAGCTATATAAAATATATTCGGATCAGTGGGATGGAAAGCAATAGAATTGGTCCTTCCGGAAATATAACTGGCACCGTTGAATGAATAGAACATTCCTGTCGGATTCACACTTGACCAGCTTGTTGAAAGGTCAGTCTCGTAAGTGATCCGGGCTTTTTGCTTAAAAGCTTTTTCATAAGTATTGGCAGGAAGCACTTTGTCAGGTCCGCCGGCGCGTCTTACATTTATGAATTTCTGACGCTCCAGTATGGATTCGCCTGATTCATTTTCGTTCTCATCGCTGTTGTTAAAAATATCAGACTGCGCGGAAGCATAAGTGCTGATACTCAATAATAACAGGATCGTTAATGCAGTAATGATCTTCATGATGTTATAATTGTGTTTGTAAAATTCTTTGATGGAAAGTTAAATCTACTGAATTTATATTTCAATTCATTAGACATAATAAATTTAAAATAAGGGAAATTCGATTAAAGACTATATCTGATCAAAACTTGTTTTTGTAATGCACGCAATCTTTTGAACATTTATATCTTATACTGCAAAATTATATATTACCCCGTCAGATATGCCGAAAGCATTATTTTATATTTAACATAATCGGCAGATATCTATGTGACGATACTATTCCGTAAACTTCCGAAAATGATCTTGGAAATATTTAAACAGCAGAAATGGTAAGGATTCAGATTTAGCAGAATCAGAAAACGGGATATGTGTTTAAATCTAAATCCGTATCGGTAAGACCTTCGATGTCAATTTTTGAATCAATTATTTTCAACAACTCTTTAGCCTTTTCATAATTTTCATCATCAGTTTCAACTTTCAAAAGATACTCTTTTGCTCTTGTATATCTTCCTTTGTTGAATTTATATAAAGCTATTTCAAAATTTGAGTTATCAATTACATTTAGATCAATACTGAAAGATTCCTTTTTAAAACTTGTATTATCAGCTTTATAGTCTAAAGGAAAAAAATAATATCCTAAAAATAGTAAACACAAAGTATACATAATAAAATGATTCCGGGGATTACAGAATGAATACTTTTTCCCTGCGGAAGTTTCTTTTTCGATCTTCAAAAAAACTTTTTCATAATAATCTTTTTCATGTACGGCATAATATTCGGAAAGAATGTTAAAATAACTTCTGTTTGAAATGTAATAATTGCGGGCTTCTTTATATGAAGGATGATCCAGTTTCATGATAAAAAATTAAAGTTATCTAAAAAAGTATTTTGATTTTATTAAGAGCAAGCAAAAATATATGAATTAATTTTAAGATAAAACAGAAATTATTTGATTTAATAATACCATATACTTGTGAGATGTTGCATGTAATTGAACTTGCGTAAATTTGTATCAATTAAACTTTAATGAAATTTTTAAAACTAAAAAATTTTAAAAACCTAAACAGGAGAAATCATGAAACAACCAGACACAATCATCAAATCCCTTAAATGTATTTTCATTCTTACCGTAATGGTATTATTATCACGGGATGCAGCTTCACAGAATTTTGTGAAGATAACAGACTCAACCAATGCAATAGTAACAAGTTCTTTTTCCGGAAATTACTTCGGTACGAGTTGGGTGGATGTTGATAATGACGGTTACCTTGATCTGTATATTAATAGAAAAGGAATATTCAGAAATAACCGAAACGGTAATTTTAATTTGTCAGGTTCAATTTTCGAAACCGATATTAATAATCTTGGCAATACATGGGCAGATTATGACAACGACGGTTTTATCGACTGCTGGGTGACATCAACCGGTTTTTCTACTTCGTTCCTTTATAAAAATAACGGAGAAGGATCATTCACAAAGATCACAACCGGTGAAATAGGTGACTCAAGCTATAATACCGGCTGGGGTAATGCCTGGGCGGATTATGACAATGACGGTTATCCGGATCTTCTGATAGCCGCTGCTAATGCTTTCGGAACAGTGAACCATCCTAACAGGCTTTATCACAATAACGGAGACGGGACTTTTTCGAGAGTCAATATGCCCGGACTAACAGATACACTAGCGCCGTTTACAATTCCGACTTGGTCAGATTACGATCAGGATGGTGACATGGATCTCTTCATCGGCACAGGTCCGGGCGGAAGCGTCGCAAGAGATAATCTGTATAAAAATATGCTGAAGGAAACCGGAACGGCAACTCTGGTCAGACTTGATCTGCCGCCGCTTTCAACCGATCTGCAGGACGGACAGGTATGGAATCTTATTGATTATGATAATGACGGTGATCTTGATGCATGTCTGACTAATTATGCTAGCAGCGCTACCAACAGACTTTACAGAAACAATAACGGTACTTATGAAAGAATGACGGAAGCGCAGGTTGGTACAATTGTCTCCGATCTTGGTCTGTTCCTTGCAAACAACTGGGGAGATTTTGATAATGACGGTGATCAGGACTGCTTTATAACACGTCAGGGAGCACCTCCTCTATACTATAATAACAACGGTGATGGTACTTTCACTCGTCTTGATAATACTGCTTTTGCATTAAATCCCGGGAACAACTTCGGCGCTACTGCCGGTGATTATGATAAGAACGGGACGCTTGATCTGTATGTGACAGGTACCACTGCTTCCAACGGTTTGTATAAAAATGAACTCACTAACGGTAACTCATGGGTTAATATCAAATGCATAGGTGGCGGTCCGCAAAGTAATCTCTCGAATAAATCAGCGATCGGAACCAAAGTAAAAGCCAAGGCAACTATCAACGGCGTATCAGTCTGGCAGTACCGTGAAGTGCTTGCGCAGAATTCTTTTAACTCTATGAATATGCTGAATGTTCATATGGGTTTTGGTAATGCAACTGTTATTGATTCGCTTGTGATAATCTGGCCAAGAGGACTTCAGGAAGTTTATACAAACGTACAACCGAATAATTTTTATGATGCGACAGAAGGACAGGGAATTGTTTCCGGAATAAATTCCTTCGGATCAATCGCAGATCCTGATGAATTTAAATTATATCAGAATTATCCTAACCCGTTCAATCCGGTAACACAGATCGGATACGAACTGACTAAAAGCAGTAAAATATCCTTGAAGGTATTTAACATTCTCGGGAAAGAAATTATGACTCTTGTAAATGATTTTCAACCTGCAGGAAATTACAAAGTTTCGTTTGATGGAGAGGGTTTGTCAAGCGGAACTTATATTTACAGACTTTCCGCCACGGGCGGAGCAGGTGAGTTTTCCATAACTAAAAGGATGACACTGCTGAAATAATTTAAGTCTATTTAAAAAAAATCTCTTTACAACAGTTTCATCGCAGAGAAGCGGAGAAGCAGAGTTAAATACTCTGTGCCTCTGCTTCTCTGCATTTAAATATATACTTCTTATCCTAATCAAATCATTTCCATTTTCACAAACCCCGCATTTTAAACTTTGACATAAATTGACATTCCAACTAACTTTGATTTGTTAATTAACCAATTAACCAATTAACCAATTAACCAATTAACCAATTAACCAATTAACCAATTAACCACTCCGCCGCGGCGGATAACTAATACCCAAAGGAGGAAATGATGAACAAAGCAAAGCTTACCAATGCAGGCAAATTAATTTTTGCAGTAATGATCTTATTAAATGTAATGATCTTTAAAAATGTCCATTCACAGGAATCGAATTCGGGACCTGTATCCAAATGGTACTGGACACAGCCCACTCCAACCGGTAATCTGCTCCGATCCGTTTTCTTTATTAATGATAATACCGGCTTTGCCGCAGGTGAACTCGGGACGATCATAAAGACAATTGACGGTGGCAATAAATGGAATGTCAGTAATGCAAATACATACAATGACCTGAATAAAATTAATTTCCTGAATGAATCTACCGGCTTTGCGGCAGGGAATTCCGGCACGATCATAAAAACTACAGATGGCGGGGATAGTTGGCTTGATATTTCTTTTCATTCAGATATAACTTTTTATGATATTAAATTTTATGGGAAGCTTACCGGCTATGCGTCCGGTCTGAACGGCACGATCATAAAAACTACAGATGGCGGGAATAACTGGATCACTTTAAATACAGGTACAAGTTCTCCTGTATTTTGTATTAGTTTTTTAAATGAGAATACGGGAGTCGCAGGAGGTTATAATTTAATTTTAAAAACAACAAATGGCGGTTTGAACTGGACTGAGCAGAATCTGAATCAAAGTTTTATTGGCGCAATAAAAGGAGTAACTTACATTGATGAAAACAATATCTATGCTGCCGGTGATAAACCCGGAGGAGCATTCATAAAATCAACTGACGGGGGAAGCAACTGGATACTGACTTCACTGGGACTGCCGTATCTTTTCGGTGGAAGCGTAGATCTTGTAAGAAGCATGAGTTTTGTAAATTCAAATACAGGATTCATTGTGACAGACTTTGCCACTATTTTGAAAACAACTGATTCGGGAAATTCATGGAAGAGAGATTCTTCATTCAGACCTTCATATTCAAAATTGTCAGTAATGTATGATGTTAATTTTTCCGGTATGGATAAAGTGAGTATATGTGGAAGTGGCGGATCGGTTTTTGCTTCAGATAATGCCGGTGAAGACTGGACGGTAAAGTCAGGAAATAAAAATTCTTTGAGAGACTGTAAATTTGCTGATACTAAAACCGGAATTGCAGTGGGAGAAAACGGCGAATTTCTGAAAACCATGGACGGCGGATATAGCTGGGAAAAAGGAAAAACATTCACCGGTAAATTTCTGAATACTGTTTTTCTGATCAATGAAAATATCTACTGCGCAGCCGGTGATTCCGGGAGGATTTACAGGACTGAAGACGGAGGGAATAACTGGAGTGATCAGACAAATTATAAAAAATATAATATTCAGAGTATTTATTTTACGGATAAAAATACAGGCTTAGTTGCCGGCGGTTATCAGGATGGCGAGAGAGCGTTTATTTATAAAACCACTAATGCTGGAGTCAACTGGTTTGAAGCCTATGATTCGCTCGGACTCGGACAATTGAATTCCCTGACTTTTATTGATAAATCTCATGGTTACTGCGCCGGGAACAACGGTAACATTCTCAGAACTTATGACGGAGGCTACAGCTGGGAAAGTGAAAATATTTTTTCCGGAAATTTATACTCGGTAAGTTTCCGCGATACAAAGAACGGTCTTATCTCCGGTGAGACCGGGATGATCTTTAAAACCACTAACGGAGGCACTGACTGGGATTATATGATCAGCGGATTTTATTCGGATATAT
>JAGQWH010000068.1 GCA_020437545.1 Ignavibacteriota bacterium
AAAAAGGATTATGAAAAGATAATTTCTGAAATAAACAGATCGCAGATATTTTATGACCCATGGGATAATCGTTTTTATAAGATTTCGGATCCGGATAATTTAAAAAACGATCTTTTGAGTTTAAGAGATAAGAAAGAAAAATTAATTTTACAGATGTACTATGGCTCGCCTGAAAATTTCATTATGAAATTGAATGAAGCCTGTAATGTAAACAATTCAACTTTCAAAGAGGTTTTTTCAAATGAGAATGGTGAAAGAATTTATGAAATAATAATTGGAAAATAAAAAACGGGTTTTAAAAGAGTGTTGTAATATTAAAATTAAATCTGAAACTGAGTTTGAGAAACAAGTGCGTTCCTGAACGGTCCGCTACGGTAAGACTGTCCGAAAACGCTTTTATGCCTCAAAGGCTCTATGACTCTAAGAATAAAAAATTTTAAAAAATAACTTATTTGAGCCTTTAATCCGCTGCGGCGGATTTGATGCAGAGTAAATGGAATTGTTTTCAGGCAGTCTGAAGAGTTTGGGAACGAGTTCTGTTTAAATACTCAATACCCAATACTCAATACCCAATACTCAGTACCCAATACTCAATACCCAATACCCAATACCAATACTCAATTATCTTTAATCAAATCCTTATACTCTTCATAAAACTTCGCGATCTTTGGTGCAATTACAATTGAACAATAGGATTTTTCTTTGTTGTTATTATAATAATCCTGATGATAATCTTCCGCAGGATAATAGGCAACAAGTGGTTCCACTACGGTAACTATCGGATCTTTCCATAATCCAGAATCAGATATTTTTTTTATCACCTCTTCAGCAGCTTTTTTCTGATCTTCAGAATTGTAAAAAATCACTGACCTGTACTGTGTGCCAATATCATTTCCCTGTCTGTTGAGTGTAGTCGGATCGTGTATATGAAAAAATATCTCGATCAATTTTCCATAACTTATAATATCCGGATCAAAAGTGATCTTGACTACTTCTGCATGCCCTGTCTTTCCGTTGCAGACTTCCTGATAGGTAGGATTTTTTACACTGCCTCCTGAGTATCCTGACTCAACTTTCTCAACGCCTTTTAGTTCATTTAATATTGCTTCTATGCACCAGAAGCAGCCTCCTCCGAGAATTGCACTATCCAATTTATTTACATCTCCTTTCGATGTGTAATTTATGTTTTTTAATTCTGTATCAGCTTGTTTACTTTTTGCGTACAAACTTCCTGCTATCAGGAAGCAAACAACTATTATCAAATTCATTTTTTTGAACTTTGCCATCTGTAATTTTTTTTAAATAATTTTACAACACAATAAATAACGTAAAATTAATTTTAAAAGATTTATAATGCGCTCATTAATAGAATTTGTTAAAAGTAAAATTATAAATTCTGATATACTTTTCTGTATCTGAATACCTCTTTTGAGTAATCTTTTGAATATGTATATCTGTCCACGTCCGAACCATTGGAGAGAGCTTTGTTCACATTTCCCTGTCCGCAATTGTATGCGGCAGTGACAGCCCGTTCAAACATTTCCCGGGAAAGTCTGTCTTCCCATCCTTTTTGCTGAAGGTATTTCTTTTTTTCATCAAGAACTTTAACAGCCATTTTTGCTGTCTTCAGCGGGTCTTTCCAGTCACCGGAATTTATGAATCCGGGATAGGATCCCGTATCTATCTGCCAGAAACCATAACCGTGATATTGCTTCTGAGACTCTCCGGGTCTTCTGCCGTAATCACCTTTCATTCTGATACAAATCTCATCAAACGACAGTCCCTGATTATGATATCTCATAAAAAGAAAACCTGTCTCTCTTGCGCAGATACCGGCAAGCCAGTCTTCTGTGTAATCAGAATTTTTAACTGCTTCTTTAATGATCTTCCCCAGATTAGTTTTGATCCATGTCATCATTCCTTTGTCACCTTTGAGGACCGGATTAGGCGGCGGTTCGCCTTCAGGATTGAATCCAAGTTCATAAGCCTTTCCAAAGGTCAGACTCCCGACAATACCGTCAGCTCCGAGTTTATAATAACTCTGAAAATCTTTTGTAGCTTTGAAAGTCTTGGGACCAAAATCCCCGTCAGCAATGTCATTCAGAAAACCCTGCTGAATTAAAAATTGCTGCCACTTTTTTACGAGTGTGCTTTTGTTTCCTTTTCTGAGTGCCATAATATTTTTAGTTTAAGATTAATAAAATAAACATTTAAATACAGGTTCGGTAAAAACACATATTGAAAATTTAAACCCCGCTAACCCAGAATATTATCAGAGCAAGACTTTCTTTGAGACATAACGAGAAAGTTGCGCCTGCAGAAAGCTCTTTGTCTGAAGCCATGCAGTCAGCATTTATATTATTGAAATTACAGATCTGACTTGATCTCAATAAATGATAATTATCGGATACAAGTATGATCTTATCCCAGTTCTTTTTATTATAAAGACTGTCCCTGACAAAATGGATCTGTTCAACAGTAGAGTTGGAAGAACTTTCAAGAAAAAGGTTTTTGGGATCAACTCCGTATTTTATAAGAACATTTTTTGAAACTTCACCTTCCGTGAGTTCATTAGGTGAACCTCCTCCTGTTATCACAAGTTTCGGAACATAGTTGTTTTTGTATATTTCATAACCTTTATTGATCCTCTCTCTTAATACAGGTGAAGGTCTGTTACCTCCCCACACCGCAGCACCGAGGATCACTCCGGAATTTGCAGTGAATTTACCGCTCTCATATTTCAGATGGTCATCTTTAAAGTTCAGTACCTGAAGAAATACGGCTGCGACTCCGGTTACAAATACAAGAATGAAAATCAATATTGACAGCATAAATCTGAATTCTCTGTAACCTGTAATTAAAACTGAAGCAAATGCTGCAAAAAGATATACATACATAATAATAAATGCCGTTATAAATATGATCCGGGTATCTTTGATAAGATACAGATCCGAAATAATCAGACAGGCTAATGCCGCAACAGAAGTTAATAAAAGAAATAAAACCGCACCGGATTTTAATTTACGGGGAATAAATAAAACCGGAAGCGTAAATAAAAATAGCAACGAAAAAAATACAACAGAAATAATGTTTCCTGTCTTATTTTCAAATCCTTCAAGTAAAAGATTCTGATTTTCATATCTCAGATAATAAAGATAACAAAATGAAATGATCTCTACGAGAATGATCAATAATGTTAAGAATCTGTTGTTTCGGATACTGATAAATTTTAATTTATAACCGTCTTAAACATAACAGAATTAAAAATATCATTAAAGTAATTATTTTAACCGTTAATATTTGAATTTTATAAGTAAGAGTACATTTATCCATAAATTTTTAATAAATTTCAGGGTCTTACTTTTTTGTTAAAGTATCATAATTCATAAAATAAGGAATTATTTAATATTATACTTGAAAGAATAGGTAAATTAAATTAATTTAAACCTCTTAAACCCAATAAATTTAAAATCAAATCTATGTCCAGACTTTTAGAAGTAAAGAATCTTAAAACATATTTTTATACGGATGACGGAGTTGCAAAAGCAGTCGACGATGTGAGTTTTACTCTGGACAAAGGAGAAACGCTTGGAGTCGTTGGTGAATCCGGTTGCGGAAAAAGTGTAACTGCATTGTCAATTATGAGACTTATTCCGGAACCTCCGGGAAAAATCGCAGGCGGTGAGATATTATTTAAAGGAAAGAATGTACTGAATTTTACTGAAAAAGAAATGCAGGAGCTCAGAGGAAATGACATTGGCATGATCTTTCAGGAGCCGATGACTTCTCTTAACCCGGTGTTTACATGCGGCGATCAGATCGAGGAAGCCGTAATTCTTCATCAGAAACTTTCCAAGGAGCAAGCGAAAGTAAAAGCCATTGAAATGCTTAAACTCGTCGGTATTCCTGCGCCCGAGCAGCGTTATAAGGAATATCCTCATCAGCTATCCGGAGGAATGAGACAAAGAATAATGATAGCAATGGCTCTTTCATGTAATCCTGAAATTCTGATTGCAGACGAACCTACTACAGCACTTGATGTGACCGTTCAGGCACAGATACTCGAACTCGTGAATAAACTCCAGACAGAGCTCGGAATGGGTGTAATTATCATTACCCACGATCTTGGTGTCATAGCAGAAGTTTCCACTAAAGTTGCAGTAATGTATGCTTCCAAAGTTGTTGAATACGGAAAGGTGGATCAGATATTTTACAATCCGAAGCATCCTTATACAATCGGTCTTCTGAATTCCATTCCAAAATTAAATTCTGCATCAAAGAGACTTGCTACGATTGAAGGGAATGTACCTGCTCCGACAAATTATCCGCAGGGCTGTCACTTCTGCACCAGATGCACATTTGTAATAGATAAATGCTGGAACGAAGAGCCGCCTCTGGTTCAGATAGAACCTGATCACATAGCTGCGTGCTGGAGAGTAGATGAAATTGATAAATTCAAAGAAAAGCTTTTAGCAACGGTAGTGTAAACAATTTCATATCGTTTTTTAATTTCCCTGAATTTCGTTAACAGAGATTTAGGGATTTTTATTATAATCAAAATTATTTTACAAATGAGTCTTTTAATAAAAAATATAAAACAGCTTGTCACATGCGCCGGAAGATCAAGGATCCCGAGAGCGGGGAAAAAACAATCCGATATAGGTCTTATTGAAAACGGTAATATATTTATTGAAAAAGGAAAGATATCTTTTGCAGGTAACATAAGCGGATTAAAAAAATTTTTATCTTCAAATACAGATACAAAATATGATATTTTAGATGCTTCCGATAAAGTGATCATGCCCGGATTCGTTGATTCACATACACATTTTGTCTTTGCAGGTTCGCGTGAAAATGAATATGAAATGAGGCTTGCCGGTAAATCATATGAGCAGATTGCCAAGGCAGGAGGAGGGATAATTTCGACCGTAAAAGCATTAAGGGAAATCCCTAAAAAAGCCCTTAAAGAACAGGCGGAAGATCGTCTCGAAAAATTTGTGAAATACGGTACTACAACTCTGGAAGGAAAATCCGGTTACGGACTCGATCTGGGAAACGAGATAAAGACGCTAGAGATCATGAAAGAATTAAATGAAGAAAACAGATATTCACTTGATATAGTATCCACTTTTCTCGGAGCTCATTCCGTGCCTCCAGGAATTAAGAAAAGTGATTATGTAAAAGAGATAAGTCACAATATGATCCCGATCATTGCTAAAGAGAATCTTGCAACTTTCATAGACATATTCATTGAGAAAAATTATTTTGATACCGAAGATGCTGATCTGATCTTTACAATGGGAAAAAGGTTTGGACTTATTCCAAAGCTGCACACTGATCAGTTTAATTCAGTCGGCGGTACGGATGTAGCTATAAATCACGGAGCTGTGTCAGTTGATCATCTTGAGGTGCTTTCGGATGAAGATATTGAAAAACTTGTTGCATTCAACAAATCCAGGGAAAACAGGAAGATCATAGCAACAGTTCTTCCCGGAGTTTCATATTTCCTTGATATTCCTTATGCCCCAGCCCGCAAACTTATAAAAAATAATGTTCCCGTTGCGCTGGCTACGGATTTTAATCCGGGCAGCTGCATGACAGAAAATATGCAGATGATAATGTCACTTGCATCACTCAGGCTGAAAATGTCTGCAGAAGAAATTATAAATGCTGTCACTGCCAATGCTGCATATGCATTAATGATGGAAGACAAAGTTGGCAGTATAGAAGCCGGCAAACAGGCGGATCTGCTGATCTTTGATATGCCTTCGTATAAATATCTGTTTTATAATTTCGGTGTTAATAATCTTGAGAAAGTATTTAAAAAAGGAAAAGTGGTATATTCTTCAAAATGATTTTATAAAAATAAATTTTGACGCAAATGAAAAACTTATTAATTTTAACGATCTTCTTTTATAATATCAGTTTTACAAGCTGTAAAGTATCGTCAACGCGCGATGAATATGTTGATCAGAATAACAGATCCGGGACTACAGAAGTAATGCCAAAAGACTCCGTTGAAGCTGAGTATGAAATAAAAGAAGTTGCAGATGACCTGTATGTAGTATGGAGCATAATATTTACAAGTGATGACAGGATGCTTTTTACAGAGCGAAACGGTAAGCTAAGAGTCATTGAAAACGGTATACTTTCCGGCAAACCGCTGAAAGTATTTGCTGAAGTATCTTCGGAAGGTGAGGAAGGATTAATGGGTCTGGTCGCGGATCCGGATTATGAGAATAATAAATTTATTTATTTAAGTTATGCATATGATAACGGCAGCGATTTAAAAGTAAAGGTCGTGAGATTTAAAGATAACGGAGATAATTTATCAGATGAAAAAATTATTATGGATGATCTCCCTGCCGAGCGTTATCATGCAGGCTGCAGATTAAAGTTCGGTCCGGACGGGAAACTGTATATAACAACCGGTGATGCAGGCGAAAGAAAACTTGCACAGGATATAAATAATCTTTACGGGAAAATATTAAGAATAAATTCTGACGGTTCCGTGCCTGAAGACAATCCTTTTCCGGGAAATCCCGTCTGGAGTTACGGACACAGAAATTCTCAGGGAATTGACTGGTATCCCGGAACTGAGATACTTTTTTCAACCGAGCATGGACCTTCGGGATTTGACGGACCGGGCGGTGGTGATGAAGTCAATGTGATTATCAAAGGAGGAAATTACGGCTGGCCGGTGGTTTCACATCAGGAAAGTAAAGAAGGGATGATCTCTCCTAAAATCGAATTTACTCCGGCTATTGCGCCAGCTTCAGGAATGTTTTACAGTTCGGATTCTATCCCTCAGTTTAAAAATAATTTCTTTTTTGGTTGTCTCAGGGGCAGCGGAATTATGAGAGTTATTTTAGATGAAAATGATCCTGAAAAAATAATTTCAGCGGAGATGATGCCGGATGTTGATTTTGGAAGAATAAGGGAAGTAATGCAGGGACCGGACGGCGCAATTTATTTTTCAACAAGCAACAGGGACGGACGCGGGAGAATTCGTGAAAATGATGACAAGATCTATAAAATAGTAAAGAAATAATGATCTGTTAATTTACCTGAGGAAGATCAAGTGATTTGTCCTTTAATTCCTGCTCTCTCCAGATCCTCTGACACGGGAACTGATTTTCGTACAAAGCTCTTGATATCATCACAGAATCCACCTCAGGAAAATTCATATCAGTTAATTTTTTGAGATCTTTGTAATTGCAGATGCCTCCGGCAGATGTAATCTTTAATTTGGTATTTTTAGCAATTTCTGTGAGCCTCTCGATGTGCGGTCCGCAAAGATTTCCAACCCGTGTGACATCCTGATAAATAATTCTTTTTACACCAAGAGCTTCCATTTGTTTGGCAAATTCAAGAGGAGTAATATTTGCATAATTGATCCAGCCATCGGTTACAACATTATTTAATTTTTCATCAATGCATACGACAAGTTTTGATGACGAAAAAGTATCAATTATTTTTTTTATAAAATCCGGATTATTCAGAGCTGCTGTTCCGATAACAATCCTGTAAACTCCGAGTTCTTCAATGATCTTTTTGGCTGTTTCAAAATCCCTGATACCCCCTCCGAGCTGAACAGGTATATCGACTGCTTTTGTGATCTCTTTTATCAATTCAAAATTCTTCATATTACCGTGTATAGCTCCGTCGAGATCTGTAATGTGAAGAGTCTTGAAATTTTCTTTCCTGAAGAGCATAGCCATATTTATAGGACTTTCGGAATAGAATTCAGCTGAATCCAAAAGACCTTCCACGATTCTCACACATTTACCGTCTTTAATATCTATGACAGGAATTATTAACATACTAATATCTGAATTTAAAGATTATTTATTTACAATAGCAACTTTGCCTGTACCAACCTGACTTCCGTCGCTTGTGAATGCAACAATAATATAAATACCCGTTGCAGCAGGCTGATTATTACTGTTCATTCCGTTCCAGAATGCGATCCGGCCTCCGGGCGAGTCAAATTCATTTACCACTTCACCGTTTATTGTCAGGATCTTTATTGTTGAATTTTCTACAAGACCATCTATTTTCATATTTACAGCATTAGGTACAAGATAAGGATTTGGTGATGCTATTATCTCATCAAATTCTGCAACAGGTTCGATGGCATTGGTTGCATATGATGATAATCCTTTTCGTGTTCCGAAGAATGCCTTACCTGAAATATTACTGACAGCTATTGATCCGATCCTGTCAGAAAGTATCGGTGATTTTACAGTATTAAACTGATCGATCAAAGTCGTACCGTCTGAAGAAAAATGGAAAACGCCGTTTGATTCTGAGCCAACCCATTTATCATTAATGATATCGGAAGCAATTGAAATACAGTTTTCAGTAAATGGAACCCTCAAATTGCCTGAAATGATCCCGAGCTTCTGAGGTCGGGGTTTGGAAGAGGGATTCAATATTGCTGCGTAAGGATTGCTGATTATAAAAACACCATTATTTGTTGTTACCCATACTTCATTGTTGTTATCAACAATAACATCAGTAACATTTGTAACTTCACTGCCGAAATCATTATTGTCATAAAATCCATACACATCATCGGAAGGATTTGAGATCGTCCCGTTTTCATTAAAAAAATAAAGTCCTGATCTTGAACCGCTTGTTACGATCCATTTAGTATTATAAGAATCTACGGCTACTTCTGACAAACTTACAGAACTTATAATAGACGGATTTATATAACCAATCCATTCACCGTTTGTATTGTATGCATATAATGATCTACCGGTATTGGTGGCAAAAAATGTTGCCCAGAACACACCAAAATTATCATAAGATCCGCCATAGGAAGCGCAGAAATTAGGGTCATTGGAAATTCCCGGCATATTTGAATTCGAAGGATTGAAGTTAGTTATGCTGTTACCTTTTATCCTTGTAGGTCCGCTGCCGAATCCCAGAGCCCATACATAGCCGTAACCTGAAACTATCTTCTGAAACCAGTTACTGTTTCCGATCTCAGGATGAGTTGCTATTGTATAATTTGACCAATTTGTTCCGTCAAATTTATAGAAACCTGAATTCACCGTACCGCCGGCTGCCCATACATTATTATCCTGATCTATTGTGATACCGTTGAAACTGTTTGTATAAGGGCTGTTTGGAAAGATATATGAACTGTAACCTGAAATGTTGATGGTTATTCCGTTATCCGATAAGCCTAAAACCGGATTAGAATTTTTATCCAGGGAAATTATGCTGTAGCTGTTTGCTAAAGGTAAAAATGCATTTACAGCAGGAAGAGTAGACAGAGGAGCATAATTTATTTTATTGCCTGATATAAAATATAAGTTAACACCTGAAGCTTTGATGAATTTAGTATTCTGACCCGATACTGAAGGATCCGGATAATTTTGCCATACACCTGAGCTTAAATAACTGAAACCGGACAATGATCCGGCAAAGACCTTATCACTTGTAGCTTCGATCGTTCTGACGTCTGCAGATAAATTTCCCAAATTATAATTTGTCCATGAAGAAGGATTATTTAAATTGGAGCTTACATAATTTGCATAAGCAACACCGGTTTTTGTAGCCGCATACAATACATTGTTAAGTGAAGTCAATGAATACACCTGTGTATTATTGGGAAAGCTTCCCAGTTTATAATAAGGAGCATCAACAAAATTAAGGCTGCTTACTGAAATTTTTTGAATTCCGTATCCTGTAGCTACAAAAATGAAATTTCCCGTCTGATACAGATAATTAATTGATTTATTTGCTTCGTTTGAATTTTTAATATCAAAAATATAACTCCATTTCTGTGTCTGTAAATTAAGAATTGAAATAGAGCCGTCAGTAGCTCCGATCCATAGTCTCTCAGTATTGTCAATCAGAAGGGAAGTTAATTCATTACTGATAAGACCGTTAAGATTTGTATATTTGCTGAGTACATTTCCGTTAGACAGATCAACAACAAAAAGACCTCCGCTGGATGCGCAGTATATTTTGTTTGTTATGGTATCAGTCGAAAGAGATGTAATATTCTTAAGATCGGTAAAGTTTTCCCATTTGGAATTCTGTCCAAACGAAGTATTGGTTAGTATTAAAAATATGGAAATTATAACAAATTTTATTTTTGCCATAATGATCTGAAATTTTAAATTTTGGAAAATTAACTTAGTAGAGTCGGTAATATATTTTAGCTTTTTTGAAGGTTTGGTAAATAAAATCTGTCAATATGAGGATTATTTTAAAAATTAATTGCACCTAATATTAAACTTTTAATACTTAAAATCAATAGAAATATAATATTAGTAACTTCAAATTCAATATACCGGATTAATGGTAAGATTCTACCTTAGATCCGATACTTATTTCAAATTTTTATAACTCTCCGATATCCTCAAACCAGAGATCAGGATTCTTCTTAATGAAATCCTTCATGAGTTCTTTACATTCTTTAAGATCTAAATCTATGACTTCTATGCCATGTGATTCCATAAATTCAACTGCTCCTTTAAATGTCTCCTGCTCACCGGCAATTATCTTTTTTATACCGAATTGTACAGATGCTCCGGCGCAAAGATAACATGGCATCAGAGTTGAATAAAGTACAGTATCTTTGTAAACTCCTATTCTTCCTGCATTTCTCAGGCAGTCTATCTCGGCATGAATAACCGGATCATTCTCCTGCACTCTTCTGTTGTGCCCTCTGCCAATGATCTCACCGTTTTTTACAAGTACTGATCCAATTGGTATCCCGCCTTCAGATAATCCTTTTCTGGCTTCATCTATTGCAGCCTGCATGAATTTGTCCATAGTTGAATGTTTTAGGTTTTAAGTCTTAAGTCTTAAATCTTAAGTATAAAATTTTAAGTGAGTTGTTCTATAATTTTTTTGTGATCCGGAAATTGTTTTATCAGTTCGTCTCTGCTTCCAAGTTGAAAATCCTCAAAATCAAATCCGGGTGAAACAGTACAACCGGCAAGACAGAATGAATCCGGTTTATTTACTCTTGCTCCGAACCAGTTTCCCGCTTTTATCAATACCTGAGGCGTCTGCCCTTCTTCAAGATCCAAACCTAATTTGTGAACCGTTAAAATCCCTTCGCCGTCAATCTCATAAATATCCAGACCGCTTCCGTCATAAAAATGCCACATTTCATCTGATTTTATTCTATGCAGTTTTGAGTACTGATCTTCTTTCAGCATATAATAAATTGACGTGGAAAAATTTCTGTCCCCTTTAAATCTTTCAGGTAAATGACCGGATTTTATGATCTCACCGGCTCTGTAGGATTCCTTAAAATATCCGCCTTCGGGATGATCATCCATTCCAAATTTTTCTATCCAGTATGTTGAACTTTTCATATAAATTAAATTTAATAATGAACGGCAAGCCAGATACAGGGAGGATCAGAGCTTGTCATTGTAATTTTATGACGTGTATTTCCGGGTATGAAAAAATAATGTCCGGGTAAAATAATATGTCTGTCTCCGCCTTCAAATAAAATTTCAGCATGACCCTGCAAAAGTATGACCCATTCATTTTTATCCTGCTCAAGCCACTGATCATCAGGTGTCTTTTGTCCTGTTGAGATAATTCTTTCAATGCTGATATTTTCATTTGAGATAACCGGCTGGAAAAGCTCAAAATTCTTAGGCAGATCTTTGGGTATTGAATAAAAATTACCTTCGTTTGGATTAAGTTTGTGCATATAGTTTTGATTTAATGTAAACAAAAAGCGCTTAAGGAAATTAAACTATTTATTCCTTTTGCGCTTTAAAAATTTTTTATGAATCAGAAATAATCCGGAAAATAATTTAACGGTTATTCATTAGTTATCATATTCTCGGATTCTTTCTTTTCCTTGAGTTGCGGCGGAACAGTTCCGAATATAAAATCCCATAAAGGATTACTTACTCCATAGGCAGTGTGCTCGTCATTGTAGTGGTGCTTAAGGTGATAAACTTTTAGAAATTTACCCAAACCTTTCTCCATTTTGAAATGATGAGTTGCATAATGAATAGAATCATAGGATACATATCCAAAAATAAAACCCGCAAAAATATTCAGATTATAAACCCCGAATATTGCACTGAACAGAAAATAGAAAAATACTGCAAGCGGAATGCTTACCAGCAGAGGCATTACTAATCTTGTTGCATCTCTCGGATAATCATGATGAATTCCATGAACGAGAAAATGTATTCTTTTGCCTGCTTCTGATTTCGGATGATAATGGAACGCCCATCGGTGGATCACATATTCAATAAGTGTCCAGAGAAGAATTCCTGCTGCAAAGCACAAAGTTCCTTTCAGAATACCGATTTCCTGATATCCAAAATATGATAGAATGAGTAGAACAGGGACAAAAACTATAACAGGAGTTACCGGATGTATATGCGAAAAATATTCTAATACGGGATTCTTGAATAATCGAATTGTCTCGTTTTTATTTGATACGAATTTGGTCATTTTTGTATTGTTTTTTATAGCTGCAATTTAACAAAAAGCATAACTCATTAAAATGAAAATTTTTTGCCAAATTCAGCAACTGTTGATTTAAGTTTACTTGCCGGATTTGAGAAGATCCCGGATCTCCGTAAGCAATACTTCTTCTTTTGAAGGTTCTGCCGGAGCAGGCTCTTCTTCTTTTTTGGTTCTGAATTTATTGATTGTCTTAATGATCATGAACAGTACAAAAGCAATTATAAGAAAATTAATTGCAGCCTGTATGAATTTTCCGTAAAGTATCTCAGCACTTCCGACTGTTACAGCTAGTCCGGAAAAATCAACTCCGCCCATTATTATACCAATAATAGGCATCAGAATGTCACTTACTATTGAAGTTACAATAGCACCAAAGGCACCGCCGATTATTACTCCGATCGCAAGATCAAGAGCATTGCCTTTTGAAATAAATTCTTTAAATTCTTTTAACATGTTTAATTATTGATTTATTTTGAAAATAAAAAATTGAATTAAAAATATTTTACAGGCTGAACTTTAATCTGTTTATCTTTTAACTGCGTAAATACCGATCCATTCTGCTTTACTTGAAATATCAATTATTTCAAATTCAAACTGTGTCAGATATTCGAGTACTTCCTGATCCTCTGAAAGCAAAACGCCCGAAATAAAAAGTTTACCGTTAATGTTTAATTTTTCGGAAATGTGCTCAATTCTGTCAATGATAACACTTCTGATAATATTTGCGCAGATCACATCAAATGAATCTTCTTCAAGCTCAGTGATATCAGCATTTACCAGATTGATCTTTTCATGTACATCATTCTTTATAAAATATTCTTTTGCATTTTCAATTGAATCATTATCAATATCTATGGCAGTTGCTGAATTCACTCCGAGTTTAATGCCTGCAATAGATAGTATACCGGTGCCGGTTCCGAAATCAAGGAGTTTTTCCTCGCTTCCCTCAATGTAATCTGCCATTAGTTCCAGTACAAGCTGAGTCGTCTCATTATGACCTGTGCCAAATGACATTTTAGGATCGATCTCTATAAGAATTCTGTCTTTTCCATTTTCTCGTTTTGAAACTATATCATCTTTTTTCCATGACGGATAGATTACTATTTTATCACTTATATAAACGGGTTCAATTGATCTTTCCCATGCTTCATTCCAGTTCATTCCTTCAAAATTTTCAGCGCTGAATTCATCTTCTGCGATGATATTTTTATTTACAAGTATTTTTTTGAGTGATTCAATTCTTTCTTTTTCCGTTTCAGAAAAATACAATTTCAATGCGCCTTCTTCTTCAAGTATATTCTCTATTCCGTTAAGATAAAGTTCACTGCAGATATTCTCATAATTGTTTTTGTTGAATGAGATCTGTACTTCGATGTAATTGTTTTTGTGATCAGCCATAAATAATTCCTTTCGCTGAATCCAGTGTGTTTTGCATTAGCATTGCAATTGTCATCGGTCCTACGCCTCCGGGTACCGGTGTGATCTTACCGCATTTATCATAACAGTCATCATAGTTTACATCTCCTGTGATCTTATATCCTGTCTTTGAATTCTTATCCTCTATCCTGTTTATTCCGACATCGATAATAGTGCATCCCTCTTTAATAAAATCCTTTGTTACAAAATTTGCTTTGCCAATTGCTGCTATCAGTATATCCGCCTGAGAGGTTATTTCTCTGATATCTTTTGTTTTACTGTGACAAACCGTAACCGTGGAATTGAATTCGTTTTTCAAAAGCAGACATGCAACAGGCTTACCAACGATATTGCTTCTTCCGAGTATCACAGCATTTTTGCCTTCTGTGACCGTCCCGGTTCTTTTAAGAAGTTCCGTGATTCCATAAGGCGTACAGGGTATAAAGCATTTTTCCCCGATCTGCAGCCGTCCGACATTCAAAGGGTGAAAACCATCCACATCTTTTTTGTGATCTATTGATTCTATAATACTCTGCTGATCTATGGAAGCTGGTAATGGAAGCTGCACAAGAATACCATGGATCTTATCATCAGCATTAAATCTGTTGATAAGATATAATAATGCATTTTCGGAAATACTCCCGGGAAGAGTTTCAGTGACTGAGTGAAAGCCGAGTTCTTCGCATGCCTTTCCTTTACTTCTTACATAAACTTTAGAAGCGGGATCTTCACCAATTAAAATGAATGCCAGCCCCGGAACTATTCCTTTTTCCGCTTTAAGTTTTTCTGTTTCTGATTTGATCTCAGCTCTTATCTGCATTGAGATAGCTTTTCCGTCAATTATCTTTGAGTTATCCAAAATTTAGTTTTCAGTAAGATTTTTTAAAAATAAGCAGATCATTTAACATAATTAAAGATCTAATTTTTAACCATTTTCATGAAGTCATCAAACAAATATTTACTGTCATTCGGACCCGGAGATGCTTCAGGATGATACTGTACTGACATGACGGGTAGTTTTTTGTGCCGCAGTCCTTCATTGGTTCCGTCGTAAAGATTCGTATGTGTAATATCTATGATATCTTTGTTCAGGGAATCAGTATCCACCGCGAAACCGTGATTCTGTGAAGTGATCTCGATTTTATTAGTGAGATGATTTTTCACAGGATGGTTTCCGCCGCGATGGCCGAATTTAAGTTTATAGGTCTTTCCCCCGAGTGCCTGAGCAATTAACTGATGACCGAGACAGATACCAAAAACCGGGATCTTTTTATCGATAAGATTTTTTGCATTTTCAATTCCGTACATCACGGCTTCAGGATCTCCCGGTCCGTTTGATAAGAAAATTCCGTGTGGTTTATAATCAAGCAGTTCCGTATAATCAGTACCGGCACTGAATACTTTGATCTCTACATTATACTTCAGAAACTCTCTGAGTATATTTTGTTTAATTCCGAAATCATAAAATGCAATTCTGTATTCTGGATTTCCCGATCTCATAACATAACTCTTCTTAGTAGTCACAAATTTTACAAGATCAAGTCCGGCCATTACAGGTGCTTCATTGAGTCCGGCGAGTAATTCTTTTTCATTTATCAGATCATCTGCAATAATGCCTCTCATCGCTCCTTCGCTTCTGATCATTTTTGTCAGCGCACGTGTATCTATTCCTGATATTCCAATTGTTTTATTGATCTTTAAATATTCATCAAGAGAATTGATCCCATCAAAATTACTCCAGTCATTTTCATAATTGCCTACTACAAGTCCCTTAACCTGAACTTTTTCAGATTCAATATCAATTTCATTGGTCCCGTAATTTCCGATTAGAGGATAGGTCATAATAACGATCTGTCCGTAATAAGACGGGTCGGTTATAATTTCCTGATAGCCGCTGAGTGAAGTATTAAATACAACCTCACCAACAGATGTCTGCTCATATCCGAAAAGTGACCCTTCGAATACAACTCCGTTCTCTAAAATTAATTTCCCTTTTTTCTTTTCCAACTGTTTTTATCTTAAATATTTGTCAAGAAAGTTTATCATATTTTCAAATACGATTATCTGATTTGACACTTTGCTGAATCCGTGACCTTCATCTTCAAGCAGAATATACTGATGTGGTTTATTTCTTCTCTTTAATTCTTTAACGATCTGAACTGATTCAGCTTCCACTACTCTCGGATCATGTTTTCCCTGTACTACAAGCAATGGACATTTTATGTTTTTGATAAAAAATATAGGTGATCTTTCTTTCAGCATAGCTTTGTCTTTTTCTACATTACCGACAAGTGCATCTACGCCTTTTTTCCAGTGTTCGGGAACGGAGTTTATGAAAGTAAACAAATTCGCCGGTCCGAAAACATCAACAGCGCATTTCCATATATCCGGACGTTTTGTTATGCATGTCATGCACATGAATCCGCCGAAACTGCCTCCTACGACAGCAAGTTTTTTGGGATCCACATAACCGGTCTTTTTCAGATAATCAACACTCCCGAGGACATCCTGAAATTCAGCTCCGCCCCAGTCTTTATATATTTTTTTCTGAAAAGTCTTACCGTAACCGGTACTTCCCCGGAAATTCGGCGCTATGACTATGTAACCTGCATTGGTCATTACCTGAATATACTTGCTGAAATTATGTATCTCCTGATGCTCGGGTCCTCCGTGCGGCCATACTATGGCAGGATTTTTTCCGTTCTTTTTTGTTCCTTTGGGAATATACAGTAAAGCGTGAATCTTCAATCCGTCAAAACTTTCATAGAATACATCAGTTGCTTTTGTCAGACCTTTTTCGGAGACACCTCCGACAAGCGAATTTGTAAGCTGCTTAAGTTTTTTAAGCTTTATGTCATATACAAAAATATCACCCGGCGTTAAAGGACTATCGCATAAAATAACGAGTTTTTTATTATCGGAAGTAAACTGAATGTCAGTGTAATGACCTTTCGGGAGTTTCAGATTTCCGGCTTTTCCGGTTTTTAAATCCATTATTTTGGGAGTGCTGCTGCCGTTCTTATTGATAGTCCAGAGCAATTGTGTGTGATCTTCGGATAACTTGAAACCGGTGACATCCCATTTTTCTTTTATGATCCAGGTGGAAGTTTTTTTAGCGATATTGTAATATTTAATACCTTTAAATTCTCTTCCTTCGTCAGATATAAAATATATTCCCTTATTGTTTTTATCAAAGGCACAGCTTGAATTAGAAACATTGACAGAGATATCGTGCTCTGTAATATTGATAAGCTTATTTGTTTTTCTGTCAAGCAGGAGAATATCACTGTTGATATTTCCATAGACTTTGATGAATGTAATATATCTTTCATCCGAGCTCATTGTTTCGCCAAGAGTCGGGTAATGATCATCGAATTTTTTTATCAGTTTATTTTTTCCGGATTTGAGATCATGAATGTAAACATCAAAATTATGTTTCAGTCTCTTATTTGTTGAAAATAAAAAATGAGTGCCTGTTTTATTAAATGTACTGAAATAACACTGTGAATCTTCAAAACCTTTTGTGAGGTGCGTTACATCGACTCCGCTTTCAGGCATTCTGAATATCTGCATATTTTCATTTCCTTTATCATCACTTTGAAATATTAATTCTTTTGATTTAGGGATGTGTTGAAGCATTTTGATAGATTCTTTCCAGGTTGATACCTGATCAGTCCATCCGCCATCGATTGGAATGCTCCATATTTGCGGTGAACCCGTTGTATTTGAGATATAAAATATTTTTTTATTATCAGGAGAAATTGTAAACCCGGAAATCGTTCTGACTGCGAAAAATTTTTCAACAGGGTATCGTTCTACTTTTTCTGTATTTTTCAAAATGTATACTTTTAATTAAATAAAATAATGGATAAGATACTCTTTTTAAAAATTTTATTTTAGTCTAAAGAAACATACTTTTCATTTTTTACTTCAGAGGAGTTTTTTAGTGTGCGAGAATCAATTTTGAAATCAGTTGATAGTTGATAGTTGACAGTTGACAATTGACAGTTGAAAGTTGATAATTGAAAGTTGATAATTGAAAGTTGATAATTGATAGTTGATAGATTTTAAGAGAAACGTCCCGTAGGGACGAAATGTCGGTAGCAATGTATCAGGAATTATAATCGTCCCGTAGGGACGACATATTCTCTTTGTCAATCAGTTAATTTCCGTTTTATAAAAATCAGTCACGATAAGATGTCTCGTATGCCGTCTTGAAATTGAAAAAATACCGTAGCGATTGCGTGT
>JAGQWH010000069.1 GCA_020437545.1 Ignavibacteriota bacterium
TTAACAGTAAAGAACGCAAACAATAAACTGAATACTAAATTTATAATAATCGCCATTATAAATCCGATCATTATGCTTCCTGTAGCTATAGAGAATACAGCAAAGCTGAATGCTGAGAGGTTCATGAATCCTTCAATAGAGATATTGATCACGCCGCCTCTTTCGGAAAAATTAGCTGCACTTGCGCCGAGATAAAACGGAGTCATTAGTCGTATGACCTGTGCAATGAATGTGATCGATACTATTGAAGAGATTATGTCCAAAAAAAGTTAAAAGTTAAAAGTTAAAAGTTAAAAGTTAAAAGTTGAAAGTTAAAAGTTGAAAGTTGAAAGTTAAAAGTTGAAAGTTAAAAGTTAAAATCCGCCGTGGCGGAAAAAGTTGATACGCCGCTGTGGATTAAAAGTCTTTTTTGTTTTCAAAATAATTATTTACGATCTTATCAACTGAAAGTATTGCTAAAATAATGACACCCTGCACCACGAGCATTATCTCTTTTGGAACCTGTTGATTTACTGACAACCCGCCGTATTCCAGAATTGCAAAAAGCAGCGATGAAAAAATTATTCCAATGGGATTATTCTTAGCAAGTAATGCTACGGCTATAGCCGTAAATCCGATATTGGATGAGAATCCCATTTCATAAAACCCTTTGTAACCAAATATAAAATTTATACCGGACAAAGATGTGAGACCTGCACCAATAAAAAAAGCAATAAGAGTGATCTTGTTTACTTTAAGTCCAATGAATTTTGAAGCTGTCTTATTGAATCCGACAGCACGGAGTTCATATCCGAATTTTGTTTTGTAAATTAAAATATATGATATCACAGCAACTGCTAAAGCAATTAAAAATGAAATGTTCAGAGACGAACCGCTGAAGAATGGCATAAAGTCTGAAAATTTAGTGAGCATAAAATTTTCACTGATCTTTTCAGTTCTCATCGTTGACTTCACTGCAAAGAAATCCACAAGAAAAAAATTAACTAATGCGAGTATTATGAAGTTGAACATAATAGTTGTAATCACTTCACTGACATCTTTCTTTATCTTAATGTAAGCAGGTATTAGTCCGAATATTCCGCTGACAATAAATCCGGAAACCAGACAAAGTAAAAACACAACAGGAAAAGGCAGGTCTGCAAAATACACAGCAATCAGTGCGATCACAAATGAACCGGCATTGAGTTGTCCTTCAGCTCCGATGTTGAACAATGCGGCATGAAAGCAAATTGCCAGTCCGCATGCGCAGAAAATAAGCGAAGTCGCTTTGAATAAGGTTTGACCCATTCCGTATCCCGTAGCAAAAACGTCATTTAAAATTATTGATAAAATCTCGGCAGGATTCTGTCCTATGATAATTGTTATCAGCGAAAAGATTAGCAGGGTAATTACTAAAGAGATCGAAATAGAGATAAGATTTATTTTGGTTTTTAAATTCAATCAGCCATCCCGATCATAAGTTTACCCAGAAGTTCAAAAAGCTGATTATCCTTTTCCTTCTTAATCTCTATATCAGGAGTCAGACTTATTTTGTTATCAGATCTGTATGAAGCAAGTTCTTCAGGATCAAATGTTTTTACGATCTTTCCTTTAAATAAAACACTTAATCTGTCTGACAGGCTAACGAGTTCGTCCAGATCAGAAGATATCAAAAGCACAGCCCTGTTTTTATTCCTTTCTTCAATGATCTTAGAATGAATAAAAGCTGTTGCATTTATATCAACGCCTCTTGTCGGGTGAGAAAAGATCAGAACTTCATTTCCGGCTGAAATTTCACGGGAGATAATTACCTTTTGCTGATTACCGCCCGAAAGTGAACCCAGGCTTGCCTTATTATTCGTTAATCTGACATCATACTCATTAATTGTTTTATCAGAAAAGTCATCGAGTATTGCGGATGATGCTATAAACTTTCTGCCGTTTTTGAGATAGATATTTTCTCCGACAGTATATTCCATTATCATTCCTTTGTTAATCCTGTCATCAGGAACCAATGAGACATTCACATTATTATTTTTAAAATCCCCGGTAAAATCTTTTTCAAGTCCTGTAATGATCTCTGCAATTTCATTTTGCCCGTTCCCTTCGACTCCGCATATACCCAGTACTTCGCCTTTTCTCAAAGACAAATTCAGATTATCAAGAATCTTAACATTATTTCTGGAGAGGTTAATGCTGTTAAGCTGTATCAGTGTTTCATTTGTTAAATTTTCAGAGGATTTATCAACGGCAATTGAGACCCTGCTTTCACCTACAATAGCCTGCGCAAGTTTTTCAAGATCAATATTGTAGTCAATGATATCTTCTTCATAAACGACCTCACCTTTTCTTAAAACCGTTACACGATCGGCTATAAGTTTAACCTCATTAAGTTTATGTGTTATCAGAATAATTGTTTTCTTATTTCTTTTAAATTCATCAATGATCTTAAAGAATTCTTTGACTTCAACAGGGGATAGAACTGCGGTTGGTTCGTCAAAGATTAGAATTCCGGAGTCTCTGAAAAGAAGTTTTAGAATCTCTACTTTCTGCTGTGAACTGATACTAATATCAGATACTTTAGAATCAAGATCCAGTTCGAGATTGTATTTATTAATTATATCATTGAGAACTGATCTTATCTCAGTAAAATTGATCTTCAGCCCGGTTGTTGTTTCATTTCCGAGAATGACATTCTCAAGCACGGTAAAATCATCAATAAGCATAAAGTGCTGATGAACCATACCTATCTTCATTCCGATTGAATCATGCGGAGAATCAAATTTCACTGAATTACCATCAATATAGAACTCTCCTCCATCAGACTGATACATTCCAAAAAGTATCTTCATAAGAGTAGATTTTCCTGCGCCATTTTCACCGAGTATGCAGTGAACGGAATTCGACTCTATGCCAAACGATACATTGGTCAATGCCGGAAAATTACCAAAATTTTTTGAGATGTTTTTGAATTCTACTGCTTTCAAATTAATTCACTTTAATATCAAATGTATAATTTAAAAATCAAATTTATCTACCAGACTGTCATCAATGAAAATCCTGATCTGATATTTATCGGTGGTTTGAATCTTCCCGTTAGCATCTGTTACAGTAGTGGAATTTTTAAATCCGTTCATTTTAACTTTTTTCCCCCTGTAAGTTCCGGTCTTTTCAAAATTATCCCCTATGAACGGGAATGAGGAGCTGACTACAACCGAGTCATTTATTGTACAGATAAACTCATCTGTGATGTTTGCTTTTTTTGTTACGTTAATGTTCCAGCCTGTATCACCATCAGATGGTTTATACATTGTGGATTGTGTAGAAGAGCATCCGGAGAGAATGAACAGCATTAAACAAATAAAAAAACTCAGTACTAAATTTTTCATTCTAATGATTTGTTTGGAAAATAATTTTAATCCAAATATCTTAAATTAAATCAATAAATTAAGTATATATTTTATTCTTCAGTCTCTGAATTTTTGTTAATGGTAAGAAACAAAAAAAAATCCGCTGAAACATTATTTCAGCGGATTAACAATTTTCCTATATTAAAATTATCTTTGCTTATACTTACCGGGACTGTATTGTGTATAAGACCCTCTTTTGTAATTTCTGCTGTTACTGTAAGATTTTTTCTTATACTTGCTCTTTTTGTAACTGCTTTTCTTATACTTCTTTGATTTAGAATACTTTTTATTTGCGCTGCATTTTTTCTTAAGCTGATAATAAAGTTGTTTGTAGCTTTTCTTACCTTTCTTATACTTGCTGTTTTTGCCTGCTGAGTATAATTTTCTTGTTTTCTTCTTGTACTTTTTCTTGTAGCTTACTTTTTTTACTTTACTTTTTAGCACATCAACTTCTTTCTGAAGTCTCTCGTGCTTGTCTTTGATTATGTCCAGATCCTGTGACAGATCCTTGTTTTCTATCTTTGTATCAGCTATCAGCTCTCTGTTCTGAATGTTTGTTCTATATGAATCATAAAACAAATATCCAAGAACTCCGGTAATGCAGACAAGCATTATAAAAATTGTCGTCTGAAGCTTTGAAAGATTTTTGAATACTTTCATTTTACCCTCGTGTTTAGATTAAAAAAATTAGTTAGTGCTACGACATTGTTTAGGGAAAGTTGGGTTAGGCAAATTTAAGGGTTTAAATTTATAATTACAATAATTTTATGGGAGATTTTTTGAACTATGATTTGTAATGATTTTAAATGATTACTATGAGATTGTTTGAATTATGATTTCTATTGATTTGAAATCATAACTATGAAAAGTATACTGAATTGCATTATATTCTAAGCTGGGATCCGGGAATGATATAAAGTAAAGAAATTCAATATTTCTTTTAATGTTTGAACTAATCTACGTTGCAACTAAAGAATAGTCTGCTGCGATTAATTAATCCCGGTTTACATAAAAAGAATCCCGCAGGGATTTAATGTCGGTAACACGGTAAATCAAAATTATAAATTCCCTTAGGGATTGCATGTTCTTTGTTTCAGGTTTACTCATGAAAAAAGTCCTCCATCGGTATATGAATTCAGAATGCTTAATGCAAATAAAGTCAATGTGCATAAAATGAGAATATTCAAAAACAGAATAACCCTGGATTTCAGATCAATTTTGTTGAGTAAACTATCTTTTTTGTTTATTACTTCAAGGATACTCAAAAAAAACATAACTAATAACAGTATTGGCGATACTAATATCCAGATCGAATCATCAATAAAATTAAAATTTATATATCCAAAGTTTTTTAATAGTCCCAAAACAAAATACAAATTTACAAAGGTGAGAGCTATTAAAAATATTTTAAAGGACTTCATAATAATTGATCAATTTTCTTAATTCTTAATTTGTAATTCGTAATTCGTAATTCCAAATTTACCTTTCACAGCCAGTGTGCAAAGATAATTTTCTCCTGCATCAATATTGAACAACTTCCAAAACTTCACCTCTTTCTGGTCTTTTTTTATTCCGGTGATTTCCGGTTTGTCTTTATCCAGTGAAACCGTAAATTCAGCAAGAGGATATGAAAGTCCGTCTCCTACAGCTTTGATGAATGCTTCCTTTCTCGTCCAGCAAAGTAAGAAAGTTTCGCTGACATCTTCATCACTTACTTTATTTAAATCTTCTATTTCCTTTTTTGAAAAAAATCTGTGACAGATGTCCCTTGCATCGGGTATCTCTCTCTTAATTTCAATATCAATCCCGATTTCAAGATTTTTTACAAATGCATAAACGCATCGGTTGCCCGAATGAGCCAGATTAAATTTAATTTCTTCTTTAAGCAAATAAGGTTTGTCTTTATCAGTGTATTGGAAAACTATTTCTTCAGGATTTGTATCGGTATAATGAGAGATAAGTTTTCTTAAATAGTATCTCGCCGTTATGTAATTTGATCTGTGTTTATTGAATCTGAATCTGTTGGCTTTGATGAGTTCATCCGGAGAAAGTACTTTTTCAAATTCATCTATTTCGGACTGAAGTCTGTCATCGGCAAGAGGGAACTGGTGAATTTGAATTTCATTTTCCGGAATATTCATTTTGAAATATTGAGGATTTGCTCAGACAAGACTGTCCTGCTCTTCTTTTACTTTTTTGGATGTTTGGTTTTTGTCCAGTGAATTATCAGATTCTTTTGAATTTGATTCTTCAATTTCTTTGTGAGCTTTTTCAAGAACAAAATTTAATTTTTCAGTAAATCGTTTCAGATTAGGACCTGATACAATATTCTTATGATCGGTTCCGGGGATCGGATAAGATTCCAGTCCGCCTTCTGCAAGTTCTCTCCACCCTTCCCTGTATTCATCCTTGAATGTACCGCATTCTATAAGTGTGATCTTTCCAGGATATTTTGTAGCAATATAATCATCCTGTGCCCGCAGATGCATCAGCATGATCTCTTTGAACAATCTGTCTTCGTCATTACTGAATATATATTCTATCTTATTTTCAGCATACCATTTAAATTTTACATATTTATTTGATGTAAATCTTTTTACAACTTTAAATAATTCACCAGATCTCAGATGCCGGAAAGCACTTGTAAGAAAGTGTCCAGCACCTTTTTTTTCGGGAGCTCGTTTTGGAGGCTTTGCAGTGTGCGGCGGCCAGGTATCGAATATTGCAAGCAGCTGAACTTTCTGTCCGAGTCTGCATAATTGCTGTCCCATTTCATATATAACTCTTCCGCCAAAACATCTTCCTCCCAATAAATAAGGACCTTCAGGCTGCATGCTCATAACTTCCTTTACATAGAAAGTTGCCATTTCCTTTATCGTGTAATGCGGTGGTTCTTTTCCGTCGAGTCCTATCGGCTCAAGTATATACATTGGCTGATCATCCGGAATGTATTGTATCATCTCCTGAAAATGTATAGCCGAACCAGATGCCGGAGGCACGCAGAAAAACGGAACTTTGGATCCGCCGGGTTTTAAAGGTACTAGTGATTTCCATGATGGTTTCCAACCGTCATTTTTTAAAAGTAATGCCTGCTGTTCAATGGTAGGATCGGTTACAAATGATGACAGCGGAAGTTTCTTACCGGTCAGCTTTTCTATGTATCCGATCAGTCTGACTGCCAGGAGAGAGTGTCCGCCAAGATCAAAATAATTATCTCTGATACCTATCTTCTGAACTCCAAGAACTTTTTCCCAGATCTTTACTAGCTGAAGCTGCAGTTCATCTTTAGGCTCGCAGTAGTTTTCCTTCTCATTACCCATTCCCAGATCCGGAGAGGGAAGTCTGCCTTGATCAATTTTACCTGTTGCTGTAAGAGGCATCTCTTCAAGCTGCACGTAATTATTCGGGACCATTACTTCGGGTAATCTTGATGAAAGAAATTCTTTTAAATCTGAATGCCCGATTTTGTCGGAATCTAAATTCACAGGTACAAAATATGCTACAAGCTTTTTATCACCTGATGCAGATTCCTTTGTAATGACAGTCGCGCTTTTTATTCCGGGATATTCCGAAAGAACTGATTCAATTTCACCTAACTCGATTCTGATCCCTCTTAACTTTATCTGTCTGTCAGTTCTTCCGAGAAATTCAATATTACCATCGGGAAGATATCGAGCTTTGTCTCCCGTCCTGTAAATTCTCTTACTTAATCCTCTCTTAGCACCATCATAAAAAGGATTTTCAATAAATTTTTCTTCGGTAAGATCTTCCCTGTTGTTATAACCTTTGACAAGACAAATACCTCCGATGTAAAGATCTCCTGTGACACCGACCGGAACAGGTTTAAGATTATGGTTTAAAATATACATCTGCGCATTAAAGATCGGTTTCCCTGCAGGCGGAAGTTTTTCCCATTTATCCGGATCGTTGTTTAAAGTATAGCTGGTAACTACATGCGCTTCTGATGGACCATAATGATTTGAATATGTAAATGTTTTCAGGTCTTTAAACAGTGAAACAATAGCCGGAGTGCTTTGAGGCTGTTCGCCTGCCGTGATCACTTCTTCAAGATATAATTTTTTATCTTTTGATAAATTATACAGCTCGGCAATCTCCTGTAAAGCTATGAAAGGAAGGAACATTCTCTGAATTTTCTTCTCACTGATAATTCTTAATACCTCGGAAAGATCCTGCCTTTCTGTATCTGACAAAACTATAAGAATACCACCGGACAAAAATGTCGAAAATATTTCCTGAAATGATACGTCAAAACTCAAGGAAGTAAATTGTAATACACGCAGACCACTTTCAAATTTATGACTGTTGAGCTGCCAGTTAAGTAAATTGACAAGAGCTTCATGCTTCATCAATACGCCTTTTGGTTTTCCAGTCGAACCTGAAGTATAGATCACATAAGCCAGATCCTCCGGAGACAAATTGACAGCAGGATTTTCTTTACTTTCTTCTGAAATTAAATCAGCATCTGCATCAAGTTGAATAAGTTTAGCTTTTGATTCAGGAAGTTTATCGGCTATCTTACTGCTCGTAAGAATAACATTAAGATCACAATCCTGAATCATGAATTTCAGTCTTTCTTCAGGATAGGTCGGATCCATAGGAACATAAGCGCATCCGGATTTAAGAATTCCCAAAAGAGCTGTCAGCATTTCAAAAGACCGCTCAACGCAAATACCTGCCAATGATCCCTGTTTTGCACCAAGTTTTATCAGATGATTTGCGATCTGATTTGCTCTTTCATTAAGTTCAAGGTAAGTGTAAGTCTTGTCTCCAAACTCAACTGCCGCTTTATCAGGATATTTTTCTGCTTGTTCTTCAAATAAATTATGAATACTCTTTTCTTTTGAAAATTCTGTATAAGTATCATTCCATTCAAATAAGATCTTATTTGTTTCATCTTCAGACAGAACCGACAGATCGGATACTTTACCGACAGGATTCTTTAAAATACTCTTAAAGATTTGCTCAAAACTATTTAGTATATTTTGAATTGTCTTCTCTCTGAACTTTGATGTGTGATAGAGAATATTTATCTCTAAAGATTCACCCGGAGCAGTAAGGATAGTTAACGGGAAGTTTGTTCGTTCATTTGCATAAGCATCGGTTATCTTTATTCCGGCTATTCCATTTTCAAAAGACTTATCCAGCGGATAGTTTTCAAATACAAGTATATTGTCAAAAAGTTTTTCTCCGGAATGCATCTGGCTGCTGTTCTGAATATCAATCAGTGAACTGTATGAATACTGATCGCGTTCTATGTGACCGTCCTGAATCTCTTTTAGCCAGTCTTTAATATATTTATCGCTGTCAATTTTGATCCTGACCGGAAGTGTATTGATAAACATTCCAACCATTTTCTCAATACCTTTTAACTCAGGATTCCTGCCTGAAACTGTTCCTCCAAAGATGACATCTTCTTCACCACGGTAAGTACTCAAAATGAAAGCCCATGCTCCCTGAATTATTGTGTTGAGCGTGATCTGATTATTTTTAGCGAGCTCCTGAAGCTGTGATGTTATCTCAGGCGAAAGTTTTGTTCCAAGCTCTGCAGTTTCTTCAGTTATTTTTTCAATTGAACTGAAATCAGCGGGCATTGGAGTCGGAGAATCTATTCCGATAAGTTCTTTCTTCCAGAATTTATCAGCAGCAGCTTTTTCCTTTTGATTCTTTTGATTAAGCCAGAGAATATATTCCTTGAATGCTGCTGGACGCGGAAGTTCTGTTTCCTTATTTTCTTTCAGGTCTTTATATGTTCCAAATACTTCTTTCTGAATGACAGGATAGCTCCAGCCATCCATTAAGATATGATGAAAAGTCCAGACAAATTTATAAGTTTCATTTCCTAAGTCAATAAGATTAAATCTCATCAAAGGCGGCTTCTCAAGTGAGAATACATTATTCCTGTCAGTTTTGATAAATTGATTGAATTCGGATTCCTGCTCACTGCTGCTCAGTTTGCTCCAGTCAGTATCATTCCATATTATGTCAATATTTCTGTTTACAAGCTGAACCGGTTTTGAAATGCCTTTCCATTGAAAAGAGGTCCTGAGAGCTGCGTGTCTTGAGATAACTTTTTCCCAGGCTTTTTTAAAAAGTTCTTTATTGAGTTCACCGGAAAGCGAATAAATAAACTGCTCAATATAAACATCACTTCCCTCAGTATACAGTGTATGATAAAGCATACCCTGCTGCATCGGCGTCAGTTCGTATATATCTTCTATATTGCTTTTATTATTTTTTGCGTCCTGTGTCATTTTGATCTTTTATGAAAATACTGATAATTTAATTAAGGTTTGCAAGTAAATTATCCAGCTCCTGCTGATTTAAACCTGATGATGAAAAATCAGAAGGAGTTACTCCTCCCGTATCATCATCTGTACAGTGAGCAATTAATTTTTCAAGTGACTCTTTGTATAAATCTGAAAATAATTCAATAGATTCTTTTCTGTGAAAATTTGTACTATACACAAAATCCATTTTTAATTTATCCTCATTGATGAGACTGTTTATTTCTATCAGATGATCTCTTTTGTTTTCTTTGTGCTGACTGAGTTTAAGGGATTGTTTTCCGGTCTTCCAATCTGAACCTTTGGAAATATTTTCATCAAACTGTCCCAGATAATTAAAAATGATTTCACGGTCAGGCATTGATTTCAGCTTTTCTTTAATGCTATTATCTTTGATTAAATACTTAAGTATACCGAAGCCAAATCCTTTGCCGGGTATTTTTCTTAAACTTTCTTTAATTGACTTAATGGTCTCTGCAATTTCCTCCTTATTGCTGTTCCTGTTAAAAGTAGTCAGCAATACAGGATAAATAGATGTAAACCAGCCTATTGTACCTGACAGATCTGTATTTTCAAATAATTCCTCTCTTCCGTGTCCTTCAAGATCTACAATCAATTTATTTTCATTGCTCCATTTATTGAATGCCATGATAAGAGCTGTCAGAAGAATTTCATTGATCTGAGTATTGTAAGCTTTCGGAACTTCCTTCTGCAATAATTCTGTATGCTCTTCATCAATCTCGATGGTGATTGTATCTGATGATCCAACTGTGTTCATTTTTTTGCTTTGAGAAAAGTCTGAAGGGATATTTGAAAAATTTTCTTCTGCTAATTTTAACCAGTAACTTTTTTCTTCTGCCAGCATTTCCGAATCGGAATATTCCTGAATTAACTCTCCCCATGACTTCAGTGAAGTAGTCTTTGATCTGAATCTGATCTCTTTACCTTTCAATAATTGTGTGTACCCGTTATAAATATCATCAAGAAATATTCTCCATGAAATACCATCAGTGACCAGATGGTGAATTATTATCAACAGTCTGTCCTCATCAGTATCTTCCAGCCTGTATAATCTGGCTTTGATCAGAATTCCATTCTCTAGATCTATTGATCTTTGCAATCCAAATATATCTTTTTCAAGTTGCTCAATATCACTGTTCTTAATTTCTTTTGCACTGAAAATATTCTGAACCATGTTATCATGCTCCGGAATTATTTGTTTCCACTCGGTTTGATCTTTTATGAATTTAGATCTCAACCCATCATGATGCTTTGCAATTTCAGTAAACACTTTTATCAGATGACTTTCATTTAAATCCTTTGGTACTTTAAGCAGCATTGAGTGATTATAAAAATCAGGCAGAGCTAATTCTTTACCAAAGAACCAGAATTGTGCTGGAGTCATCGGAATTTCACCGGTAATATTCTCATCAGAATTAGTTTCACTGTCTTTATATTCGACTACTGCTGCAAGTTCAGCAATGGTCTGATACTTAAACATCTGTCTCGGTGTAATTTTAATTCCTTCCTGTCCTGCTTTTGAAATTATCTGAATGCTTATAATAGAGTCACCGCCGAGATTAAAAAAATTATCTTTTATACCGATATTTTCTTCGCCGAGTATTTCTTTCCAAATCTTCAGTAATATTTTCTCAACTGGCAATTCTGGTAATACTATGTTATCAGAGCTTAATTCAATTACATCTGGTTCGGGTAATGCATCTCTGTCTATTTTCAAATTTGGTGTAAGAGGAATCTTATCCAATATCACAAAGTCGGAAGGTATCATATAAGCCGGCAACAAATTTCTTAAATGATCTTTCAATTCATCCGGACCAACAGCTCTGTTTTCATTAAATACAATGTAAGCAGTTAATCTCTGATTTCCGGGTTTATCTTCCCTGACTATCACTACAGAATTTTTAATGGCTTCATGTTCAGAAAGTCTTGTCTCAATTTCACCAAGCTCGATCCTGAATCCTCTGAACTTTACCTGATGATCTGCTCTTCCCAGAAACTCAATATTTCCGTCCTTTAAATATTTTGCAAGATCTCCCGTCCTGTATAATTTTCCTGTTCCGGATTCACTAAAATTATCATCTGAAAATTTTTCATTGGTCAGTACAGGATTATTCAGATAACCTTTAGCAATATTAACGCCTCCGAGATAGAGTTCTCCCGGGACACCGGCAGGAACAGGATTCCGGTACTTATCAAGTATAAAAGCTTTTGCATTATAAACCGGTCTTCCTATTGGCAATGTTTTGCTTTTGTAATTCCCTTCACATTTAAAATATGTCGAATCAATAGTCGCTTCAGTCGGTCCGTAAAGATTATAAAAGTTTACATCAAGTTTCGAAAACATTTTTTCCTGAAGATCATAAGTAAGTGCTTCACCTCCGCAGAATATGTTTTTCAGACTCTTACAGGCTGTAATGTTTTTTTCATCTAAAAGCATTCTGAGCAAAGAGGGGACAAGCTGAAGAAAAGTAATATTATTTTTAATTATAGTTTCCGTAAGGTACGGCATGTCCATATGACCTTCGGGTTTTGCAACGACAAGTTTACCGCCGGTAATAAGGGGCAGATAAAATTCCCACACCGAAGCGTCAAAACTAAACGGTGTCTTCAGTAAAACACTATCACTTTCATCCGGCTTGAAAATCTCTTTCATCCATAGCATATGATTTGATATGGATCTATGGGAAATTATAACACCTTTCGGAGCTCCGGTCGAACCGGAAGTGTAAATTACGTAAGCCGGATATTCCAAATCAATATCTGTATCCGGATTACTTTCATTTTCTTTGTGAATTTCATCAACAGCATCTTCTAATAACAGAATGTTTGTCTTATCAATAGAAAGTCTGTCTGCTATTTCCTTTTGCGTAATGACGATCTTTGCATTTGAATCATTTAACATATACTCAATGCGGCTTTTCGGATAATCAGTATCGATAGGAATATAAGCGCTGCCGGATTTGAGAATGCCGAGTAATCCGATCACCATTTCGGTTGAACGGCCGACGCATAATCCGATTAATGTTCCCGGACCGGCTCCAAGTTTTATTAAATAATTTGCAAGCTGATTTGATCTCTGATTTAGCTCACGGTAGTTTATACTCTCATCTTCAAAAATTAATGCAATATTATCCGGTGTCTTCTCTGCCTGCTTTTCAAAAAGTTTATGCAGAAGATCCATTTCACTGAATTCAAAATCAGTTTGATTCCACTTATTTAAAATTAGATCTTTCTCTACCGGTGAAAGCAGTTCAAGTTCAGATATCTTTTTATCTTTGCCTTTTACAATGCTGTTAAGAAGATTATTAAAATTAACTGCCATCTCTCTGACAGTTTCCCTTTCAAAAAGATCGGTATTAAATTTAAAAGCTCCGGAGAAAATATCTTTACCTTCTGCAAATTCAAGAGTGAGGTCGAACTGTCCTTCCTGCTGTGATATTTCAAAAGGTGTGAGTTCGAGTTTGCCCCATTTAGCTTTAGCATTCTTATTTCCGGGAACAATTATTTCCTGAAGATTATCAGATCCTGTAAGCCTCTGCAATCCAAAGAATGTCTGAAAGACTGCTGACCTTGATGGATCTCGTTTGAGATGAAGCCTGTCAACAATCAATGAAAACGGAAGATCCTCATTTGTGATTGCGTTCAGAACTTTTTTCTTTACCTGTGATAAATAATCCTTAAATAGCGGATCACCTTCAAAGTTGCTTCTGATGGCAACCGGATTTATAAAGTAACCAATTATATTTTCAAATTTTGTGTGGAACCTGCCTGAAGTCGGTGTGCCTACTATTATGTCGTCCTGACCTGTATATCTGTGAAGAAATATTTCATATGCGCTTAAAAGAGTTACAAACAAAGTAGTGCCTTCTTCCCGGGCAAGATTTTTTAATTTATTTACAAGCTCCGGTTCCAGATGAAAATATTCCGTACTTCCGTTAAATGTCTGAGAAGCGGGACGAATTTTATCAGTTGGTAAGTTTAAGACAGGAAGTTCACCGCTGAGTTCCTCTTCCCAGTATTTCCATTCAATGTTACCTTTGTCAGAATTTATAAATTCATCAAGTTCTTTTATGTAGTCAGTATATTTGTGTTGTAATGAAGGTAGAGGTTCATGCTTATTTCCTGTTTCAATTTCATAAAAATATTTAAGTTCATTCAAAAGCACTGACATAGAAAAACCGTCATTTGCTATATGATGAACTGAAATTAATAAAACATATTCATCGTCAGAGATCTTAAAAAGAAAAGTCTTTAAGAGATCTCCTGATTCAAGTTCAAAAGGTTTTCGGCTTGTATCTTTAACTTTTCCCTTCAATTCAGTTTCACTCAGACCGGATGCATCGATTTCCTCAAAATAAACTTCCTTATACCCGTGTATTTCCTGAACCGGCGTCCCGTCTTTTACAAAATAATTTGTTCTTAGACAAGGGTGTCTGTTTATAAGTCTTTGAAGAGCTTTCCGGAATGAGTTAATATTAACTTCAGATAAAATCCTAGCAGTGAAAGCAACATTATAAGCAGGACTTTCGGGATCGTTCAGATATAAAAAATATAATGCCTTCTGTCCGTAAGACAGTGGATGAATGGAAGTTTCCTTGCCGGCTTTTTCTATGAGTTGCTTTTTAAGTAGTGCAAGCTTTTCCGCAGGCGTTAATTCAGTATTTTTTGTATTTGAGTTCAGATCAGTTTATTAAAAAATTTAATTATTAAATCACTATCCGTTATTCAGAAGTTTTTCTATTTCTTCTTCTGATAAATTATCAATGTCTTCTAAAAGTTTTCTTGCTTTTTCTTCTTCTGAGATCTCTGTAATAATGTTGTCACCTGTTTCAATTGCATTTGGATCATTGGAGTTTTTTTCAGATAAAATAATCTTAAGTTCTTCAGCTAAAGATTGTATGTTAGTACTTTCCATATATTTAACAAGATTGAGATCGACTCCCAGCTCAATGTTAACTCTGTTTTTTAACTCAATTGCCATAAGCGAATCCAGTCCAATCGAATTCAGAGGTACATCAGGATCAAGATCCGAATTCTTAAGCCCAAGTATTCCGGAGATCAATCTCCGGAAATATTCTGTAAGAATAGAATTGTGATCAGCTTCGTTCGAATTTTTAAGATCCTCTAAAATATTTGTCTTTTTTGACTTAACTGTTTTATATTCATCCTCATCAGTTATATCTTCCGGAATAAGCTCTGATACAAAATCAGATAACTGTTTAGAATAATTTTTCTCTGTAAACTTCTTCCAGTCCATTCCGAAAGCACCGGCTCTAATGAAATCTTTTCTGAATATTTTATCAAAAAGTTTTAAACCTATCTCAGGAGTTATCACTTTCAATCCTGGGATCTTCTCCTGCTTATCTGCGCCTATGTTTGCTGCCGATCCGATGTCCGACCATACACCCCAGTTTATTGTCTGAGCCGGTAAACCTTTTGATCTTCTGTAATAAGCAAATGAATCAAGGAAAGCATTTGCAGCGGAATGGTTTGCCTGTCCGGCTGAACCAAGTACAGATGCTATTGATGAGAACATTATAAAGAAATCCAGTTTACGGTTGCCGGTAAGTTCGCTGAGGTTTAATGTACCCTGAACTTTTGGACCGAATACTTTTTCAAATTTTTCTTTTGTCTGATTGGAAATTACACCATCATCCAGAACTCCGGTACTTTGAATAATTCCTTTCAGATTATGTCCTGCTTTGTTAATGAGATCTATGACTTTCTTAAGTTCAATTTTATCAGTTATATCAGCTTTGTAAATGTTGATTTCAACGCCGTTGGATTTTATAGCATCCAAATCATTTATTGATTCATCCGGAACTTCTCCTCTTGAGATCAAAGCTAAATGCTTTGCACCGTTATCGGCGAGATACTTTGCAAATAAAAGCCCCAGACCTTTCGTGCCACCGGTTATTAAATAGGTTCCGTTGCTGTCAATTGTTATATTACTTTCAGACCGGGATGAAGCTCGCTTCAGACGGGTTTTAAATCTTTTGCCATTTCTAAAAGCAATCTCACCCACTGAATTCGAATCAGAAGAATTTATTTCATCTATGATCAGCTTTGCATTTGATTGATTATTAATGTCTAAGTCTATTCTTTTACAATTCAATTCAGGATGTTCGATAGCAATTACTTTTCCGAATCCCCAGAGAGGGGAATCAGCATAACCTTCCGTAGTATCTCCGGAAATTACATGCTGAGAATTTTTTGTGATTATTGTTAAATTAGGAGCGCCTTTAATCGATTGAAGAATGGTTAATAAATAATTTATTGTATAGTGTGAAATCTCATTTGTGTTATCTCCATCGGAATTAGAATAAAATATAATTTTATCCTGATTATTAAAATCAGTTTCTTTACTTAAAAAATCAACAAATTCTTTTTCTGAATTTAACAGAATTGCTTTATTACCGGATGCGGTAATTTCATTTTTCAATAGATCACCAAAATCACTGTCATCCGAACATATCAGATATTTCTTATCTGATTCTTCTTTGTTTTTAGAAAGAATAATTGATTGCGAAGTTAGAGAAATTTCCTTTTTACCATTTACGGAAATAACTTCAGTCTCATTAAATCCTGAATCTGTTAACAATTCTCTCCACTGTATTTCATTTAATAATGCATAGTCCGGTCTGAGTTCACTGTCTTCAAATCTCCACCAGCCTTCGGTCAGACCGAATACAAGATCAACCCACTTCTGCTTTGAAGTTGCTTCGGTTAATATCAGCATTCCTTCCGTTTTCAAAAGCTTCTTTACATTTGCAAGAGATTGTTTCAGATCTTTGGTCGCGTGTATAACATTTGATGCAATTATTATATCAAAGTCATTTAACGCATAGCCTTGTATTGACGGATCATTTTCAATATCTAAAACTCTGAATACAATATTTTTATAATCTTTGAACTTATCTTTTGCTTTATTTAAAAACAGTTGTGATACATCAGTGAAAACGTATTCTGTATTACTGTTTTTCAGATGTTTAAGAATGAAGGATGTTGTTGCACCGGTACCTGCTCCGATCTCGAGTATCTTTAGTTTTTTATCTCCGGATAATTTGTCAGTGATCTGCGCTCCAATATCTTTAACCAGACTGTTCATAGTAATAAATGCAGGCGATCTTTCATACAGTTCCGTAAGCTGTCCGAGATCACCTTCAGGGAACAGCAACAGCAACGGATCTTTTTTACCGGTCATTATATCAGCAAGAGAGCTTCCGCATTTGAAAAGCAATTCCATCTCAGCCTTCGCATCTAATCCCTGTATCTTAATTCTTTCAATTTTGCTTTTGATCTTTCCTGTATCAGGAATGTTTATAACTTCCCATTCATTTTTACTATCATTTAATCTTTTAATTATTTCACTTTCTTCAAGTATTGCAATAAGTCTTCCTAATAATTTTTTATGTTGATCTGTGATCTTAAACTGTTTGATTAAATCATTACTCTGAAATTTCTTCCCAATCTGAAAATTAAACCCTAGATCTTCGAATGCTTTTGCAGTATAATCAATACTCAGCCCTTCAACTTTATCTATGGCTTTTTTATAAAGAACTAAATGATTCTCTTCTATTTTGTCTTCGATAATAGATTCGAACTTTTCCTTTATAGCTTTTACATTGTGTGTAATTAATGTCTCTTCACTAACAGTGTCTGTATCTTGTCTTTCCCACACAACTTCATAAAGCCAGTCTTTCAGATAATTATCCTGCGCTTCAAGGAAATCCTGCTTAGTAACATTCTTCATCTGAATACCCGTCGCTTCAGCTATCAGATCTCCGTCAGCAGAATAAACTTTTAATTTTGCAATTAAAATATTTTTTTTTTAATAGAATCATACTCCAGTAAACTGCAGATATCTTTTTCAGCATTACCATAAATGTTAATAGAATTTATTCCGATAGGGAGATAAATAAGTTCGGGATTCATCTGTCCGAGCAATGGCGCAAATGAAGTGTGCAGACAAGCATCCATCAATACAGGATGGAAAAGATAGTCTTTAAATTGCGAAACTATTTCATCGGTTGCATTAATTTCTGCGAAAGAAGAATTATCTTTAACAAATAAATTATTCAGTAATTTAAAATTACCGTCATATTCAATTCCATCAGCTCTTGTCTCACTATAAAATATTTCAGTCTCAATTTTATTCTTAAACTCAGTTTTTAAATTTTCAATATCGATATTATCAGTAGTAATATTTCCCGCCCGCCTGAAAATTTTTCCGCTTACATTCAGAGTCCATTCCGGTGTTTGAGAATTATCATCTTTCATTTCCG
>JAGQWH010000006.1 GCA_020437545.1 Ignavibacteriota bacterium
TATATGAGCCATACATCCGGCTTGTTACCGTTGCCGGGAGGGTCGTTGGTTGCGTAAACTAAATAAAGTCTCCCTCTGTAAGGACCGTCACTGTTATCCATTGCGATCTTCGGATGAGGAGCGGTTCTTGCTCCATTAATAACAAATCTTCCGGCTGTATTCAATGAACCCACCCAACCAACAAAATTCTGACTGGACATTGCCGTAAAAGTTGAGCCTCCGTCTGTGGATCTGTAGAAATTATATGTCCGGGATGTAGTGGAACCTGTATTTGTTACATAAATAACGCATCCGCCATTAACTGCGCCGTTTGGTCCGACAGCAATATAGCATCCGGGCTGAGTATTACTCGGAGTAAAGGTTGTTGTCCATGTAAGACCTGCATCAGTACTTCTTCCGAAATTTCCCGGAGTAATGCCTGCATAAACATAATTTGCATAAGGACCTGTGCCTGTATATTCTGCTGAAACGTGATTTCTGTCATTACCGGAAACTGTCAGAATCGGCGGTCCCCAGGTCAAACCGTTATTAGTTGAACGGTAAACATACTGTCCGTTTACACCCGAAGCATAAATAAGAATACCGTTACCGGTATAACTTGTCCACGGATCGCAGCAAGTGGATGAATGGTAAGCCGGATTGTTTAATATCCAGTTTTGCCCTCCGTTTGTAGTCAGACGTGCATTCTGAGGATTTGCATTTGCTCCGAAGAAGATCCAGTTCAGATTATCGGGATGAGATGTTGCATTCTGCTCCCAGTTGTCTATGCCGATATCAAAATTATCATAGCCGTTAATTGTCACAACGGCAGGAGAATTATTACTGTTATTATTTCTGCTGTTTTGATAAGAAAGATAAGATTCAAGAGTTGGCTGCTCTATATCCGGATTATCATCATCAAAGATATGAGAATAATTCTGTCCCTGAAAAACCAGAACGAAAGTTAGAAGTAAAGCAAACAATACTGATTTGAAAATGTAAGAACTTTTGTAAGTTTTTGTTTTCATATGATAATTTTGATTTGAGTTGTCTGAAAGTTAGTAATTTAGATTGATTTTTTCCTGCTAATTATATGAAGGGGATATTAATTAAATACAATAATGACCATAAGATTTTCAAATAAGCAAAAAAGTTTTAACAATAAATGCTAATCTATATAATTATCTGTTCAAATTTTTGAATCTCCCAAGTACTCGGGACGGGCGTCCGCCGTGGCGGATTTCTTTGCTTCTTTCTTTTGATCGTTCAAAAGAAAGAAGGTAAATCTGAGTATAGTTGAAATTTATTCTATAATTTTCTAAAACGTTTTGGACAGTGTTGTTTTAAAACAACTTAGTCAAAATCGTTTACTTAGAAATGTTACTTTCTCCACCATCAAGTTACAAAGACACTAAGAAAAATGTTTAAAAGTATTAATCTTTGTTCCGACGTTTCAGATTCGTTCCTTTGTGGTAAGATCATTTATTTAATTTTGAGACATTACCTAGCAGTGAATGACAGGTTAGAAAGTGCTGTTGTTTTTCAGAAGATTATATTCTGTTATTATTTTTAACATTAACACTCTGAAATCAGGAAGAAGTTAGCTTTTATCAGAGCCATTAAATAATATAAATACTGATATTATAAAACATAAAGCAATGCTTTATTTATTTTATTGCAATAAATTTAGATTGATAAAAATCATTAAAAATGGTAAGTTGAGAGTCTGTAAATTTTAATACCAGGGCAGGTAGCTCAGTTGGTAGAGCAACGGCCTGAAAAGCCGTGTGTCGCCGGTTCAATTCCGGCCCTGCCCACTTTTTAATTAGAAATAAGAAATTGAAAATTAATAATTAGAAATTTTATTTCTATCGTTTTATATTCAAAGCGGAGTTTAACAGACTCCGCTTTTTTTTATTTATTTTTATTTTAACTTTATGTCGCTTAAGATCATTGGCTCCGGTCTCGGCAGAACAGGCACTTTTTCTCTAAAACTCGCTCTCGAGATTCTCGGCTTCGGAAAGTGTTATCACATGACTGAATTATATCAGAATCCTTCGGGTGTTAAGTTTTTCAATGATGCGGAAAAAGGGGAAAACGTTGAGTGGGATAAACTGTTCAACGGATATAATTCAGCAGTTGACTACCCTGTGGCAAGATACTATAAAAAAATTTCTACCTATTATCCTGACGCAAAAATAATTCATACAATACGTGATCCGGAAGAATGGTATAAAAGCGCATCAGCCACCATCTTTCCGGCGGGAAATCCCTTTTCCCGGAATATCCTGAAGCTTGCTGTTCATCTCCCTTTCTCCATTCAGGCTATGAAAAGAATTCCCGTTCTAATGTATAACAGAAAATTGTCACAACTTGAATTTGGCAAAGATCTTAAAAATAAAGATAAAGTAATTTCAGAATTTAATTTTCATACTGAAGATGTGATCAGGACCATCCCAAAAGATAAACTGCTGGTCTTCGATGTAAGATCAGGATGGCTGCCTTTATGTGAATTTTTAGATGTGTCTGTTCCGGAAGTTCCTTTCCCTGTATCAAACTCCCGTGAAGAATTTTTTGAGAAAGTGAAGATCATTGGCAGCGGTAAATTTTTAAATTAAAATTTTTAATATTAAATAGATTATTCAGTTCGTTTTGCAAGATATTAATTCTATGTTTTTTATAAATTAGTTTTCGTAATTTTGCTAAATTTAATTTTAATATGTCAGAAAATACAGCTCCACCAAAAGGTTTCGGCCTGTGGATGATGGCCGCAAGAGCCTATTCATTCCCGGCCTCTATTATTCCCGTTTTATTCGGATCCGTTCTTGCAGTATTATTAAATCCCGGTCTGGATTTTAGTTTTTTAAATTTCATACTTTGCCTGATAGGATGCATAATGGTGCAGGTAGGAACGAATATTATCAACGATATCTATGATTTCGAAAAAGGCATAGATAAAGAAGACAAAGAACTCGGTATTCCTCACGGAGGCTCAATGGTGATCTCTATGGGTCTCGTCAGCATGAAACAAATGAAAACAGCAGCGGTAGTTTCGCTTCTGATTGCTTCACTAATAGGTGTTTATCTTTATACAGTCGCAGGTGTCTGGATAATCTATCTGACTCTTTTCGGTTTGCTTTCAGCAATATTCTATACTGCTAAACCTCTTGCATTAAAATATAAAGCATTGGGAGATCTTCAGGTTATAATTTCTTTTGGTCTCGGAATGACACTTGGCGCTTATATAGTTCAGACCAAAGAATTTTCTTACATGCCGCTCTTGTTTTCGATCCCGATAGGTTTACTGATAGATGCTATTCTTCATTCAAATAATATCCGTGATATTAAATTCGACGGAAAGTTTGGTGTAAAAACACTTCCGATTCTGGTAGGTGAAAAGACATCCATAAAGTTGTTCTACGGAATGATACTCGGAGCCTATCTGATACTTATAGTATTTGTAGTGCTGAAAATGCTGCCATTGTTTTCATTGCTTTCACTCATAACTTTGCCGCTTGCTCTGAAGATAGTAAAAATGTCAGCAGACTTTCCGCCGGACGGCTTGGAGAGATTTGAATACGGAACCAAACACATTATGATGACTGCCCAGCTGAATATGATGTTCGGTCTCACACTGGTCATCGGATTGCTGATCTCGTATTTCTTTTTTGTTTAAACAGTGTTGGGTATTAGGTATTGGGTATTGGGTATTGGGTATTGGGTATTGGGTAAGAAAATTATAACTATTTTTTAATACTTAATACCTAATACCTAATACTATTTTTCTTTAAATATTTCCCTGTAAATCTTCCACTCACCATTCGTCTCTTCACCTTTGAACAACCTTAATATCTTCAGACCTTCTTCGTTGAATTTGTCCGACTCGTATTTTTCACTGAACTGAACTTTCCTGTCATTCTCCGTGAATACCGAATCTTTTACAAATTCAAAATCCGAAATACCGATCTTAATGTATTCATAATTTTTAAAAGTATATTCCATCCTTTCAAGTTTTTCTGTGAGATCTACCTTTCGTCCGTCACTTCCATAATATGTATAATCATCAGTCAGGTATTTTTTATACTTATTTATATTTTTTTCCTGCCATGCATCTTTCCAGTTATCAATTGTATTCCTTATCTTATATTCATCAGATGAAAAATAAACATTCAGCTTATTTACTGAAAAGTACAGAAGATATCCGACTACAGAAAAAAGAACGACAAAACTGAAAGCAGTTAATATGAATCGTTTACGGGTAATACTTATCTTTTTTTTGTATCGTTTCTTAAATTCTTTTTCAAATTCTTCCTTGTCATCTGCGCCTCCTTTATCTGATTTATCGTCATCAAATTTATTTTCAATCACATTAAAACCGCAGTTTTTACAATAAACAGATTCAGAATCTATTTTAGTTTTACAGTTTGGACAATCTATCAGATCAGCTCCGGACGGTGTTCTGAGCGATGCCCTCAGTGAATCAACTGTCTCATTACCAACATCTTCTGATCCCACCATGCTATCGGAACCAATCCCGATCTTGTTTTCCGTGTTAGGATTGTTGAGACAGCCATAGGTGGTACAGCCGCCGTTTTCTTCCCAGCACTCGGTATGGTGAGGAGTGCCGCAATGAGAACAGACAGTGAAGTCAGCTCCCTCTTTTAACCGGGACTGACAATATGGACAGGTTTTATTTTTTATGAAATCGTAAATGCCTGTAATTGGGTTTTGTTTTTTATATAGGTACCGTAAAGATCTTTTACCGGAATGTTAAATAGTTCTGAATATTTCATCATACTCAAATTCTATCTGAATTTCATCAACGCCTTTTCTTAAGATCAATATATCGTTAAAAGGCAGTTTAAGTTCTGTAAGTTTTTTATCCTTCAGCTTTTCCGAAAGTGGCGAGCCGGTTTTAAGATTATGAAATGAACGGATCTTCAATATACTTCCGTCATCAAGTTTTACATCTTTGACCGACATAAGATTCTGATTTGCATAATACTCTTTTACTTCAATTTCTTTTCCGCCGGAGTCATCGGTTAATTCGTAAACAACTTCATTATTGAATTCGATATTAAAATCTTCATCCTTAAAATGCTCTTTACCAAACTCCAGCACATCACTGAATTTTACTTCGGAAAATTTCTTGTTTATCTTTTTAATATTTTCAAATGTATAATGAGAAGGACACTCTTCATTTTTCTGATATTCTATTATATAAGAATCGTTATTCCCTCCGTTAAAAATGAAACCTTTCCCGTTAAGACATTTCAGATCCTCTCTTTTGTGAAGATACTTTATTGCTTCCTGTACCTGAACGCCTGCAATTATCGAAGCGATTGTAGGAGTGGTCGGGATTTTACCTTCATTGATCTCATCGAGTCCGAGTAACATACACGATTTTCTTTTATTAATAAGTTTATAATCAATCTCAGACATCGTGCATTCGTAGCAGACATTGTCAGGCGGAATGAACATCCGGGCAACTCCCGTCAGAACCTCTATGGCGCCGTCGATCCACGGCTTACTTACTTTCCAGCAGGATTGGTTTATAAAAAGCCTTGCTTCACGGTTGTCCAGTCCTCCGATAATAAGATCATAATTTTTAAAAACTCCGAGACCGAAATTAAAAATATTACCGTCAAAATAATTTATGCTGATGTCTTCGTTGACCTCTTTGGCTCTTTCACAGATCACTTCAGCTTTTGATCTTCCTTCATCTTCTTTTCTGAACAATATGCTCCTTGTGAGATTACTCTCTTCTACCTTGTCCATATCCACAACGCTTATATTTCCTATACCGAGCATTGCCAGATTCTTTACGATCTCATTTCCAAGCGCGCCGCATCCGACTACAAGAATTCTTGCATTCTTTAATATTTCCTGATCCCACCAGGTAATGAGTTCCAATCGGGAATACCGGTCGTCGGTGATTTCTAAAGACATTTAGTATTAAGTATTAAGTATTAAGTATTAAGTATTAAGTATTAAGTATTAAGTATTAAGTATTAAGTATTAATATGAATATTTAAGAAATAAATTAACACAGAAAAATTAATTTATCAAATTTGAATTATTAAAATAAATAAGAAATTTTAAATGAATGGTAAAAGATCAGGATCCTGCAGTGATCTCCGGATGAAGTCTGAGCACATCGCCTTCCTTAACACCTGCTTCAGCGAGCGTTTGAGATTCGGTAAGTTGCTTTCCCGATGCTTTATGATGAAATTTGTATGATAGCGGTTCGCCGTCAGGACCTGTAAGAGGCATTTTCATTTTTGGAAGCAGAACTTCCATGATCCTTTTAACAGATGCATCATCAGGCAGGGTTGCCTGTTGTTCTTTATTGCCTGTAGCGTCTACGATAGTAATATTTATTCGTGCCATAAGTCTGCAATTTAAATATTATTGTTCATTAATAAAATGATATTTTTGGAACTTGATGAAAAGTCTTTGCCGGCAGAATTTCTTTAAGGGAGGGATTAAATATTATCCTTGGCTGGGTGAAAAGAACATTTTTTAGAAATTGTACTATCAGCAGAATCTTATTAGTTTTAAAAAAGAGAATTATTATGAATTATAGAATGCATTAAACTGAATAGCGTCAGGCAGCATTGAAGTCTTTTATCCTGACGCTATATTTGAAAGGAAAAATGTGATTATAGATTACATTATTTTAAGTAAGTCATTTTAATATTTCTGAACCGGATTCCGTCATCTAATCTCAGATAGTAAATTCCCGAAGAGAAATCAGCTTCACTGTTCAGAGGATTCCAGGTTACAGTATGACTGCCGGCTTCTTTAATTCCGTTAAATAAAGTTTCCAGTTCTTTTCCGTTCATATTATAAACAGTGATCTTTATTTCGGATCTTTTTGCTATTTCAAAATTAATATTTGTTACAGGGTTGAACGGATTGGGATAATTCTGATGCAGTTTAAAACTGCTTGCCACTTCCAATTCATTTTGATTTACTGAAGTAGAACTTACTTCACGGAACATGATGCCGTTTGGAGCCAGCATATTTCCTCCGGCAGCAAAAACATCTATTAAATTTCCATCAGGGGAAAATCTTTTTACATGATTTAAAGTCCAGTCACAAATATATATATTTCCGTCCGGTCCGATTGAAAAGCCTTCGGCATTCTGAAATCCGCTTATGAGAACGTCAATATAAGCGCCGGTTTCAGAATCAAACCTCAGAACAGATCCAAGATTCCAGTCAACTACCAGCAAGTGTCCGTTTCCGTCAAAAAACAGATTTGTAGGACCAAGAATATGTCCCGCTTCGGTAAATACTCCGATCAGATTTCCATCGGTATCAAATTTCTTTACGTCCTGTGATCCAAAACATGCTACATATAAATTTCCGTTGCTGTCCCATGTTTTATCTGACGGCCTATCGAGAGGCGGTGTGAAAACATCAATGAATTCTCCTGTAGTTCCGTCGAATCGGACTACTTCTCTGCCAACGGTTCCCCACTGACTTACATATATATAACCGTCCGGTCCGTAAGCAATTTTTGTTGGATTATCCAGACTGTAACCACTGGTAAATGTTTTTATAAATTCACCTGTCTCTTTATCAAACAAAAGAAGACTTGTGTTACCTCTGCCCGAGACAATAATATTTCCATCAGGAGCTTCGTCAATATCAATAACTGAATTCAGTCCGCCTGCTCCTGCGGCAATAAAATCATCAATAAATTCTCCGGTCGTTCCATTAAATCTTTTTATGGAATGAGTATTCCTGCTTGTGACAAGCATCTCGTATCCCTCAGCGTAGGCGAATAAATCCGGTGTAAAAGAAATGTTTGATAATAATATCAAAAATGAGAAAAGTAAAGAAATGGTAATTTTTGTTTTCATGATCTTTGAGTTTAATTAATGGAAAGTCGGGTTGGTTTTGTTTAAACCTAACGAGATAGAGAAGTGATTGTTTCATATAATGCAAATAAATATTAACATTTTATTATAGTTTCATAAAATTAATAAAGTTAAATTTGTCAAATAAAAAATTTATCAATGAAGCTTTACACAATTAAATTGCTGTGTCTTATATTTACTTTTACATTTATTTATGGTACCTGTTACTCTCAGAATGATGACAACGAAAACGAATCCGGCGAAAGTATCCTTCAGCGGGAAGAGTTCAAACTTCTCAAACGCGCAGGGGGTCCGGGAAAAGTTTTACCAAAAAACACTTATGAAAACGCGGTCAGACAAATGAGGAATATCCCGGAAGACAGGAATATTTCAAACAGCCCGACTTCTTTTACAGGCTGGCAAAGCGTCAACCCCACAGGGATGTTTTACGGCAGGACTAATGATAATTATATTTCCGGAAGAACAAACAGCATTGCCTTCCATCCGACAGATCCGAATGTTTTCTATATAGCTGCTGCGCAGGGCGGTGTGTGGAAAACAACCGACGGCGGCATTAACTGGACAGCGCTCACTGATAATCTGGGTTCTATAGCAAGCGGTGATATAGCCATTGATCCGAATAATCCAAATATTCTTTATTACGGTACGGGTGAGCTGAACTATTCCGGTGACAGTCAGTACGGTGACGGAATTTATAAGTCGACTAATGCCGGTCTTAACTGGATCCAGATCTCAACTGCTTCACAGACCGGTTTATATACAGGAAAGATCGTCGTCGATCCTTCTAATTCGAATATTGTTTTTGCTGCTGGTAATCTCGGTGTATTCAGATCTACAAATGCAGGTATTAACTGGTTAAATTTAATGTCAGGTAATTTTACTTCTCTTGTGATTGATCCGGTTTCCCCTAATATATTATATGTAAGCACAGGTTCCGGACAAAGTTCAATTTTAAAAACAACTAATTCGGGACTGATCTGGTCAGCAATATCAAATTTATCTTCGGGCAGGAGAACACAGCTTGCTATTTCACCTGATAATCCGAATATATTATATGCAAGTATAGCAGGAACAAGCGGTGCTTTGTTTGGTCTGTACAGAACAACTAATGCAGGCCTGAACTGGACAGTTCAAAATTCGACAACCAACTATATGAGTTCACAGGGATGGTATGATAATGCCGTAGCTGTAATACCGGGAAATCCGGATGGCGTGGTTGTTGCAGGTCTGGATGTTTATGTATCGACTAACGGCGGAGTTACACTTACTAAAAAATCCACATGGTCTACCACTAACACCCTGAACTTTTCTCACGCCGATATTCATTATTTAGCATATAACGGGACAGTCCTGTATTGTTGCTCTGACGGAGGTGTTTATTTTTCTTTTGATAATGCAAATACATGGGATGATCTTAATGCAAAGATCTCTACACTTCAATATGTAAGTGCTGATTATGATCCGACCAATATCAATTTACTTTACGGAGGATGTCAGGATAACAACAAGCAGACCAGTAATGATATGGGACTCTTGTGGGTTCAGAGAACAACCGGTGACGGGGGCTATACAATAGTCGATCCGGTGAATACAAATTATGTTTACGGTCAGTATGTAAACGGATCGATTCAAAGGTCTGTAGATTTCGGAGTAAGTTTTACCAATATCACTCCGGGTGGATCCAGCGGCGGTCTGTTTTACAATCCTTATGAAATGGCACCGGGTGATCATAATACGATTGTCTTCGGAAGAGCAGATGTATGGAAGACTACATCTGTACAGACAGCTTCCTCATCAACAGGCTGGACTCAGATAGCTTCAACAGATATCATCAACGGAAATGTCTCGGCTATCGGAATCAGTAAAAGTAATATTGATAAAATTTATCTTGGCACGAGCAATGGTAAGATCCTGATTACAACTGACAACGGCATCAACTGGTCTGTCACTTCAGGTCTGCCTTATGTATCTGATTTCTGGGTTGATCACGATAATGATGATATCTGCTATGCAACATTCGGTGGAGCTACACCGGACAGACACGCCTATAAAACTACAAACGGAGGATTGAACTGGTTTTCAATCACTGCTAATCTTCCGAATATAGCAGTCAACTCGATCATAAAAAAACAATCCTCCCCGCAAATGCTTTTTGTCGGTACCGATCTCGGTGTTTTTAAATCTTCTGATGACGGCGCAAGCTGGGTTAATTTTAATACGGGAATGCCGAATGTAGAAGTAAGAGATCTTAAATTTAAGGAAAGTCCGGGAATTCTAATGGCAGCATCTTACGGAAGGGGATGTTTCATGTTCGATCTGAGAAATATGGTAGGCGTTTCGGAAAATAATTCCGTTCCGGAAGATTTTTCTCTTTCACAAAATTACCCTAATCCTTTTAATCCGGTAACAAAAATAAAATACTCATTACCCGTAGGCGGATTTGTTTCGCTTAAGGTTTATGACATGCTTGGAAATGAAGTAGCGGTATTGGTAAACAGTTCACAGAATGCCGGAACTTATGAAACAGAATTCACGGCAAACAACCGGTCTCGGGATCTGTCAAGCGGAGTTTATTATTACAGACTTACTTTCGGATTGCAAAGTGAAACAAGATCTATGCTGCTGATAAAGTAAACAAAACTATATATTAAATTTTCAGAATTCAGATATTTTTTCTTTAAGCCAGTGTTTTTCGGCTGGAGAAGACTTTTCAATTTCTTTTGAAAGGAGCTCAATATTTAAATTAATATTGCCTCCTGTTTTGATCAAAACGGTTTTACTTTTTCTGTGAAATCCGCTTCCGGATCTGATATCAGCAAGTTGTTTTAATATTTTTAAAAAAGATGATATGGTTTTTTTAATACTTTCCGGAATGTCCTTTTCTCTTTTGAGAATGTGCCTGAAAGAATCTGTCAGAAAGTATATTGATTCGTATTCCTCTGTTTCATAAAATATCTTCAGAGTAAGAATCTTTATCCTGAATCTTAACTGATAATGATCAAAATTTATTTTTGACAAATATCTCAATGCTTTTTCAGGATCTCCTTCCTGAAAAGACAGGCATGCCCGGCAGTAACTTATTATATCTTCTTTGATATCCGGATTCAACAGATCTGATTTATCAGAAATGAATTTCCTTAGTTCACTGATCTTATTGAATTTTATAAAAAGCGTCACAATATTGACGAATAAAAATCCTGAAATGTACTGTTCTGTAAGATCCTTTTTAATAATCTCCAGATTCACATCAAGAATTTGTTCCTGAAAACCGGGAATACCTTTTTCTGATCTCTCAGCAGCATAGTTAGAAAGAATGGTATATACTAATTTCAACTGATTCTTGTCGATAAGATGTTCAGTCTTTTTTAAAAGCTTCCTTAACTCGAAATAACATTCGTCATCATCCTTCAAACAGAGCGTAAGCTGAAGATAAAGCAGATGAAGGACAGGATCTGCAAGGAAATCATTGTTCTTCAGAAAACTGATTATCTCTCTGAATAGCGGATAAGAGAATTGCTTAGCCCTGAAAAATCTGATCTCCATTGCTCTTTCAATATATTTCGAAAGAAATAAAAACATTGCATAACGCGTAAAGTAAATCATTTCAGTGTCATAGAGTTCCAGTGAACGGTTTCTCTTTCTTTGAAAATAAAAGTACTTCTCGGCTGAAATGAGTTCATACATACTTTTACTGTAACGGTCATTGCGCAGATCAGTTTTTTGAAGTGAGTTATGAATGGTCTTCATCTCCTGTTCGAACAGACTCCCGAGTTTTCTGTCATTAAGCTGTCTCAATACTTTCAAATCATATTCAGTTTCTCCGGAAAAAAATTCTTCAGCAGCTAGAAATTCAAGCAGCAGTTTATAAAGTTCTGATGAAAGTTTTCTGAAGCGCAGATCACTGTATGGCTCTTTCGGATAGAGCTTTTTATATATTTCTTTTTTTAGAAATTCCTCTGATCTGAAATCCGGATAATATTTTTTCAGTACTTTAAAAAATCTCGCAATGTATTTTTTCCCTTTATTGAAATAAGGTGAGTTCAGAAAATCTTCAAACTTTATGATCTCCTTCTTAGATAGGGTTTTTAATATTACAATGAAACGTATATTATCCAATTGTTTGATTTTTTTTTTAAAATTAGGAAACTGACTGTTAAATTTAAATTAATAAAACCTAATTGTTTTTCTTTGACTGAAGTTTTTTTTGTAAAATAAAGTATGCTCACAATTATCACAATTGTTTCTTTGCAATTTCATATCAACATTGCTAAGTTACATTAAAAAAACTAACAAAATGAAAAATCTGAAATATTACATTATACTAATCTGTCTTGCATTTATTTATTCAGAATCAAGATCCCAATGGTCACAGGCTCTGAGTACACCGGGTATGTTCGTCAGATCTATAGTAAAGTGTCAGGGAAAATTGTTTGCCGGGACGTCTGTTGGCATACTCAACATTGGGCAGATATATTCATCTTCCAATAACGGGCTAAACTGGAGCCTTGTAAATACAGGCTATTCGATCAGCGGTGTTTTTTCGATCGCAGTGAGAGGCAATTCAATTTTTGTAGGCACTTATGAAAGCGGGCTTTTGAAATCATATGATGCCGGACAGACCTGGACACTTGATGACGCCGGTATACAATTCTTAGGGGTTTTCGGTGTGGCTGTGCCGGGTGACAGTAATGTTTTTCTTTATGTAAATCAGGGAACAGGTTACAAACTCTCAACCAATAACGGTCAGACCTTTACAAATTTATCTTTAGGAACACAGTTTCCACTGCTGCAAACTTATGAATATCTGCCCGGAAAATTTCTTGCAGGTGGCAGAAAGGGTGTAGCGCTTTCAGAGAATAGCGGAGCAAACTGGTCCACACTCCCCAATGCCGGACTTCCGGCTAATCCCGACGGCACAAGTCCGATCCGTGCGTTGTATTATTATAACAATAAACTCTTTGCAGGATGCATTGACAGAATATATACATCGACAGATTTTGGAAACACTTTCTCCCCAACAAATTTTCTTCTGAGTAATTTTGAATATTTTTCTTCAATGGTCTCTGCCGACAACAAACTTTTTGCGAGTCTTACGATCGCTTCAAACTCAACAAATCCGTCTCTTATCATGACAACGAATGACGGAGTCAACTGGGTTAATTACCAGACCGACGGCTTTCCTGGAAACGGAGTTTACTCAATGGTTGTAAGTGATGATTATCTGGTTGCAGGGACATCGCAGTCAGGGATCTGGATACGTCCTCTTGATAAAGCTGATCTTCATTTACATATGAGCTTTGAAGGATTTTATCTTCAGGATACGATCACTGTTGAACTCAGAAATTCAGTATCACCTTTTAATATTATAGAGTCGAAAAAAGGTTTGGGTGGTCAGGGTATATCAGGATTGTTCAGATACATCAATGCAGTCAATGGTACGCCTTACTATATAACAGTCCGGCACAGAAATTCCGTCACTACCTGGAGCAGCGCACCTGTGCAGTTCAGTAATAACAATCTGGTCTATGATTTTACTTCATCACAGTCGCAGGCACTGGGATCGAATATGGTCTTTGCTAATAATGAATGGTCGATCTATACAGGAGATGTGAATCACGACGGACTGGTTGATCTGAAGGACGGGAATCTGATCTATAATGACATATTGAATTTTACTTTGGGATACGTAAACACCGATCTGAATTACGACGATATTACTGATCTTGGTGATCTGGTGCTTCAGATCAATAACAGCAATAAATTCATTTCGGAAATTCAGCCCTGATTTAATTTCAAATTTTAAATTTTAAATAATTTCAGACGAAAATTTTAAGAAGTAGAACTTTATAGATTGTTGTTTTAGAAAAACTTAAGTTGCTGTTAATATGAAAAAAGCAGTTTACTTAGTTATAATTTTAGCGCTCACTTGTTCCGGCATTTCAAATGCTCAGATTAAAACAGACAAAAAGTTCCTGAACTTTTCCGATCTGCACTTTGATCCTTTCTATGACAGCACTATTGTAGATGATCTGACCAATTCTGATTATACCGAATGGGAAAGTATTTTTTTGAATTCCAATGTTCAGAAGATCAATTTATACAGAAGTGATTCCAATTTTCCATTGTTCAAGTCATCGATGGAAGAGATGAGTTCGAGAATACCCGATCCTGATTTTATTATTATCACCGGTGATTTTATGGGACATGATTTCAGTGAGGAATACTATAAATATTCGGGTATAGATAATATTGATTCGCTATACAGTTTTAAAGCAAAGGCAATCAAATTCATCACTTCATACATTCTGAAATTCTATCCGAATACTCTTATCTACCCGACTGTAGGAAACAACGATGACTATTGCGGTAATTACAAGATCACACCTGCAGGGGATTTTCTTAAATTGCTTTCGGAAGAATGGGAGCCGATGGTAAACATTAATGGTCTCAATCCTGATTTCAGCAGAGACTTTTCTAAAGGCGGATACTGTGTCCTGAATTTTCCCGGCATCAGTAATTTCAAAATGATACTGCTTAACACAATTTACTTTTCTCCAAAATATATAAATCAATGCGGGGATTCGCTGATCGATCCGGGAATGGAAGAGCTTGTCTGGCTTGACAGTGTTTTTCAGCAATGTACAAAATCCGGACAGAAAGTAATGCTTTCATATCACATTCCGCCGGGAGTTGATATTTACGGTACGATACATGGAAAAGGCGATTGCGAAGATAAGATATTTACTGCATGGAAAGAAGAATATTCCGAACCGTTTATCAGGATGATAAATAAATATTCTAATTCGATCTCTTCACAGTTCGCAGGACATTTTCACCGGGATGACTTCAGGATATTTTATGACTGGTTCGATCCTGTATCGTTCATACACATTACTCCTTCCATCAGCCCGATATATGATACCAATCCTTCATATCAGATATTTTATTATGACCGGACCGAGTCAGAGATCGTTCTTAATAATTTCGAAACATATTATCTTAAAGACATAGAATCCGATGCACCTTACTGGACCTTTGAATATGATTTCAATAAAAGTTATGATGAAAGTACTGTCACACCTTTATCCATGCATAATATATCCGAAAAGATCTTCAATGATGAAAAATACAGAACCAGCTATATAGAATATTATACAGCAAAGAATGCCGGTATGACGGTAAAAGACATGAGCAACTGGTATTACAACTGGTGCGGATTCGGACATCTTACTAAAGCTGATTATGCGAATTGTATGTGCGGAGATAGTGTAAGGGTTAGTAAATAAAATACAGATTAACAAAAATTAGCCGCAAAATATTATTCCTCTTCGTTTTAATTGAAACCTAAAAACTTCATTAAGTCTTTCCTTTAAAAAAATTATATTCACGAATTATTTAATCAAAAAAATCTATTATGAAAGACTTATTACTTGCATTAGTATTACTTCTTCTATTTACAGAATTATCAACAGCTCAAAGCGATACAACCAAATTCAAAAGAACCCGTCAGCAGGATACAACCGGATACAGTCACGGATGGACACCTATGGGTACGATCGGACTTGGTTTGAATCAGGTTGCATTATCCAACTGGTCAAAAGGAGGTGAGAATGTACTTTCCATCACCGGGAATTCGGATTTTAATCTTATCTATTTCAGTAAGCCATGGCTTTTCAAGAACAATCTCAGTTTCTCACTTGGCTCTACCAAAACCGGAAGCGGCAGTTTTCAGACAAATAATAATGCTGCTTTTTTAGAAAATGTTCTGATCAGAAGGGTCGGATGGGCACTTGATCCATATATTGCCAATGAAGTTAGAACCGGAATTTTGAATGGATATGATTACAGCGTAGATCCAATTGTTCAGACTTCGGCTTTTTTTGATCCGGGATACATTACTCAGAGTATAGGGTTGATTTATGACAGACCAATGGTTTCATCGAGATTAGGTCTGGCATTTCAGGAAACATTCGCAAGCAGATTTACACAATATACTGATGATATAAATACAAGTGAATCTGAGACTTTCAAATTTCAGACGGGTATAGAATCAGTCACAAGCGCAAACTTTGTTGTTGCTGAGAATCTATTATTCAATACAAGACTCAGATTATTTTCCGCATTCAATCAACTTGATGTCTGGGACGTGGGCTGGGATAATACCCTGGCTGCTGTTATAAATGATTTCATGACAGCAAGCGTGGATGTGCTTTTAGTTTATGAAAAGTCACAATCACCATTTACACAGCTTAAAGAAGGTTTGCAACTTGGAATAAATTATACTGTGTTTTAAAGTTTTATTAGTTGGATGAGTTTGTTAAGTTTATAGAGTTTGTAGAGTTTGTAGAGTGTGTAGAGTGTTTAGAGTGTTTAGAGTGTGTAGAGTGTGTAGAGTGTGTAGAGTGTAGAGTGTGTGGTCCGCCGCCGCGGAGTGTGGAGTGTTTAGAGTGTGTAGAGTGTGTGGTCCGCCGCCGCGGAGTGTGGAGTGTAATAAACTAATTAACTAATTAACCAATTAACCAATTAACCAATTAACTAATTAACTAATTAACTAATTAACCAATTAACCAATTAACCAATTAACCAATTAACCAATTAACTAATTAACTAATTAACCAATTAACCAATTAACTATTTAACCAATTAACCAATTAACACAATCAACACAATCAACCAATCAACCAAAGACAAAGAGAAAAGATCAGCAGCCGAAAAAGCTACTGAGTTCGTACAGGACGGAATGACTATCGGGCTTGGTTCGGGTTCGACGGTATTTTTTGCTATTAAAAAATTAGGCGAACTTGTAAAGGCAGGTCTGGACATCAAATGTGTTTCCACTTCCTCATCCACTACTAAAATTGCACTTGAATCCGGAATTGAGATTGTATCATTGGATGCTGTGAACGAAATTGATCTTACCATAGATGGCGCTGATGAAGTTGACAGAGAATTCAACGGTATCAAAGGCGGCGGCGGAGCGTTGTTGTTTGAAAAAATAGTAGCGCTTTATTCAATGAAGAATATATGGATAGTTGATTCAGAGAAACTTGTTGATCAGCTTGGAAAATATCCTCTTCCTGTTGAAGTGATTCCATTCGGGCATAAGAGAGTATTTGAGATAATGACTGAGTCTGGTCTGAAACCTGTAATAAGAATAAAAGAAAACAAGATTTTTTATACTGACAGCGGAAATTTAATATTCGATCTTCATCTGGAAAAAATAGAAGAAGCCCGTGAGCTGGACAATAAATTAAAATTGATCAACGGCGTGGTCGAGACAGGATTATTTCTTAACATACCGGACATAATTATCGTAGGCAGGGGAAGCGAAACTGAAACAATTATAAAATAATTTTACAAATCTAAATATTTTAATTTTATGAAAATGAGAAAAGAAAGTTTTGAGTTTATGGAAAAGTATGTGAACAACGCTTCTCCGACAGGTTATGAAACATCCGGTCAGAAGATCTGGCTGGAATATATCAGACCTTATATTGACACTTATATCTCCGATACTTACGGAAACATGGTGGGAGTTATCAATCCCGATGCAGAATACAAGGTAGTCATCGAAGCGCATGCCGATGAGATCTCATGGTACGTAAATTATATTACCGATGAAGGATATATTTATGTTGTAAGAAACGGCGGCTCGGATCACCAGATAGCACCATCCAAGCGCGTTAACATTCACACCAGTAAAGGTCACGTAAAAGCAGTATTTGGCTGGCCGGCTATTCATGTCAGAGAAAAAAAGGATGAACATCAGCCTTCAATTGAAAATATCATACTTGACTGCGGATGCAGCAATAAGAAGGAAGTGGAAGCTCTCGGAATATTTGTCGGTTGCGTAGTTACTTACTGCGATGATCTGATGGTGCTGAATGACCGGTATTATGTAGGAAGAGCACTTGACAACAGGATGGGAGGATTCATGATTGCTGAAGTCGCAAGGATGCTGAAGGAAAAAAAGAATAAACTCAATTACGGTTTGTATATCGTCAATGCAGTTCAGGAAGAGACCGGACTAAGAGGCGCTGAGATGATCTCGCGAAGGATCAAACCGAATGTTGCCATCATAACAGACGTTACACACGATACTCAGTCTCCTTTATATAAAAAAGAAAAGCTCGGTGATGTTGCATGCGGGAGGGGACCTGCTGTGACAGTCGGACCGGAAATTCAGAAAGAGCTTTTCAAAATGATACTCGATGTTGCAAAGAAAACTAAAATTCCTATTCAGAGAGAATCTTCATCAAGCCACTCAGGAACAGATACAGTTGCATTTGCTTTTTCCGGCGAGGGAGTTGCATCTGCGCTTATCTCACTTCCGCTAAAGTATATGCATACAACTGTTGAAGCTGTACATAAGGATGATGTGGATCAGGTGATTAAGCTGATCTATGAGTTTCTGATTCAGCTCAAGGCGGGGCATGATTTCAGAGCTATTAAATAGTAGTGGGTATTGAGTATTGAGTATTGTGTATTGAGTATTAAGTATTAAGTATTAGGTAGAAATTAACTATTGACTACTAACTATTAACTATTAACTATTAACTATATAAAAATGATTATTAAAGATTCAAAAATTCTTATCACCGGAGGATCTTCGGGGATTGGAAAAGCGACTGCAAAATTACTTGCAGACAGCGGTGCAAAAGTAGCAATCACCGGCAGGGATAAAGACAAGCTTGAAAAAGTAGCAAAAGAGATCAATGTTCTTGCGATACATTCGGATGTTGCTAAAGAAGAAGATATCGAAAAGACATACAAAGTTTTTCTTGAAAATTTCGGAACGCTTGATTGTCTTATCAATAATGCGGGAATTGGAGAATTTCCTACTGTAGATGAGATCACACTTGAGGCGTTTATGAAAGTCTATTCCGTAAATGTTTTCGGCGCTGCTTTAATGGCAAAACATGCTGCCAAAATTTTTAAAGAACAGAAGACCGGAGGAAATATTATCAACGTTGCATCCACTGCAGCTCTGAAAGGTTTTGCAAGAGGTTCAGTTTATTCATCCTCAAAGTTCGCATTAAGAAGCATGACTGAGTGCTGGCAGGCTGAGCTGAGACCCTTCGATATCCGTGTAATGCAGGTCAATCCAAGCGAGGTCACTACAGCATTTGCGAATAAGGAAAGAAAAGAACGCGATGAAGTGGATAACAAACTCACAAGTATCGAGATAGCTCATGCAATGAAGGCGATGCTTGAGATGGATGACCGGGGAATGATACCGGAGCTGACAGTCTGGGCGAGGAATCCTTGGGAGAAGAAGTAGGGATTATATCTGCTGTTAATTTGAAGATGGATAAAAGTTATTTTAAATTCATATTTTAAATTATGAATTAATTTTTTAGATTGAGAAGGTAAATATATAAAAAATGGAAAATATAGTATTAAAGAAAAATTTACATTCTTTGATTGATAAAATTGAAGATAATAATTTGTTAGAGCAACTCAATAAATTATTTATTGATGCTTTAACTAACAGGCAAATTAGCTGGTTATCTTTGAGTGATGAAGAAAGAGCATCTATTGAAAGAGGTTTAAATCAACTTGAAAACGGAGAAGGTATTGATTTTGAGGAAGTGGATAAAAGATTTGATGAATGGTTAAAAGAATAATATATTCGCCAGAGGCAATTCAGAATACAAAACAGATAGTATTATATCTTAAAAATAATTGGTCTCTTATTGTTGCAAATAAGTTCATAAATATCTTAAGGGAAAAAATCAAATTCATTAAGAGATTTCCGAATTCCTGTTATTAAATAGATGAACAAAGGGTAATAAGGAGATGTGTGTTAACAAAACAAATTACTTTGTATTATAAAATTGAAAAGACTGAAATTAGGATACTATCTTTGTTTGATTCCAGACAACATCCCGACAAACTTAAATTTTATTAATTATTCTTTTTTCTAAACCCAAAAACTCCACAGCATTCTTCCACAACAATCTCTCTTTTGATTGAATACTCAAAGAACTCATAGACTCAATCAGCTTCCCCGGATGATGCTCTCCAAGCGGGAAGGGATAATCAGAACCGAGAATGATCTTCTCATCTCCTGCAAGATCAACTAAATATTTCAAAGCCATTTCGTCATGAACGAGTGAATCAAAATAAAATTTACCGAGATAATCTCTGGGATTAACTTTATTATCGACTGCAACAAGATCAGGTCTGACATTGAATCCGTGTTCAATCCTGCCTATCGTGAACGGGAAAGATCCGCCGCCGTGTGAGAAACAGACCTTAAGCTTTTTGAACTTTTCAAACACACCGCCGAAGATCATCGAGCAGATCGCCAATGAAGTTTCAGCAGGCATACCTACAAGCCACGGAAGCCAGTATTTCGGCATCTTCTCTTTGCCCATCATATCCCAGGGATGAACGAATATTGCTGCGCCGAGTTCTTCAGCGGCCTCATAAATTGGAAATAATTTTTCGTTATCGAGATTCCATTCATTGATATGTGAGCCGATCTCAATTCCGGAGAGCTTAAGATCTTTCATACATCTTTCCATTTCTTTAACTGCAAGATCAGGAGATTGCATCGGCAAAGTACCCAGTCCGAGGAATCTGCCGGGATAATCATTGATGACTGATGCTATATGGTCGTTAAGATATTTTGAAAGGTCGAGAGTGTCTTCCGGTTTTGCCCAGTAGCTGAACATCACCGGCACGGTTGACAAGACCTGTATATCTACATTCGCATGATCACAGTCTTTTACACGGACACCTCCGTCCCAGCAGTTGTCCTGTATCTCACGGAAAAACTTTCCGTCGACCATCATCTTTGCGCAGCATGGTTTGTGATGTTCGAGATTTACAAATCCGCCATAGCCGTACTTTTCCTTAAGGTTTGGCCATTCTTTCGGGAGAATGTGGGTGTGAATGTCTATTTTCATTTTCTATAATTAGGAAGTTATCTGATTAATCTAAAGAGTTACAAGTTACGAGCTACGAGTTACGTATTTGTTCTTTTACTGTAATTTGAATCTTCGAAAGGATCTTTAATAATTCATATGAATCCTTAACAATTGAATCATACATTTCTTTATCTATAAAGCCGGTGTCATTTAAAAGTCTTATCCAGTAATTAGTCTCTCTAGCTTCCTTATAAGCAATAGAAATTTTGTTTAGAAAATCTTTTTTAGATTGCCCCCCTAAAGCCTCTTCTACGTTTGCTCCGATAGAAGTACCGCTTCTGAGAATCTGCTTTGACAATTGAAATTCTTTTTTTTCATTTCTAAGATATAAATACAATTTTACAATCCTTATTGCAAATTTGTAGCTCTTATTCTTAATGATACTCTCAGTCATAATTCTTCCTTTCTTAATCAATAGTTGATCCTTAAATTTTCAATTCGTAACTTGAAACTCGTAACTTGTAATTATTTAGCCGGCGGCTCCATAACCGTCCCGCACTTCTTACAGGTTCTCTTATCAAGATCGCTCCAGTATTTTTCAAAGATCGGCGGGAGTTGTGAGCCAATGTCTGTAAGTTTTACAAATTCTTCGTGAAGCTTCTCTCCGCAGTTTTCACAATACCACTGGAAACTGTCATATTCTTTTTCTTCCCTTTTTCTTTCAATTACCAAGCCGACAGTGTCTGCAGGTCTTTGCGGAGAATGCGGAATGTTCGGCGGAAGATAGAATATTTCTCCTTCTTTGATATGAATGTCCCGCGGTTTACCGTCTTCGATTATCTTAACGGTGATATCACCTTCGATCTGATAGAAAAACTCAGCGCCATCTTCATAATGATAATCCTTACGGGTATTTGGTCCGCCTACAACCATTACTATAAGATCCCCGTTAACAATGCACTTATTGCCTACAGGCGGCTTCAATAAATGACGGTTTTCCTCTATCCATTCTTTAAAATTAAATGACTGTAACATTTTTTTATCCCCCTGATTTTGATTTTTGATTTTTGATTCGCCGTGGCGAATTGATTTAAACTTACTATTGTTAGCTCTTATTTAAAAGTTAAAAGTTAAAAGTTAAAAGTTAAAAGTTAAAAGTTAAAAGTTAAAAGTTGAAAGTTAAAAGTTGAAAGTTAAAAGTTGAAAGTTAAAAGTTGATCTATTTTCCAAATCACTCTACTCACTCAATACACTCAATACACTCTATACACTCTACACACTCCACACACTCCACACTCTACACACTCCACACACTCCACACACTCCACAACTCTACTTCAGTCCGTAATTCGGCGCTTCCTTAGTTATCTTCACATCATGCGGATGAGATTCCTTAAGTCCGGCATTTGTGATCTGTACAAATTTAGTTTTTTCTTTCATCTCCTTAATATTTTTTGCCCCGCAATATCCCATTGATGCTCTGAGTCCGCCGAGGATCTGATAGATCGTTTCGCCTACATTACCTTTGTATGCAACTATACCTTCTATACCTTCAGGAACAAGTTTATTCAGATCATCTTCAGCATCCTGAAAATATCTGTCGCTGCTTCCTTTCTTCATCGCATCAATAGAACCCATACCCCTGTATACTTTATAACTTCTTCCTTCATACAACACTTTTTCACCCGGTGCCTCCTCAGTTCCTGCAAACATTCCTCCGAGCATTACTGAATCCGCTCCGCCTGCAATTGCTTTCGGAACATCTCCTGTCTGTTTTATACCGCCGTCTGAAATCACCGGAATTTTAAATTTAGCCGCAGCTTTTGCGCATTCTAAAACTGCTGTCATCTGTGGTACTCCTACTCCGGCAATAACTCTTGTAGTGCAGATCGATCCTGCGCCAATTCCGACTTTTATGCAATCAGCTCCTGCTTTTATCAGATCAACAGTTGCTTCGGCTGTTGCGACATTACCGGCTATCAGTTCAACTTTAAAACTATTCTTCACTCTTTTCACCATATCAATTACACCTTTTGAATGCCCGTGCGCTGTATCCACTACTATAACATCTGCTCCTGCTTTCACAAGTTCACTGACTCTGTCCATTGTATCTGCTGTTATACTAACCGCAGCTCCTACTCTGAGTCTTCCGAATTTATCCTTACAAGCATTAGGAAATTTCTTTCTCTTTTGAATATCCTTAAATGTTATCAGTCCTTTTAAGACACCTTTCTTATCAACTACCGGGAGTTTCTCAATTTTATATTTCTGAAGAATAACTTCGGCTTTTTCTAGATCTGTTCCGACAGGCGCAGTTACAAGATTTTCTTTTGTCATGATTTCTGACACAAGTAATGTTTCATCAGGTTCAAATCTCATGTCACGATTGGTCAGGATCCCTATCAATTCATTGTTCTTATTAATGATAGGAATACCCGATATTTTAAACTCAGTCATAAGTTTCATCGCATCACCAATGGTTCCGTCAGAAGTAAGTGTGATCGGATCAAAGATCATACCACTCTCGCTTCTCTTTACCTTATCTACTTCAGCAGCCTGTCTTTGAATCGACATGTTCTTATGAATGATCCCGATACCGCCTTCTCTTGCAACGGCGATGGCCATTTCACTTTCGGTCACGGTATCCATCGCTGATGAAATTATGGGAATATTCAGTTCGATATTTTTTGTAAGAAGTGTTTTTAAATTAACATCTCTCGGCAGAACATTTGATTTTCCGGGTATAAGAAGTATATCATCAAAAGTGATAGCCGAACCTATAATTTTTTCTGATCTCATATATAAAATTTTTTAATCTGATTTTTAATTAATCCGTCAGTCTGGCATTTAACAGATCACCATAAATATCCTCAGGGATAAGATCTCCGTCTACTGATCTTACATACATAATATGCAGATGAGTCGGGGATCTGCTCGGATAAGCGTTTGCTCCTGTTCTGCCCATTATTCCAAGCTCAGTGCCGGGTTTAACAAAATCACCGACATTCACATAGACTTCCTTCAAGTGTGCATAATAAAACAATCCGTTTGTATAATTGTCATAAACATAAACTATATTTCCGCCTTTGATATCCATCCTGTCAGTTGTCCAGTCTTTCCTTGTTTCGACAACAATACCTCCGCTCATCGAAAGGATCTCAACCGGTTCATTTGTTGCATCGTCAAGACAATCCTGATCCCTGTCATTTATAAATATATCATGAGCCGGATGTCCGTATGAGGACTGTACGAAAAAGTCAAAATTTCCCGGAACATATCCGCTTCCGTTTCTTCCTCCAATTGCAGCCGGTGTATAACCTTTAACCGGAAATACCCATTCATCGACTGAATATTTCTTTATCTTATTTCTTTGAATATTAGCTTCTAAAAATTCCCATACTTCATTAGTGAATTTATACATTGAATCGATAGCCGCCTGCTTTTCAATTTTGTCGTCTCTTATTAAAGTTACAATCGGAAACCATCTTAATGCAATATCAGACTTTACCTCAACCGATTCATAAAATTTTTCATCTTCGCCGAGTTTGTTTAACTTCTGACTGATAAGAACCAGTGACACATTGACCTTCTTCTTCTTAATCTTTACCTTTTTTGTTTTCTTAGGTGTCTTATCATCAGAAAACGCATCCTTATATCCTGAGATATTCAGGAAGGCTATTAAAATCAGAAATGTTATAAAAGATCTTTTGATAAGAATATATTTATTTAATGTTATTTTACTCGATTATTTCTATTTCATTGGAAGCAATGACAGTTCCATCGGGTTTCAAAGCGCTTACTTTGTATTTACCGGGACTTTTAAAATCCACTTTATCAAAGTAAACATATTCCATGTCAGGCGATGTATCATACGGATATGTGTCTACTACTTCTTTTGTTTTAAGATTAGTAATGTTAATGTTTACTTTACTGACGCCTATGATTTCATCGGCATCTCTTAAGTCCACCATAACTGTAAGATAACCCTCTGTGTATTTCATGCTTTTACCTTCGCATTTATCTGTAGAAGGATCATAGCTTTCACAGAAATAAAGCTTATGAGAATTACCGGATGATGACAGGTTTTTTAATTTTGAGCAACCTATTATCAGTACAGCAAGAACTGCTAACGATAAAATAAATTTTGATCTTTCTCTCATATTAAAATTTTTTGATTTTGGTTTATGCAATTTACCCAATACGATTTATTTTATCTATACTTAAGATTCAGACTGTTTATTTTTTAATACCAAACCATTCCTAATTAGACGCACTTTATTTGAAGCATATGTTTTGTAAAAAAAGAGCATGATAAAATTTTACCATACTCTTTTTTCTCTGATTTATATGATTGTAAAAGAATTTTAAAGACCTAACTTGTCTTTAATACCTTCGGCCATTCCGGCTAATCCGCTTCCGCCTTTTCCTTCAAGAAAATTCGTTACCTGATCGGCAATTCCCGGAGGAAGTTTTTCTTTAGCAAATCCGCTGATTGCTTCTATAGCAGATTTTGCCTGCTCGGCTGTAAGTCCTGTTTTTTCTGTTACAAATTTAATGATCTCGTCCATTTGATTGATCCTTTCATCCTCTTTCAAAACCATCTCAAACAATCCTTTTTACTGCCAAGACATTAAGACAATAAGAAAATAGATTAATAAAAATAATTCTTTGTGCCTTTGTGACTTAGTGGTAAAATCAATTTACAAATATTGAGACAATTTCTTCAAAAGGAGTATTTTAGTTTATTAAAAAGCCGGATTAAAACCAGCTGCTCTTTTTCTTTCTCGAACTCCCGCCTATACCGAGGACTCCAAGTATTCCGCGGGTTATCTCTCTTGAAACTGTTCTTGCTACCTGTCTGGCTGTTGTACTTGTTAATACTTTCTCGACCGTGCTCTTTTCCTCCCGGACTGAACCGGTTTTATTTTCCGGTTCTTCTTCAGCAGCTTTCTGCATTTCCTCAAGTTTCTTATTCAGTATCTCATAAGCGCTTTCACGGTCTATTATTTCATTATATTTTTTTACTAATTTTGAATTGTTCACAATTTTATCTATTTCTCCTTCAGAAAGTATATCCATTCTTGACTGAGGCGGACAAAGCAATGTTGCTGCCAGAGGCGTGGGATTTCCCTTTTCACTGAGAACGGTTACCGCAGCTTCTCCTATTCCCATCGAGGTCAGCAATTCTTCTATGTTATAAAATTCTGATGTGGGGTAGTTGTCTGCAATGAGTTTGATCTCTTTTCTGTCATTTGCAGTGAATGCTCTGAGTGAATGCTGAACTTTCATTCCGAGCTGACTCAAAACCGAATCCGGAATGTCTGTCGGATTCTGTGTGCAGAAAAATATACCAACACCTTTGGATCTTATGAGTTTAATAATGGATTCAATCTGTTCGAGTAAAGCTTTCGAAGCCTCTTTGAAAAGCAAATGCGCTTCGTCAATAAAGATAACAAGTTTAGGCTGATCCGAATCGCCTTCTTCCGGGAATGTATTATAAATTTCAACCAGCAGGCAAAGAAGGAAAGTTGAGAAAAGTTTAGGTTTATCCTGAATGTCGGTCAGGCGGATTATTGAAATGACACCCCTTCCCTGTTCATCTATTTTTAAAAGATCATCCACTTCAAAAGAAGTTTCGCCGAAGAAGAGTTCAGCATGCTGCTGCTCGAGTTCGATGACTTTTCTTAAAATAGTGCCTGTTGATGTAGCTGAAATATTCCCGTATTCAGCTTCAACTTCTTTATTACCTTCATCAGTAATATACTGCAGCATTTTCTTAAAGTCCTTCAGATCAAGCAATGGTAGCTTCTTATCATCGCAGTATTTAAATATGAGAGAGACGATTCCGGACTGAGTGTCATTTAGTTCAAGCATCTTGGAGAATAACACAGGTCCGAACTCCGATACTGTCGCACGCATCCTTACGCCTTTCTCACCCGATATAGTCATCATCTCAACCGGAAAACCTGTCGGCGTATAAGTTATGCCGATCTTCTTTGCGCGGTCTTCTATTTTTTCATTGGTGACACCCGGCTTTGCAATTCCGCTCAGATCACCTTTAATATCCATTAATAACACCGGCACGCTTTTGGAAGACAGACCTTCTGATATTACCTGAAGAGTTTTGGTCTTGCCTGTTCCGGTAGCACCTGCGACAAGTCCGTGTCTGTTCATGGTTTTCAAAGGAAGTTTGATATGCGTATCTGTCAGACACTCTCCTTTGAATATAGCTCCTCCGAGTAATATTGACTCGCCTTTGAATTGATAACCTTCATTTATAGAAGCTGCAAATTTTTCTTTATCGTCCATGTGCTAATTGGTTATCCGCCGCGGCGGAGTGTTAATTTGTCAATTGGTTAATTTGTCAATTGGTTAATTGGTCAATTGGTTAATTGGTTAATTGGTGTTTCTGTTTACAAAGTAGTTAAATAAAAATTTTAATTAAATTTAAAACTTTTATACCACAAATCTGCCGCTGCGGATTAAACATTGTAAATTGTACATTATTCCATGCTCGTTCCCAAACTCCAGTTTGGGAACGCACTTGAACACGAAACTCTGTTTCGTAACAACCTCCGGCGGAGTCTCCGGCTCATTTCCGGAACTCCTCGAACTTTGAGCATCGAACATTGAACATTATTTTCTAAAACTATGACACCAATCATACTACATAAAAACGCTTTTCATTAATTTTGAATAAGCAAAATTTAGGAAAAATAATGGATAAGAAAATCTTAATAATCGATGACGACCCTGATATAGTCGAAGCTTTAACCTTACTTCTTGAGTCAAAAAACTACAGGGTCTATTCCGAAAATGATCCCGGAAAAGGATTCGAATCCGCAGTGTCAAACAAACCCGATCTAATTATTCTTGACATAATGATGGATGATCCCGACGACGGATTTTTCTTCTTTAAAAAGTTAAGGAAGAATGATATCAATGTACCGGTAATTATTTACTCGTCTGTATCAAATGCACTGGGTTTTGATTTCGGTAAGAATGAAATGATCGGTGCAGAAGAGTTTATAGATAAACCGGCAGAACCGGAGTTACTTTTAAAAACTATTGAAAAATATCTAAACGGAAAGGATAAGTAATAGAAAATGTGTGAGACAGGTAAACTTTTGCGAAACGAATTTATCGGCGAACTTGTAAAAAAAATGGGCAATGAAAGAAAATCCCTTCTTCCCATTCTTCAGGAAATTCAGAAAAAATATCATTACATAGATGAACACTCACAACAGGTTGTGGCTGATCTTCTTAATATCCATCCTGTCGAAGTCAACAGTGTAATTTCCTTCTATGCCTTTCTCTATGATGCTCCGAGGGGAAGAAACATTGTAAGAGTGTGTAAGAATATTGTATGTGAATTTCACGGGAGTAAAGGTATTGCCAAAGCTTTGAGCGATGAACTCGGAATAGAATTTGATCAGACCACTGAAGACGGAAGAGTCACTCTCGAATATGCCAACTGCTTCGGAATGTGTGACAAAAGCCCTTCGATACTTATAAATGATAAAATACATGAGAAAGTCAGTAAAGAAACAGCTTTGAAATTAATAAGAGAATTAAAATGAATAACTCAGATAAAATAAAAAGATCAGGACCGGTTTTATTTTCAGAATATGAAAAAGGTTCATCGGTAAAGAAAGCGCTTGAAATGGAACGTGAAGAAATTTTATTTGAAATAAAAGATTCCGGTCTTAAAGGCAGAGGCGGCGCGGGTTTCCCCGTTTCGACAAAATGGATGCTTACCGCTGCGGCAAATGCGGAACAAAAATTTATAGTCTGCAATGCAGATGAAGGCGAACCCGGTACATTCAAAGACAGAGTTTTACTGATGGAATACCCCTGGCTTGTATTTGAAGGAATGATTATTGCCGGATACACAGTCGGTGCGAAAAATGGTATAGTATACCTGAGAGCTGAGTATTCTTACCTGCTGGAATTTCTTGAAGACTACATTGATGATCTCAGGAAAGAAAATTTGCTCGGGAAAAATATCTGCGGCAGGGATTTTGAATTTGATATTAATATCATACTAGGTGCCGGAGCTTATGTCTGCGGAGAAGAAACGGCTTTGATAGAATCACTCGAAGGTCACAGAGGCGAGCCAAGAAACCGTCCGCCGTTTCCTGTTAATACCGGTTATCTAGGTTTTCCTACTTCTGTAAATAATGTAGAAACACTCTCTTCGGTGCCCCATATTATTATGAAAGGAAGTGACTGGTATAATAAATTCGGAACAGAAAAATCATCAGGTTCAAAGCTTATATCTGTTTCGGGAGACTGTAATTATCCGGGAGTTTATGAAGTATCATGGGGAACAACTCTTAATGAGATCATAGAACTTACCGGCGCTGAGAATACAAAAGCCATGCAGATAGGCGGCGCTTCCGGGGTTTGTCTGCCGGCTTCAGAATTTCACAGAACACTCGCTTACGAAGACATTGCAACAGGCGGATCAATTATGATTTTCAATAAAGACAGAAGTATGCTTGAAGTACTTAAGAACTTTATGGAATTCTTTGTAGAAGAATCATGCGGTCAGTGTACTCCTTGCAGGATAGGTAATGTGAAATTACTCGAAGGCGTCGAGATGATAGAAAAAAAAGATTACACACCAGAGTATATTGATAAGCTGAAAGATCTTGGCAAGACAATGCAGATCGCTTCCAAATGCGGACTCGGGCAAACAAGTCCGAATCCGTTCATTTCAATACTGGAAAATTTTAAGGATGAGATATTCAGTAAAAATTAATTAAAGAATTTTTTAACAATAATAATGGAAAAGGAATTAAGAAGTCCCGTAGCTCAGAGACCTATGAATGTTGAAGATCCGGTTTCAAAAACCGGGATCGGTGCTCAGATCAGTGTGGAGCTGAATGGTGTTAAATTAAAAGTGGATATGGGTAAATCAATACTCGATGTTTGCAGAGATAACAATGTTTACATCCCGACTCTATGCTATCATGAAGATCTGTGTATTGCAGGTAACTGCAGAATGTGTATGGTGGAAGTTGAAGGCATGAGAACTCTGCAGGCAGCTTGCGCTTTTCCGATTACATCTCCCATTAAAATAAAAACGTTTTCCGATAAGGTAAGAAAAGCAAGAAAGCATACTGCTGATCTGCTGCTCAGCGAACATTACGGCGAGTGTTACTCTTGCGTGAGAAACAATAACTGCGAACTTCAGACTATCGCCCGTGAATGCGGAGTGGACAGCTATGAATTCGGGCACGTTTGCGAACCGAGATTCGAGATAGACAGTTCTTCTCATGCAGTAATAAGAGATATGGATAAATGCATCCTTTGCAGAAGATGTGTGCGGACATGCATTGACCTGCAGGAAGTGGGAGTTCTCGAAGCCATCAACAGAGGTTATGATACGAAGATATCAACATTCATGGATAAACCGCTTGCTGATGTGATCTGTATTAACTGCGGACAATGTATCAACAGATGTCCCACAGGCGCACTGCATGCAAATGATCCTTCAGATGAAATATGGAAAGCCATTGAAGATCCGACCAAGCACGTAGTAATGCAAACAGCTCCTTCCCCGAGAGCAGCTATCGGCGAAGAGTTCGGTTTGCCTGCCGGAACATCCATGACGGGACAATTGAATACAGCTATAAAGAGAATGGGATTTGACATGGTGTTTGATACTAACTTTACAGCAGATCTAACTATAATGGAAGAAGGAACTGAACTTTTAAACAGACTGAAAAAAGCATTGGTTGATAAAGATGAAAACGTAAAGCTTCCTCAGTTTACTTCATGCTCACCCGGCTGGGTAAAATTCATAGAGCATTTCTATCCGGAAAAATTGGATTATTTATCAACAGCAAAATCTCCTCAGCAGATGTTTGGCGCTGTGATAAAAACTTTCTATGCTAAAGAAGCGGGGATAGATCCGAAAGATATTGTAACGGTTGCACTGATGCCATGTGCTGCGAAGAAGTTTGAGTGTAACCGTCCGGAAATGAATTCATCCGGTTACAAAGATGTGGATTACGGACTGACGACAAGGGAGATGGCAAAGATGATTCGCGAAGCCGGACTTAAATTACCCGATCTCCCTAAAACAAATTTTGATGAACCGTTTGGTGATGCATCCGGTGCGGGATTAATATTCGGCGCAACGGGCGGAGTAATGGAAGCAGCATTGAGAACTGTTTATGAATTAGTGACCGGAAGACCTGTCCCGTTTGAAGGACTCAATATAGATGTCTGCCGCGGAATGAAGGGAATAAAAGAGGCGAAAGTTAAACTCGAAAACTGTAAAGATGAATTCAGTTATCTGGAAGGTGTTGAATTAAAATTCATAGTAGCACACGGAACGGCAAATGCTAATCATGTAATGAAAATGCTTATCAAAGGTGAGCTTGAAGGTTATCATTTCGTTGAGATAATGGCTTGCCCGGGAGGATGCATAGGCGGCGGTGGTCAGCCGATACCTACTTCTGAACTTATCAGGAAATTGAGAGCTAAAGCTATCTATGCAGAAGAATCGACAATGCCTGTAAGGAAATCACATGAAAATCCGAGGATAAAATTTATTTACAATAATTTTCTCACAGACGGACCGGGAGGAAAATTGTCACATGAGTTGCTGCATACGGAGTATGTGAAGAGAGGGAAATACATAGAGTGAGTATTGGGTATTGGGTAGTGGGTAGTGAGTATGGAATATTAATTTTGATTCCTTACAAAAATTGAGTCTCTGGGTACTTATCGCTAGACGCATGTCACAATACTCAATACTCAATACTCAATACTCAAGTCGATGAGGATCGCTTCTTCAAATCCTCAAAAACAAACATAGGTGGTAAAATATAATAATATGATAAATCTTATCCCCGCAAATACGACAGATCTTGATTATTTATGGGAGCTTGTATCCGAGAGAAATAAATGGTTCATAAAGCTCAGATACGCTGCTGTTGTAATGCTTGCATCTTTATATGTATTCATAGTTTTTTTCAGCGGAGAAAAGCTCAGCAACATTCAGTACAAAGGAATTATTGCAATATTTATTCTTACCTTAATTTACAACTTAACGCTTTCTTACATTTTCAACTCGGGGAAGATCCGGAATGACATAAGGAAATTCAATCCTATAAAGTTCGCATTCCTGCAGATAGTCTTTGATCTTATTTCATTAATGGTACTGGTTTATCTCACGGGATTAATAAACAGTCCATTTTATTTATTCTTTATTTTTCATGCGATCATCGGAAGCATGATCTTACCGGGCAGATTAGTCTATGGAATAGTTTTAGCAGTATTAATGATTTTTTCTTTTCTGACACTCTCAGTTCACTTCGGACTCATTGATGAATTTCTCATTTCAAATACAGGGTCGATCGTTAATCTAAAAACAACATATGTCTTCCTGAATCTGATCTCATTCTGGCTGATGATGCTTGTGAGTGTGATGTTCTCAAATAATCTCGCAAGTGCATTATACAAAAGGGATCAGCAGCTGATTGAAGCTATATACGAACTGGAACTTTCTGAAAAGGAAAAACAAAGATATGTTCTTGCTGTTGTACATGAATTAAAATCTCCCGTGTCTGCTATTGTATCATATCTGAATCTTCTTATCGGCGGTATTGCAGGAGAGATAAATGATAAGGCAAAAGATATTTTACTTAAAATGAAAAAGAGATCGGAAGAGTCGATCAGTCTGACAAATAATATTATTGAAGTATCAAAAGTAAAACTACTGGATGTTATAAGAAAAGAAAAGATAGACCCGGAGAAGTTAGTGACAGAGGTCATTGATAAAATTAAAGATAAATTTTCCGGAGCAAATATTCTTTTCACTTACGATGATGAAAGAGAAACAGAAAGAGCTATCTATGCCGACGAGAGTTTAATTAAAATTCTTTTTTCAAATATAATCAGCAATGCCATTAAGTACACTCCGTCAGGAGGAAAAGTCACTTTAAAGATATCTGATTCTGAGAAAAAAGATAAATTGCTGATTTCTCTGAGTGATACCGGCATAGGAATTCCACCGGATGAGATAAGTAAAATATCAGATGAATTTTACCGGGCAAGTAATGTAAAGAAAAACAAAGTTGAAGGTATAGGTCTCGGATTATCCGTTGTAAAAAAGATAATCGAGCAGCATGACGGCAGCATGAAGATAGTTAGTCCGAATAATAAAAGTAATAAAGATAATCCCGGAACGACTATTTATATTGAGATTCCGTATGTAGGTTAAATGGTATTAGGTATTAAGTATTAAGTATTAAGTATTAAGTATTAAGTATTAGGTAAAATATTGAATATTACTACACACTCTACACACTCTACACACTCTACACACTCTACACACTCTATACACTCCACACACTTTCTTCTCACTATTCGTATATCAATAATGCCCCTCCTACAATAAAAATTGTTGCAATTACTTTCTTAAGATAGTTTTCCTCTTTAAATAATTTCGCACCGATCACAACTGCAAACAAAACAGATAATCTTTTCACTGCTATCACAAGCCCGACCGGACCAAGTTTCGTCGCTTCGATCTGAGTCCATCTGTAACCAATTGTTGCAATGGCTATAAAAATTATTATCAGCAGAATATTTTTACTGACTCCATTAAAAAGTTTTTCATTATTGTTTTTCAGACCTGTCAGAATTCTGTATAGCAGAAATATTATCAGAAAGAAATAATTCTGCAAGACGAGGAAAGTAACCGGCGGCAGTTTAAAACTTGTCAGAAGCAATTTATCTATAACAGAAGAAATTGTCATCAAGCCTAAAGCTATTAAAATTATCCTGTGATACTTTGAATCAATAAAAACCCTGAATGGCGCAGATATGTTTTCGCTTTTTTTGAGTTCGAGAATGTATGTTCCCGCAACTATAAGCATCATTCCCAGTACTTCAGTCAGCGATAAGCTTTCCCCCAGGAATAAGAATGCAAGCAATGCAACTGTCATCGGAGATGCAGCAAGTATGGGTAAAGTTCTGCTGATCTCTAGATTTTTAAGTGCGATCATTATGCATAAGAAAGCAGTTGCGTTGATAATGGATTTTCCGAATAGTACGAGTACTGAATATGAGGCTGCCGCAGACAGATCGACTTTGCCGATCAGTATTGTTGAAAACAAGGCTATGAATATTGAAACAATTACCGTGAAATTCAGAGCCGAAATTTTACCCAGTACTTTCTTCTGCATTATTGCTGCGAATGCTGATAACAGTGCAGATGAGAGAGCGAGCAAGTACCATTCCATTTTGGGAAATAGTTAGTAGTTAATAGTTAGTAGTTAATAGTTAGTAGTTAGTAGTTAATAATTTTATGGTAATTATTTTTAATCCTTTTTTGATTGTACCGAAACTCCAAGACAGTCTTAAAACTTTTCACTCGTTCCTAAACTCCAGTTTAGGAACGTACTTGCAATTGAAACTCTGTTTCAAAACCGCTTCGTTCATACTGATCCACATCGCGGATTGGAAACAGTTGTAAATGGTCATAAATCAAAACACCACTTTTGCTTTCACGAAAAAATTTGAAACTACTCCTTCCCAAACCCCAGTTTGGGAAGACATACTCGGTGATCAAAAATAGTTGTAATCTAAAATGCCAGTTTTGCTTTAAAGAAAAAATTTCTTCCGGGTTCGGATGTGACAGAACCTCTGTTGGTTGATAAATAATTTCTGTAATCATTATTAAAAATATTTTCTATTCCGATATCAAATCCAAAATCATAACCGCTTAAAAATAGTTTATTTACTCCGGTATAAAAATTAAATACAGCATATCCGGTAGTCGCAATTTCACCTGTCGCAACCCGGTTCTGATCTGCATAAATAAACGTATTAAAATTAAAATTAAAAAAATTATTGAGATCATATTTAAAACCGATATTTCCGTTTAGCGGCGGGATCTGAGGCAGTGCAGCACCGGTTTTAGTATCTTCTCCATTCACAAAGGAAGCGCCGCCATAGAAAACAAATCTACCATAAAAATTATAATCCCATTCGGCATCGAAGCCTGCAAGTCTTGCGCTGCCTATATTTGTTTTAACGAGAGCATTCCTTCCTTCATACATACCCTGGATTTCCGTAACAAGATCTGTAAGATAATTTGAATACAACTCAAGAGAAAGATTCAGATCATCACTCCAGTATTTAAGTGAAGTGGAAATAAAATAACCGGTCTCAGGATCGAGAAGCGGATTGCCTATTCTGACTAAATTGCCGAGATCAATATACTGAAATCTTTCCTCCAGAGATGGAGACCTGTAAGCATAAGAAAAATTCAAAGCACAATTCAGTTCTTTGCTGAGTTTGTAATTACCGCCCGTATTAAAGCTCCACGAGAGATCATTCGAAGAAGATGCTTCCCACAGAACTATCTGATTCGGCGGAGAATTATTTACGACTCCGTTAGTAATTACATATAAAGGACTGACAGACTCCTCGTTCGAGATATATATTCCGTCAACTCTCGCGCTTACATCAACAAACAACTTATCCTTCATTATACTTATCTGATCCTGAGCAAATAGTCCGATGCTTGTATATCTGGAATCAGGAATCGGGACGTCACCTGTCTGAACAATTGAAGTCGAGACAACATTATTATTTGAATCAAGCACTTCAATTTTCTGAGTTCGCTCTCTTGAAGTCTCAAGTTTTCTGCTCCATAGATCAATGCCTCCGATAAGTTTATTATTGTTATTGGTTACAAAATCCGCCTGAATGATTGCTCCGGATGAATAATGTTTGCCATCTGGATCGATCGAAATATTAGTGATCTTTCTTGCAGGTCCGGTAGCTGTTTTCGGTATAAAGACAATACTGTTAGGAACAACACTTACATCTCTGAAAATATTCTGAAGAAACACTTTTGCTGACAGATAACTTATAAGTCCATTAATATTTTTTCTTTCATAAGTCAAAGCTGCAAGCTGTCTTTCTGCAGGTTCGTATGTGACTGTTGCTGTATTCGGGAATAAAGGATAGCCGCCCGGAATACCTGCATAAGGTGTATTCAGAAACTGAAGGTCAAGTGTAAGAAAATTATTTTTGCTGAATCTTAATCCTGTGTTTAATGATATTCCGTAATCTCTGAAAGAGCTGTTGGGAATAACTCCCGACGGAATTTTAACATCAGATGCCTGACGGAAGATTGTGTAGAGATTTGAATATATATTTTCTGAATTCAGATAAAGAGACAATCCGGGATTTGTCATTTCATTAACCGCTGCATATCCGCCGGAGATCACGCCGGTCATTGATAATTTTTTCTCAAACTTTCCCGAAAGAGTAGTAATGCTAACGACACCGCCCGTTCCGCCCGAACCGTATATCGATGACGTTCCGCCTTTGATCACCTCGATCCTTTCAATTGTATTCATATCAACAAGCGATAATCTTGCCGAAAGATTATTGGCAGTTTCGATCCTGTTGCCGTTTATGAGCACAACAATATTGTCCCTACTCATCCCTCTGATGTTAATATCAGTTGCCCAGATACCGTCTCTAACAAGATTAAGTCCGGGTTTGGTACTTAACACCTCCGACACAGAAACGGGATTCACACCGGCAATACTTTTTCTGGAAACCAATGCGATCGGAAAGATAGAGTATTTAAGCTGATGTTCGATTTTTGTGGAATAAACTTCAATCTCGCCTGTCATGATATTCATCTCCGGAAGATAAATAATTGTAAAGTTGGTTTCGGCAGCTATTAATTTTTTATAAACAGAAGAATTTTTATAGCCGATCATACTTGCTCTTATGGTAATGTATTCAACTTTTATATTATAAATTGAAAACATCCCGCTGTCATCTGTAGCAGCTTTTAATTCTCCGGGATAAATAATTATCACAGCGCCTGAGACTGGAAATTTTGAATTCGCATCTATGACTTTCCCTGAAATTTCAAATTGCCCTGAAGCAATTTTTACTGAAAAGAAAAATATAAAAATCGAATATAATATTTGTTTTATTATTCTCATCTATTCAAAAATATGAATAATGAAAATTATGTCTTTATGATTTAAATCATAAATGAGACTGATAATTAGCTTTGTTTTGGGACATTAAATTAGTTGCCCTTTTGAGATCTTTCCTAGTCCATTCTGACTGTCCGACAGTATTAAAATTGCCTCGAAGTCTCGAAGACTGAAAGATATAAACATTTAAAACCAACTCCTTTGAGACTTTGATCCGATGTCGCGGTTAGTTTGAATACGCTCTTGCTTCCGTCTCCGCAGAGTTATTCCACTATGAATAATTCGACAAAAGTTTACTTTTCATGCGGAAAACTCTGCGGGGGAGACTCCTTCAGGGTTCAAATATCCGCAGAGTCTATCGCTCAAAAATTCCTCTTAGATTCTATATCTTACTGCGAAATGACTCTGCAGAGACACCTTGATAGAAAGTCAGAACAATCCCGTAGGGATTGAATGTTGGAAGCATAAAGTCACCATGAGAGCCAATCCCTTTAGGGATTGGATGTTCTTTTGTCTGTTTCTGCGGATTATGATTAGTGTTCATATTTAGTTTTTCGAAATTAAGGAAAGAGCTTCGTCCGGTAGAAGGGTTTGAGTTTGATTCTCAAGTAGCAGAAAACAATAATAAAATTATTGGGATGAGTAATTTTATCCGAAGTAAAATCTATGAAATTGGTTTTTGATAAAAACCGGTAATAGCCAGATCACAAAACAAAAGAATAAAAATAATATTATTCATGAATTTATATCGTAATCTGAATTAACAAAAGAAATGTCTGATACATAAGCTATTAATCCAAGATTAACTACCGTAAATGAAATTTTCAGAATAATACTTGCTAGGATCTTATTCTTAATTAAAAATAAGGAAATCAGAAAAGTTATTAATGGAATTCCAATTAATACAAATTCTATAAATATCAATAAGTATGTAAATTCATCTGACTCCATTTTTTCTTAAAAAATTTTTACAAATGGCAGAAGCTAATATTCCCTGAAGAACAATATCAAATATTTTGAAGAAAAAAATAGTCAAAAGAGCTTATATAATATATACTAAGAATAAAATTGTTGATTTAACTCTTCTATAGGAATGTATTTAGCGGCTTGTCTTACAATAGCTCTTAAAGTACCGGTATCAATTTCTTTGTGATTAGGAATTAGCAAAGTTTGTTTCATATTTTCTTTAAATCTTCTTAATTTTACGTGACTTCCTTTTTGATTAATAACATCAAATCCAAACAGGTTCAAAATAGAAATGACATCTTTTCCGGAAAGCTTTTTCAGTTTAGACATATTCAGGTTCGAGTTCAAATGTTATCATCAAATTCGGCTTTTCATCTAATCCAAATTCTTTAGAGTCCTCACCTTCAAGAAATAGCTCAACAGCCTCTTTAAGATTTTTCGTAACTTCATCCAGCGTCTGTCCTTGTGTAACTACAGGTATTTCCATACATTCGGCGACAAATCCGCTTTCTTCCCCGTTAATAATTACTGCTTTTATATTTTTTTGAAGTTTCATAGGATTAATATACGTTTTAATGTTCAATCAATATAAGAATAGTATATTTTTTCTACAAAGCATAAATAAAAAATATGCTGAGATGAAAATCCTTTGCCGGAAAAGCATCATATAAAATTTCTTAAAAAATATGATTATACTTTGGAAGAGAATTTACTAATATAACCTCAGATATAAAACAGGTAAGTTTGTATAAATTACTCTTAATTAATAAGTTTTGAGCAACACTGATTTCCTGAACATACTTTCATTTAATTTCTATCTTTATAATTCCTCACTACATTTGTATATTTGCACATGCAAAAAACAACCTTTTCGATTACGGGAAATAATCTCACCGTAGAAAATTCAGTTCAGATAGTAATAAGTAACCGGAAGATCTCATTGAGCAAGGCTTCCGAAAAGAAAGTAAAGGCTTCACGAAAGCTCGTTGAGAAATGGATCAGCAATGATGAAATTATTTACGGTATTACAACTGGCTTCGGTGAATTCAAAGATGTTAAAATTCCCGGCAAGGACATTCACGAATTACAGAGAAATCTTATTCTTTCTCATGCTGCAGGTGTAGGGAAATACATACCCGATTTCATTGTAAGACTGATGCTTTTATTCAGAATAAATTCACTTGCTTCAGGATATTCGGGAATCAGACTTGAGTTAATACAGCATCTTATAAAAATATTCAATTCCGGAATAGTACCTTTGATACCGTCACAGGGTTCGGTCGGGAGTTCGGGAGATCTCTCTCCCCTTTCCCATTTAGCTCTTACGATCATAGGTGAAGGTCAGTGTAAATGTGACGGTGAAATTACCGACAGCATTTCAGCCTTAAAGAAGAAAAAAATTAAACCTGTAAAGCTTACCGCAAAAGAAGGACTTGCTCTAATAAACGGCACTCAGATGATGTCGGCTTATCTATGCAAAGCAATTTATGATGCTGAATATTTATCAAAGATAGCGGATATTTCAGGAAGCATGTCACTCGATGCAATGCGCGGAACAGTTTCTGCATTTTCGGATAAACTTCAGAAAATCAGACCGCACAAAGGACAGATCGCAACAGCTAATAATTTAAGAAAGCTGCTGAAAGGAAGTGAGATTCTCGTTTCACATAAAAACTGCGGAAAGGTGCAGGATGCTTATTCACTCAGATGCATGCCGCAGGTACATGGTGCTGTGAAGGATACTATAAATTATTGCAAAAGCGTTCTTGAGACTGAGATCAATTCAGTTACGGATAATCCTTTGATATTTACCGATGGAGAGGAATTCATTGCAGGCGGAAATTTTCACGGAGAACCGATTGCATTAGCAGCGGATTTTCTTGCAATAGCCATCAGCGAACTCGGTAACATAAGTGAAAGAAGAACTGCAAGACTCGTTGACGGAAGTCTGAGCGGATTGCCGAGATTTTTGGTTGATGAAAAGAAAGCCGGGCTTAATTCAGGATTGATGATCGTACAATATACTGCAGCTGCATTAGTCAGCGAAAACAAAGTGCTTTGCCATCCCGCTTCGGTTGATTCAATTCCGACGAGTGCAAATCAGGAAGATCACAACTCGATGGGTTCTGTAAGTTCGCGTAAATGCTTTGACGTTGTGAATAATGTAAAAAAAGTGATCGCAATTGAGATCATGTGCGCAGCGCAGGGAATGGATTTTCTCAGACCATTAAAAAGCGGAAAAGGAACAGAGCAGGCATATCTAAATGTAAGAAAGAAAATAGAACACATTTCAGATGATGTTATAACATCCGGCTACATACTAAAAACCGTTGAAACGGTTTTTGACGAAAAGTTCCTTAAATCAATAGAAACCAAAACAGGAAAGCTGGAATAAATAATTTATCACGCCCATATTTTGACACTAAATCATTGAATGAAAAAAATTTTTGACCGGATAAAAGATCTGAAAGTTTACAGAACCGTTTACCATTATATAGATGTATTATTAGTAAAATTTGATACGGATCATATCTGGATAATGTCATCGGGGATTTCATTCAATATTCTGATGTGTATAATTCCATTTACACTGATGCTTTTAACAGTGCTTGGATATTATCTCGAAAGCGGAGAAGTACAGGAGAAACTCATAAGTTATCTGAACAGTGTAGTACCGCTTCCGGGTCAGTATAAAGACAGATTCATATTTGAGTTGACCGAAAGGACAAAAGAACTTTCCAACAATGCGTTTCTTACCGGAACCCTCGGGCTTGCAGGATTATTCTGGACAGTAAGCGGACTCTTCTCAGCAATGCGGGAAGTACTTAGAAAGATTTACAACGTAAACACCGAACTGAATTATTTTATCGGTAAGATCAGGGATTTTGCTCTTGTTATTATCAGCGTTGTTCTTTTTATATTATCGATGGCAGTCACTTCAGGATTTCAGATAATTGAGGAATATTCACAGGGAATTTTCGGAGAGATAGTTATTCTGACATTTTTTCAGAAGCTTATTCCTATAGTTATAGCGTTCCTTTTGTCTTTCGGATTGTTTTATGTATTATATGCTTTAGTACCTCACTGGAGATATAACAGGAAAGTGATTTTATTCTCCTCCTTTATGTCAGCTATATTTTTTGAAGCTTTAAAATACCTGTTTTCTGTTTACGTTTTAAAGATCGCAAATTACGGAAAGATATACGGTGCATACGCTACCATAGTAATTAGTATATTTTATATTTATTATATCTCAGTAATATTTGTAGTAGGAGCTGAGTTAGGCTCGATATATTACGAAAGAAACAAAGCAAATTTAGACATGAAATTTAAACCCAAAAACACTTAAAAACTGAAACTTAAATTATAATGGAACAAAAAAAATTATACAGAATACTTGAAGATATAATAAAAGAAGCTCCGAAGATCGATACTGATGAAGAGCTTCTCGGTTACGTTCTCCAGCAGATAATTAATAATGAACAGATCCATATTTTCGGCGGAAGGATCTGGAAGCTTAGTGAAGACAAAAAAGCATATATTCTTATAAAACAAAGTGGAGATGTAGATATTATAAAAGATAAATACGAAGTGCAGGTTGACAGATATCCGATGTTTAAGAAAGTTGGACTTTACAGATCCGTCATTGCAGAAGAAACAGATGAATATCTGATAGAGAAAGGCATATACCAGTATTCTGCTTCGGGTGCAGGTTACAGATTCAAGATCAAGTCATCTGATGATAAAGAGCCATATTATTTGTATCAGTATTTAATTGCACTGAATGCAAAAAGTTTTGAAGGAGATCTTCTCAATGCGCTGAACATAATCAGCATGACATTGAATTCGATCATGAGAGCAAGATATGTCGAATCCAGCGCAAAGGAAAATATTGTAGAACTTGAAAAGGCAAGGGAAATTCAGAAAGGCATTTTACCCGAGCATGAACTTAAATTCGGAAATTACGAAATGTTCGGATTGTCACTTCCTGATAAAATTGTGGGTGGTGATTTTTTTGATTATCTGGAAAGTGAAGATAAGGAAAGAGTCGGTGTGGCAATAGGTGATGCAGCATCAAAGGGTTTTTCAGCCGCTGCACAATCACTATATGTTTCGGGAGCTTTGAGGATGGGCGCTGAATATCAGACAAAGATCACAGCAATGGTAAGCAAGATCAATAATCTTGTTTATGAGACCTTTCCTTATGAAAGATTTGTGACATTGTTTTATTGTGAACTCATATCTGATAAAAAAGGACTCTGTCAGTATGTGAATGCAGGTCAGAATCCCCCTTTGTTTTTTAAATCGGAAATAGACCGGATCGATTCGCTTTCATCTACAGGTCCTGTACTTGGACCGGCTCCGTATCAGAAATATTATTCCGACAGTATAAATTTCAGAAAAAATGATATTCTGCTTTTATATACAGACGGAATTGCAGAAGCGACAAATGAAAAATTTGAGTTCTTCGGAGAAGACAGGATAAAAGATTTTATCAGAAAAAACAAAGATCATAATACCAAAGATATTTGTTATAAGCTGATTCAGGAGGTGGAAAAATTCTCATCCCATGGAGTTTATTCCGATGACAGAACCATAGTCGTAATTAAACGGATCCTTTAATTTTATTTTTGAAATAACTATTTCAATAATTACATTTTTTAGAAAATGCTGAAAAGAATATTATCAAATCCAAGGTTTCTTATTGCTATTGTTATTGCAGCAGTAGCTCTGATCTCTTACTACAGTAAGACAGAAGTAAATCCAATAACCGGTGAAAAGCAGAGAGTCAGTCTTACGCAGGAGCAGGAAGTAGCCCTCGGACTTCAGACAGCACCACAGATGATAAGACAAATGGGAGGCGAGTATAATGATCCGAAAGTTCAGGCAATGGTAGAACGTGTAGGTATGAAAATAGTAAATGGTACCGAAGCAGGAAGATCAAAATATAAGTTTGATTTTCATGTGCTTGCTGATCCTAAAACCGTAAATGCATTTGCTTTGCCGGGCGGACAGATATTTATTACCATGGGACTGCTTAATATGCTGAAGACTGAAGACGAACTCGCCGGTGTACTTGGTCATGAAATCGGGCATGTGATAGGAAGACACTCGGCTGAGCATATGGCAAAGGAAGAGCTGACACAGGGACTTGTCTCGGCTGGTACAATAGCAACTATGGATCCAAATAGTCCAGGTATGCAGAATGCGATCGCGCAATACATCGGTTCTGTAATAAACATGAAATACGGCAGAGAAGATGAACTCGAAGCTGATAGATTCGGGGTTAAATATTTATTTGAAACAGGTTATGATCCTGAGGCTCAGATTGAAGTAATGAAAGTCCTTAAAAAGGCATCGGGCGGTCAGAATCCTCCCGAATTTCTAAGCACACATCCAAATCCCGATCACAGAATTGAAGCTATTGAGCAATACATCAGAGAATATGGAAAAAAATAATTTCATTTTTAACTTAAAACCCTTATATTAAGCAAGTTTAAAAATTAATTTACCCGTTAATTTAAAATAAATTCTATGAAAGATAAGTCACGGTTTTTATCGTCTGTCATTGTATCTCTTCTGGCAGGATTTATTTATTTAATAGCAGGCGAAAATTTGCCGGTAAACATTCAGAGTTCAGTAAGGGCAATCCTGAGCAGCAATGCTCCTGATTTGTATCTGACCACTGAATGTTTTCCGTTTTATGAAATTTCCAAAAAGTCTGCACCGAAAATCAGTAAAAACAATTCAAAGTTTTATATAAATGACAATGAGTCTGAGGATTTGCAATATTCCGGATTAATTTCAGGAGATCAGGCTACATTCGTGCGACCACTTCCGGATAAAAACATTGATTTTGCTTCAGAGCTTAATAAACTGATCAATGTTGGTAAAGAAGATTGTGATCGAACAGATATTGATAAGATCGTCAGTTCCGAAGGCAATAATATTCTGAGCTGCAATGAATTTCAGATTGCAGATGCAGAAAGGAATTTTAAAAGGGAAGAAAGAATTAACAAACACAGTATTGAAAGTATCCTTGAGTATGATGAAGGAAACGGGTTTAAATTGAATTACATTTCAGGAAACTCATCAGAAAAATCAGAAAATTGTGAGATAGAAATTTTAAATTCACATTTTGACGAATCAATCACGGACATTCAGATTTTGGTTTCTGAAAATTGCAATAAAAATATAAGCAGGAATAGGAACTCGAATATAAATTTTAATATTTACCGGAATAGTAACGTAAATCAGGATTGCAAAAATAATAAAATTTCAAAAGTAAATAAGATCCTGATTAAAATTCCTGAAGTTAATGTAATCACCCATTCAGATGAATATAATGAAGAACAGGTTGAATGCGAGAGTTTCAATGATGAAGCATATGAAGATTATGATAACAGTTCAGAAGATACAGATTATAATTCCTTAGATACAGATCCAATGTAATAATACACATAAATTAAAAATCATTTAATAATTAAACTCAAAAACTATGAAGAAAAAACTCTTAATCAGCTTTTCTATGGTTGCAATGCTTGTGTTAGCATTTCTTTTTTACACAAACAACAATAGTGTAATTGCGGATGACAAAGACGGTAAAGATTGTTCATCCAAATGCACTCAGAAATCAAGTTCTACTGATAACACAATGAGTGGAGCAAACTCCTCCGAAACAACTGAAGGATTTGCAACATATGAATTTGTTACTGATCAGATCTCCTGCGACGGATGCAAACCAGGTATGTCAGAAAGCCTTATGGGAATCTCAGGTGTAAAAGAGATTTCTTATGGTGAAACTTGTCAGGTTTCAAAAATGACATCCGTAAAGGTCATTTATTCAGCTGAAGAAACAACTCCTGAAATTATTTCTGCTTCAGTTAAAGAAAAAGGACTTCAGGGAAAATGCGGAGACGGTTCAAAATGCGACTCTAAGAAAAACACTAAGAAGTCTTAAGTAGTAAAAGATACTTTTTCCAGAAATAAAAAACCCGGACTTGAAAAAGCCCGGGTTTTTTATTTTTAGTTTTAAATCCCAAATTCTAAAATGGACTGTCATTATGACTTTCTCTGGGTATCTCTATGACAGGGTGCCTGATCTTGTTTTCAAATTTAGCATATTCATTTAAGAATACCAGTTCGAAATCACCAACCGGACCGTTTCTCTGCTTGCCAATAATGATCTCCGCCTTACGTTTTAACTCTTCATATTCAGGATCATCCGGATTAGCTTTCATTCCCATGATGGGGCGATGTACAAATATTACAACGTCAGCATCCTGCTCAATTGCTCCGGATTCTCTGAGATCTGCCAGCTGCGGTCGCTTTTCTTTTCCGCCTCTCTGCTCTACGGATCTGTTTAGCTGAGCGCATGCTATAACGGGAATATCAAGTTCCTTTGCCAGCGCTTTAAGTCCTCTTGATACATATGCAACTTCAAGATCCCTTCTTTCGGAATTTTCAGGTCCTCTTACAAGCTGAAGATAATCAATTATAATAAGATCTATACCATAATCCATTTTCATCCTTCTGGCTTTGGCTCTTATCTCAAGAATTGACAACTCACTTGAGTCATCTATATACAAATTTGTTTTCAGATTATGATAAGTTTGCAGAACTCTGTTCCATTCTTCTATTCTTGATTTACCTGTTTTTAATTTTTTTCCGTCGACCCGCGCTTCACCTGCAAGAAGTCTCAGCAATAATTCTCTGAATGACATTTCGAGACTGAATATTGCTACCGATTTCCCGTGATCAACTGCGGCGTTTCTTGCTATGTTCATGGAAAACGCGGTTTTTCCGCTTGAAGGTCTTCCGGCTATTACTACTAATTCGGATTTCTGCAGTCCTGCTGTCATATCATCAAGTTCCGTAAATCCTGTCGGCACACCTATTATTGAATTCTTATTATTTCTCTGATCTGCCATGGTATCTATCAAAGACTGAAGTTCATCTTTAACAGAAAGAATTTTTTTCTTGGAAAGTGATTCTGAAACATCAAGGATCTTCTGTTCGGCATCGTCAAGAATAGAAAAAGTATTTGATGTCGGATCAAAGCATTTATCTGCAATCTTGGAAGAAATGCTTATAAGATTCCGTAGAATGAATTTCTCAAAAACTATTCTGGTATAAAACTCTACGTTTGCAGAAGTCGAGATTGAAGTTGTAAGCTCAATAATATATTCTATACCGCCGATCTCTTCAAGCTTCCCCAGCCTTTTCAATTCTTCCTTTAAAGTATTCGGATCTATTGGCTCTTTTTTTCCGTCAAGGTTTATCATTGCCTGAAAAATCGTACCATGAACTTTTCTGTAAAAATGCTTTGGATCCAGTAACTGAAGAATGTCATTCATTACTTCATTATCTATAAGTACAGATCCTAAAATTTTTGGTTCAAGCTCAAGCGCATTCGGAGGCATCCTGCCGTTTTCTGAAAACATCATTGTTTCATCTACAGCATCCTCAGCTTTTATTTTATTATATTTTTTTTTCGCCATTTAAAAACTCTATTAAAAAAATTTCATTATAAAAATTATCTGTGAATTTACTAACCCGTAATCAATGCTCATAATCAAAACTGATAACTGTCATCTGTCAACTTTCAACTTTCAACTTTCAACTTTTAACTTTTAACTTTTAACTTTTAACTTTTAACTAACATATCGTACTCTTTCCTGAATAGCTGCACATCTTCCCATGTTGGTCTTTTCCAGTTTGGATTTCTGAGTAAGGCAGCCGGATGATATGTGACCATCATTTTTATTCCGTTATATAAATGAAACTTTCCTCTGAGCTTTCCCAGTGGTTCCTTTGACCTCAGTAAAGTCTGAGCAGCAAATGCGCCCACAGCAAGTATCAATTTTGGTTTGATCATTTCAAGTTGCCTGAATAGAAATGGTTCGCAGTTTACGATCTCCTGTGGCTCCGGATTCCTGTTTTCAGGTGGTCTGCATTTAAGAATGTTGCATATATATACTTCTTCACGTGTAAAATTTATTGCCTTCAGAATATCTGTAAGGAGCTTTCCCGCTCTGCCTACAAACGGTTTACCCTGAGCATCCTCATCTGCTCCGGGTGCCTCACCTACGATCACTACATCAGCATCAGGATTTCCCATCCCGAAGACTATCTGTTTTCTGCTCCCTGCAAGAAGTCTGCATTTATTACAATTCTTTATGGTATTTTCAAACTCTTCAAGTGAAGCAGTGCTTTTCCAGTCTTCAATGTCTGTTTCCGGTTGTGATACTACTTCCTGTTGCTTTATAATATTAACTTCCTGAATTTTATAATTTTCTGATCCGGGTTTTATTTTTTCGTTTTTTAGATCTTCTGAAATTATATCTTTTTCTTTAAGACTGACGTCATTAAATGAAAAAACAGGATCTTCAGCCGGAGCTTTTAACTCATCTGCAAATACCTGATAATTATTGTATTCTTTATAATACTTCAGATAATTTATTGTATCATTAATTAATTTTTTCCTGCTCATTTCATTTTAATGTATTTATCAAGTATGGCATTCCCGACATCATACTTTGTCATTATCGGGAGTTCCTCAATATTTTTTTTGTCTATTAATGTTACAACATTTGTATCCGTCCCGAATCCCGCTCCGGGAGTGTTAGGATTGTTGAGAACTATCAGATCCAGATTTTTTTTCTTTAATTTTGCTTTTGCGTTCTCTATCCCGTTGTCGGTTTCAAGTGCAAATCCTATAAGTTTGAATCCCTGTTTGATTCTGCCAATGTTCTCAAGTATATCAACCGTCTTTTTGAATTCAAAAACAAATTTATCCTGATCTTCTTTTTTTATTTTCGACTTCACAGTATTGACAGGTTTAAAATCTTCAACTGCAGCTGTCATTATTACAAGATCTTTTTTATTAATGTTACTTTTAACTTTTCTCAGCATTTCATCGGCAGTATTTACATTTATTCTTTTTACTTTGTCTATATTCTCAAGCGAAACAGGACCGGTTATCAGAGTCACATCTGCTCCCCTGTCGCGCGCTGCCCTTGCCAGTTCAAATCCCATCCTTCCGGTAGATGAATTCGTAATAAATCTCACCCCATCCAGAAATTCTATGGTAGGTCCTGCTGTAATAAGTACTTTTCTGCCCTTAAGATCACTTTTGTATTTAAAAAAATCTTTAATGTAATCAGTGATTTTTTCCGGCTCTGCCATTCTTCCTTCTCCGTAAATGCCGCTTGCCAGTTCTCCGAATTCCGGATCAATAATTTTATAACCGTATTCTTTCAGTTTTTCAATGTTGTTTCTGGTCGAAGGATTCTTATACATATCATCATCCATAGTAGGAGCGAGTAAAAGCGGACATTTTGCGGCAAGCACACTGCTTAATAAAAAATTATCACATATACCGCATGCAATTTTAGCTATTGTATTTGCAGTTGCCGGAGCTATCACAAATACATCTGCCCAGATCCCGAGATTTACATGCCAGGTTTTAGTTTCAACTTTTTCTGCCTTGCTGAGATCCGGATTAGCAGGAAACATATTTATTATTACTTCATTTTTTGAAAGTGCCGACAGAGTTACAGGGGAGACGAAATTCACCGCAGAAGGTGTCATTATTATCCTGACTTCCGCGCCTTCTTTAACAAGCATCCTAACAAGATAACAGATCTTATAGGCTGCTATTCCGCCGGATATTCCGAGCAGTATTTTTTTACCTTTAAGCATTTTCTCCAATATTAAAAAAAAATATCCCTGTATTAAAGGGATATTTTAAAACTAAATTACAAAAAAAATGAATTATTTTACTTCTTCTTCATTTTCATTTTTAAATCTGAAATTGACTTTATCTTCCATTAGATTATCGATTGCCTCAATAGTAGGTTTTTGTCTTTTTTCAAATTCTAGCGAGATGTTTAATTTATCCTGATTCATTATCGAATCATCCTCAGTTTCTTTGGCAATAATAGGCTCAAGTCTTTGATTTAATTCCAGCTTAATTGCATCATTTATCTGTCTGGCCTTTTTTGAAGCTACTACGATTGACTCATAAAGATTTGCTGTTTTAGATTCAAACTTATCCAGATCTAATGTTTCTATTGACATGATTTATTTTTTAAATTATTTAATATTAGTTTTAAAAATTTCTTCTACTTCTGATACTGCTTTTTCAAGATTATCATTTACTACAATATAGTCAAAATCATCTTTTTTTCCGATTTCTAAATCTACCCTTTTTATTCTTTCATTTATCTGATCAATGCTTTCTGTTCCCCTTTTCTTAAGTCTATCTTTGAGAGTATCCATATCAGGAGGCATTATAAATACCAGTATTGCTTTCTTTCCATAGATCTTTTTAATGTTCAAAGCACCGTTCACATCAATATCAAAGATCACATTCCTTTCATTTTCAAGATTCTGATTTACAAACGATTTTAATGTACCGTAATAATCACCGTTAAAAAGGATCTCATATTCTACAAGCTCACCTTTATCAATCATCTTTTTAAATTCTTCCTTTGTGAAATAAAAATAATCCTTACCCTCCGATTCGTTTTCTCTTTTCTTTCTTGTTGTAGCGGAAACAGAAAAGACAAGTCCGGGAAATTTCTTCAATATTTCTTTAACGATAGTGGTTTTTCCCGCACCTGAAGGTGCAGCTATTACATATAACATATCTTTAATGATCTGATTATTTCTTTTACTCTACATTTTGAAGCTGCTCTCTGATCTTTTCAAGTTCTTCTTTGAGCCTTGCCGACTTTTGAGATATTTCCGCATCAGTGGATTTTGAAGCTATTGTATTTACTTCCCTGTTTAATTCCTGAATGAGAAAATTCAATCTCCTACCTGCAAGCTCCTTTGACTTAGAATATTCGGTAAAATATTTTGTGTGGGATCTTAATCTGATTACCTCTTCAGTAATGTCAATTTTATCTGCAAGCAGTACTACCTCAAGCTCAAGCCTGTTCTCATCAATTATTCTTTTATCTGAGACGAGAGTTTCAACTTTTTTCCGGAGTCTATCTTTTTCTGCTTTTATTCTGTCTTTTGACATTTTTGTTATTACTGCAGATTCTTTTTCAATGAATTTAATTCTTTCAAGAATATCCTTTTTAAGACTTTCGCCTTCCTTGACCTTCATTTTATTTACATCATCAAGAGCTTTATTCAAAAGATCACATATAAAATTAAATTCTTCTTCATCGATCTCATTTGTTACACCCGAGGTAAACAGATCACTGAAAGTCAGGATGTGTTCTATTTTTATTTCTTCATCCGTTCCTATGATCTTTTTTATTTTTTTGATAAGCCCGAAATATTCATTTATAATATTTTCATCAGCATCAAGATTGACAAGCGTTTCATTTTCAGCATCTACATTCATAAAGATATTCACTTTTCCTCTCGAAATTTTCTTCCTCACTATTTCTTTAAGTTCAAAGTCTTTTGAAGACAGATATTTAGGATATTTAAAAGAAATTTCGGAAAATCTGTTATTTACTGAGCGGATCTCTATGGAATACTTTCTGTCCCGGAATACTCCTTCTGCATTCCCAAAACCTGTCATACTGATTATCAATTTTTTCCCTTTCTATTTAGTTACTACATAGTTTTTTGTGATCTTCTTAGTCAGATAATCAAACGCTTCCTGAGGAGAGTTCACAAATTTAAATAATTTCAGATCTTCCGGTGAGATCACGTTTGTTTCCACTAAACCTTTCATGTTTATTATCTTATCCCAGAATTCTTTTCCATAAATTACAACAGTTATTTTCTTTCTTAACTTTTTTGTCTGTACAAGAGTAAGCACTTCCATAAGTTCATCCAATGTACCAAACCCTCCCGGCATTATTATCAGAGCTTTAGCAAGATACGCAAACCAGAATTTTCTCATGAAGAAGTAATGAAATTCAACATTTAACTCAGGAGTAATGTAAGGATTCGGATATTGCTCAAATGGTAATGAAATATTCAAACCCATAGATAATCCCTTTGCCTTATATGCTCCTTTGTTTGCAGCTTCCATTATACCCGGACCGCCTCCCGAACACACAACAAACTTATTAGGCTTATCAAGATTCATTGCCCATTTTGTAAGCATATATGCGAGCTCAACTGTCTCTTCATAATATCTTGACATATGAAGATCCATTTCAGCACTTTTTAATTCCTTGTTTAATTTGGGATCATTCTTTGCCGTTGCTTTGATCTTTTTCTTTATTGCATTCAGATTTGTCTTTGCCTTCTTTTCAGGTAATGTCCTTGCCGAACCGAAAAATACTATCGTATGGAATATCTTATTTCTTCTGAATCTCTCCATTGGCTCATGGTATTCAGTAAGTATCCTGATGTTTCTTGCAGATGGTGAATTTAAAAATTTCAGATCATGATACGCCTTGGGTGACTTGTTTAAAAACTTCATTCAGTGTGTTTGATTATTAATTTTCGGATTTGCTATAATTAAATCTCTTAATTTCAGATTCAAAACTTTTAACTTTCAACTTTCAACTTTCAACTTTTAACTTTCAACTTTCAACTTTCAACTTCACAAACTTCTTCCCCCGTCAACAACTATCATCTGTCCCGTAATATAATTATTCTCCAGTGCAAGATATCTTAAAATTGAAGTAATATCTTCTGAAACTGCAAATCGTTTCATCGGATATTTTTTTCTCTCACTATGATCCACAGTTTTATTTTCATCATTTCTGATTAAAACTGTGCCGGGAGCTATTGCATTTACAAGAATGTAAGGTGCAAGTTTTTTGCCCAGCTGCTGTGTCAGTTTATGAACACCTGTCTTTGATATTGAATAAGGTATATAACCTGTCCAGTTTTCTATCGCGCCGAGAGATGCAATGTTAATGATCCTTCCGGTTTCTTTTTTATTCTTCAGCATTATCTTTGCTGCTTCCTGACAACAGAAGAATAAACTCTTAATATTTGTTTCAATAAATTTATCAAAGAAAGACTCCGTTGTTTCAGTAAACTCTGTCCGTTCAAATATTGCTGCATTATTAACAAGCAGATCAAGGCGATTATATTTTTTTCTTATCTTATCAAAAACTTCAGTAATATTCTTTACTTTTGTAAGATCGCATTTATATGCAATTGCATCCGAGCCGGTTTTCCTGATCTCTGAAAGAGCATTATTTACAACTTCCTTACTGCTCTTATTGTAAGTAAAAATCACATCAAATCCGGATCTCCCTAATTCAAGACAAATATCTTTTCCCAACCTTCTGGCACCACCCGTCACTAAAGCAATTTTCCGACTCATTTTATGGATAACTTAAAAATTTTCTGTCTTATTTTTTAAATGTCAATTATATAAAGAATAACTAAACATTTAACATTGAACATTGAACATTGAAAATGTGCCCTTGGGATGACTCGAACATCCGACAAGCAGTTTAGGAAACTGCTGCTCTATCCACCTGAGCTACAAGGGCGATTTAAGCATTAACAAGGAAAATACTAAAGCTAAACGAGAAATTCAGTGATAATTTGAATAATGGAAGTATTCTAATAATTTAATGTTTTATCTATGATTCAGAAGTTAAAATTGTGGTAATTAAAAGAATGGATCATTGCTGATCTGCGGTTTTAATTGCAAGCAAATGCCATGTAACACCGATTGCAATTACCAGTAGTAAGATTCTTACATATAATATTTCAGTTGCATAAAACATTGAAAATAAAATTCCTGCCCATAAAAAACTTATGGAAAACATTTTGGATTTCTTTGTCATACCTCTTCCCGAACTGTAATCCGATAAATATTTTCCGAATAATTTATTGCTGTGAAGCCATTTATAAAATTTTTCGGAACTTCTGGCAAAACACCAGGCAGCAAGCAGAAGAAATATAGTTGTTGGCAGTAAAGGGAGAAACATTCCGGCTATTCCTATTCCGGTAAGTAAGAATCCGCTTATAATTAAAACCCATCTTAAAAATGGATTTGAACTGATTTTGAGTTCATTTTTATCAACTTTGTTAACCATTTGCAAAGATATAAATCTTATTCAAGATGTTAAATATAAAAATTCCAATATTGCAAATTTATTTTCTAAAACAGACCTGACTTCTATAAAAAATAAAAAACACATCTGAAGTCTTATGCTAATTCGATTCAGTATATTTTTTAAAGTTATCTAATATAGCCTGCCAGCCTGTTCTCTGAAGTTCAACTGAATTTGTTGTTTCAGCATCAAATATTTCCGTTATGTTTGTTTTACCATTTTCATCTTCAAATTCCACTTTTACTTTCCGGATGTCTCCCAGAGAATACTCTATGAGTTTATTTGGTACTACTTTATCATAGATCCCCTCAAAATCAAATCCGAAACTTCCGTCTTTAGCTTCCATTCTTGACAAAAACTTTCCCCCTGTCCTCAGATCATTCTCGGCTTTAGTTGTATGCCAGTCATCTGAAGCATTGTTCCATTTTACAATATGTTCGGGATTTGTCCACATTTCCCAGACTTTTTCCACCGGTGAATTTACTGTAGCCTTAACTGTAATTTTAATTTTATTGTCTTGTTCCATTTTTTATTATTTTTATTTTTTAGGACAGTTAAACATCCACTGAACTCCGAATTTATCCGTGCAGCTGCCGAAGTATGCACCCCAGAACATTTCCTGAAGCTCCATGGTTACTTTACCTCCGGCTGACAATGCATCAAATAGTTTTTTAGTCTCTTCCTTCGTATCGGGTTCGAGATTTATGTAAATGTTATTACCGAATTGTACATTAAAACCCATTGATTCGGGAGCATCCGTGCCCATAAGTATGTGTCCCCCGGGAAGCTCCAGTTCAATGTGCATAATAAGATCCTTATCTTCTTCCGGGACCGGAGGCATCCCTTCCTGTTCGGGAATGTCTCTGAACCTTGCCACACCGCCACCGCAGAATTCACCTCCAAATACTGACCTGTAAAATTCGAATGCTTCTTCTGTATTGCGCGGAAAGTTTAAATATGTGCTTACTCTTGACATAATTCTTTTTTAAATTTTTTCAAATAATTATTAATAATAAATACTTTCAATCCTATTTATCTGTTTTGATAAGACATATCCGCAAACCATATAATCCGGAATAATATTTTTATTAATGCAACTTTCAACTTTTAACTATTAACTTTCAACTTTTAACTTTTAACTTTCAACTTTTAACTTTCAACTTTTAACTTTTAACTTTTAACTTTTAACTTTTAACTTTTAACTTGTACACAATCCTGAACAGCATCATACACTGAATTATAATTCTTCACCGGAGGTAAATTTTCAAATGCACATATTCTGGTAGTCATGTTTTCAAACTGAGAATTTGCACGGGCGAGCATAAGTTTAATTCCCTTTGCCTTAAGCTCTTTTACAAGATGTTCAAGAGTATCGGCTGCCGTCACATCTATCATGTTTACTGATACGGCATTCATTATGACGAATTTTACTTTCTCGCTCTCATTGTCAATCATTTCCAGTATATGTGATTTCAGATAATCCGAATTAAAAAACAGCATAGCTGATTCTATCTTAAATACAACAATTCCGGGGATTCTGATCGCTTCCGGATTGTCATCGATATTCTGATATATTGAACTGCCCTTTAACTCTCCCTGTATGAATATTCTTGGATGTGATGCAAGTCTGATTAATCTCATCAGCGAAAGTCCTATAGCAATAAGTACCCCCGGCATCACCCCTATTACAATTACGCTAACAGATGTGATAATCGAAATAAAAAATTCGACTTTGCTTAGTTTTAATAGTTTCCGTGAATATTCCACGTCAAACAACCCAAGACAGGCAGAAATTATTATTGCGCTAAGTACAGTAACAGGGAGTAAAGAAAGAAACCCGGTTAAAAAAAGAAGACATAACACAATTGCAATAGCAGCAAATACTGATACAAGCTGGGTTTTTCCGCCGGATGCATTATTTACAGCTGTCCTGGAATCCGCACCGCTGATAGCAAATCCATGTGATAATCCTGACATTACATCTGCAACTCCAAGGGCAATGAAATCTTTATTTGGGTTTATAGTATATCCGTTTCTTGAAGCAAAACTCTTATTTGTAAGCATCATGCTGCAGAAACTGATAAGCACAATTCCTGATGATTCATATGCAAGTTTCAGAAAATTTACATTTTCAATCTTAGGAATACCCAATGTAGGCAAACCCGATGGAATGTCTCCTACTAAAACAATACCCTTATCATCTTTGAAGATCATTATAATTGCTATACCTATTATCACTGAGATCAAAGGAGCCGGCAATCTGGGAGTAAACTTTTTGAGAAGTAATATTATAATGAAAGATCCTCCGCCTATCATTAAAGTATAAGTATTTGTTAATTCCAACTTTGAAAAAAATTCAAAAAGTGTTTCAAAAAATTCTTTCGAGACAAGATCATATCCGAAAAGCTTTCCCATTTGTCCGAGTATAATACTTATAGCAAGTCCGTTCAAATAACCGGTCAATATCGGTTTGGACAAAAAATTGGCTATCATTCCCATCTTGAATAATCCTCCGACTATACAAAGTCCTCCCACCATTAAAGCTACCATAATACATAATGCGTAATACTGATCCGAACCGGCTGCCGCTAGCGGCGCTACCATTGTTGCTACAAGCAAACATGTAGCTGAGTCAGGTCCCATGATCAGCTGTCTTGAGGAACCCATAAGAGCATATGCTATCATCGGTAATATGCTTGAATATAATCCTGCCTGAGGAGGAAGACCTATAATTGCTGAATATGCAATTCCGATCGGAAGCACAATTGCTGCTACTGACAAACCTGCAAAAATATCTTTTACCAGATATTCCTTTTTATAGGTTTTTGTGAGATTTAGTCCCGGAAATATGCTGATTAATTTTTCTGAAAACGAATGGTTCAAATAATTTTTTTTAGTAGTTTAATAATTTTTAAAATGAGTATTCAAATTAAAAATTTCAATTGAATTATCTGATCTATAGAACCTTAAATTCAATACTGTCCAAAACATTTTCAAATAAGTAAAAAAGCTTTAATAATAAATGCTAATCTATGTTTTTATCTGTTCAAATTTTTGAACCCGCCTGTGATAAATTGCCGAAAGAAATTCAGAGTATTGGCGAACAGCAAAAATTTCCTGTTTGAGCCGACCGTCAGTGTTTTTCTGACGGTCGGTGAGTTGAAATTTTTGCCGCCAATACGAATGAATTTCCGGCAATTTATTACCAGCGGGCGATTTTTCTTTGTTTCTTTCTTTTGATCGTTCAAAAGAAAGAAAGTAATTCTGAGTATGGTTGAAATCTGTTCAAAATTTAATAAATCGTTTTGGACAGAGTTGAAAGTATTCAGAAGAAAGCCCGATTAATTCCTTTAAATTAAAACAAAACAGAATTACATTAACAAATCAAATTATATTCGTTAATCAGAATTCACTCCATATTTTTTAAATAAAAAAAATCACAATGTTAAACTCAATTAGATCCTACCTTACTATTTCTTTATCTGTATTATTATTTGCAATACTATTCAGCTGCGGATCCAAAAGTCAGAAAGCCGAAGCAATACTCGAGCCAAAATCAGGCAGCAATGTGAAAGGAAAGATCACATTCACAAAAGAAGGTAACACTATGAAAGTTGTCGCTGACATCGAAGGACTGACACCGGGTGATCACGGATTTCACATTCATGAAAAAGGTGACTGCAGCGCGCCTGACGGCTCCTCAGCAGGCGGACATTTCAATCCGAAATCAATGATGCATGCGGGACCTGACTCACCCGAAAGACACGAAGGTGATCTTGGAAACATTACGGCAGATGCTTCAGGTAAAGCACATCTTGATATCACGGATTCTATCCTGACTTTCGATGGTGAGAGTTCAATACTCGGTAAGAGTGTAATTGTACATGAAAAAGCAGATGACCTGACCACCCAGCCGACAGGTAATGCTGGAGGAAGAGTAGCTTGCGGGATCATAAATTTAGTAAATTGATCTGGTTAAGCAGGAGAGTCTGGAAAGATGGTGAAACATAATCCTGTCTAAAAATTCTGTCATACCCGCGAAAGGGGGTATCCTTGAATCTGAAGGATGAGTCAAGGTTTATTGTATATTGGAAAGTTGAAATCTGATCACCCCGGTTGTGTCAGAGGTATCTGTTGTCTTCTATAAAAAACTCTTCTTTCATCTGAATTATGTTCTCAGATAAAGTTTTAAAATTTAATTGGTTATAAAAAATCGTAATCCAGTATTCTTTTATCATAAGTTAATAAAGGAATGTTTTTAATTATTGAAGTTGAGGCTATTAATTGATCTGCAGGGTCTTTATGGAAATTTTTCAATTTTGATGAATGAAGGATAATTTCTTTGTCAAGATTTATAACTTTTAATCCCGGATATCTTAATGCTTCTTCAATCCATTCAGATAAAGAAACCTTAAATTCTATTCTTCCTTTCTCTACAAGTTTCGTTACTTCCCAGATTGAAATAATGGAAATACAAAGTCCATCTTCTTCTTTACTCTTTATAAATTCCAGTACTTTCTCTGATAGTTTTGAAATATCAGAAACCCACCAGATCCATATATGTGTATCCTATAATACCATAATTATTTCAATACTTCCCAGTCATCCACTGCAACAGGCTTATACGGATCTTCATATTTAATTAATTTATCTCGTAAAATGTAATTTTTGTTTTCATTTTTTTTATTAAGAGATACTTCTATTTCTACTTCCATTCCATTTTCAAATGGAACATTTTCAATTTCTATTTTA
>JAGQWH010000070.1 GCA_020437545.1 Ignavibacteriota bacterium
AATTCAATTCAATCAATTCCATTTTTAAATATTGTTTATCAACAGAATTTTGAATTTGTAAATCCTATAATTAAAGTTATATTATGCGAAATATTGAAATACACTCTAAGGAATAGATAATTAAAAACCCACCCATAGTTCTTTAATTAACAAAATCACATAATTCATTTCATAAAAATCAATTAATAATATTATGAAAAAAACTTACTTATTATTTTTAGTAATACTGTTACTTTCTGTTTCATTTGTGAATTCTTTTTCACAAAGTCCGCCATCGGCATGGCCGACATTTAGTATGACGGTAAAGAACATTGTATCTACTCCATTTGCAAGCCGGGACAGTATTTTAACTTTTGATGTGTATTTATTGCAGACAAATTACGGTCAGCCGGGAGTTGATCCGTTTGAATTCTGCTGTGCACAGTATAACTGGTATTTCAACAAAAACATATTTCAAAATCCAAGTGTCGGAAATTTAGTTTTAACAAATCTCGGAAATCAAACGGATCTGCCTCAAGCATTAAGACCTCCGACTTTTCAGGTAGATTCGGTAAATAATTGGGGAGGTACAAATGGACTTCTGAAAACATCTGGAAATCTACCGAATTCAAGTATTAATTATTTTATAAGTCCGAATTATCCCGGAACAAAAGTCCTTAAAATGAAACTTACTACAAACGGGAATATGTGGAATTGCGTACCGTTTAATCTGAAATTTAAATTAGGTGCTGCTCCAAATACATTTCTTGCTTATTTCGTGCCTAATTCTCCGGGACCGGATTCAGCAAATCCACAATATGCACAATCATTGCTTGATACAGTCTCAAATCAATATATAGTAGAAGATGAATGGTATTGCCTGCCGGTCGAAATGGAAAGTTTTGTTTCAAAAATAAACGGCAAGAATGTAGAACTGGAATGGACAACTGCAACGGAGACAAATAATCAGTGTTTTGATATTGAAAGGTCAGTATCCAATTCTGACGAATGGATAAAGTTAGGAACGGTTCAGGGATGCGGAACAACTACAGAACCCCGGAATTATAAATTCAATGACAGAGGATTGAATACAGGACATTATACATACAGATTAAAGCAGATAGATTTTAACGGGACTGAGAATTACCATGAGTTGATAGGCGAAGTAATCGTTGGCGTACCAACATCTTATGCATTATCACAGAACTACCCGAATCCGTTCAACCCCACAACAAAGATAGATTATGAATTACCGTATGACGGTAAAGTAAGTATTTTGCTGTATGATATTTCAGGAAGGGAAGTAGCTAAGTTAGTAAATGAAGTTAAGACAGCGGGATATTATACAGCACAGTTCAATGGAGCAAACTTATCCAGCGGAACATATTTCTACAGGATAATAGCTGATGGTGACGGACAGAAATTTGTTGCAACTAAAAAAATGGTTCTGTTGAAATAAGATCTGCTTTTTTACAGAGTAATTTTTTTAAAAGCCGGAATGAGAGTTCCGGCTTTTTTTTGAGATTAAGTATAACTTGATAATGCCTGCCTAACTTTTAGCTTTATATAATAAATAGCTTTTATCTAAACCATTTTTTATATATTTTAATCATCCCCAATTTTCATGTTAATGTATACAATATTTAAGTGATCCCCGCTTAATGGATTACCTTTATATTAGTACGTTAAATTAAAAATTAAACATTTGTTTTAATTAAAACCAAAATTATGAAAATTACACTACTCCTTTTGTTATTTACAATTCTTCCTGTTTATTCAATCTCATCTGCAAATACTTCAAACAATACATTAACGGAGCTTGAAAAAAGGTCAGACGGGATAGCAGTAATACTAAACAATAATTTTTCTGAGAATTCCGTAAAGGAAAGAATTCGGAGATTTACAGGTACCGGGGATGAAATTAAAAATGTATATCCGGGAGTTTACCAGATCATTTTTTCAAACGGAAAGCAGGAATCTGAGCTTGACCTTTTGCAGAATCAACTGAAACTACAGACCGACATGTTTAAGATCGTTACAAGAGTATATTACGGAACTTCTAAACTTGTAACTCAGATACCCGGAGATGAGATCATTGTTAAACTAAGAAATAAAGAAGATGAAGAAAAGCTGAACATTTTTAATATACAAAATAATTGTATAGTGACCGGAAGTTCAACAAATGGTATTTATATTATCAAAACAGGAATAAATGATTCAAGGAATGCAGTTGAGTTAAGCAGTGAATACATGTCTTACGGAATATTCGAATATGCAGAACCGGATTTTATTTATCCTGACAAATGTCTTTTGCTTTCTATTCCGAATGATCAGTATTTTAATTCCCAATGGGCTCTCAGAAATGTTTCTCAAACCTTAAATACCGGAAGTCCTTTTCTTTTTCAGGGAGATGCTTATGAGGTAAACGGTATCACAAATGCTGATATGAGAGTTTCGGATGCATGGGATTATACGGATGGAAGTCCATCTATAAAGATTGGAATCATTGACAGCGGAATAGATTCACTTCATCCGGACCTGCAGGCACCCGGACATATATTGCCCGGTTATGATGCATTCAATAATACTGAAGGATCGGCTGTTGATTACGGTTCACACGGAACATCTGTCGCAGGTATAATTGGAGCTGTTAAAGATAACAGTATAGGAATAGCAGGTATTGCTCCCGGATGCAAAATAATGTCAATTACAATATATGATGAAAACGGGACAACAACCACATCAAAGATCGCGAGGGCATTTGATACTGCCAGGGTAAGAGGACTTGATATAATATGCAGCGGCTGGGGAGGCGGATCACCATCTCCTACAATTACTCAGGCTATAAATAATGCAGCTGTCAGCGGCAGAAGCGGTTCAGGAGCATTGATATTCTTCAGTTCAGGTAATGACGGAAGAAATCCTCCGGTATATCCATCTTATCTTGATAATGTTGTAAGTGTAGGAGGATCAACACCGCATGATCAGAAAAAAGCACCGGGAACAGGAAATGAATTTTACTGGGGTAGTAATTACGGTGAAGATGAAAACGGAGATCTAGATATTTCTGCACCTTCGAATTGTTACAGTTTGTTTGACGGTGGAACATATATAGAAAATTTTTCCGGATCTTCCGCTGCAACTCCTAATGCAGCAGGTGTAGCGGCATTGATCTTATCTGTTAACCCAACTCTTTCACGTCAGCAGGCATTAAATATACTTTACAGAGGATGCGATAAAATAGATAATGTTTGTTATGATGCTGATAAGACTTATGGTAAATGGAATTATTATTTAGGATACGGCAGAGTTAATGCTTATAATTCGGTAAGACTGGCAGCAGGTGTGGATATTACGCCGCCTGTTATTGTTCATTCCAATGTTTCATCACACTCAAGCACTTATCCTACAATCATAAAAGCAAATATAACAGATCAGGACGGTACACCTGTGCCGACCGGCGGTGATAATGCTCCTTTACTTTTTTATCAGATAAAAAAGGGAAACGGCAACTGGTCATCTTTTCAGTCAACCGGAAGTTATCTGAACAACGGAAACGATTTTTGTTTTAAAATACCTTCACAGGGTTATGAAACCGAAGTGAAATATTATATAAGAGCTCGTGATAATAACGGAAATGAATCTGTATTTCCCGCACATGCTCCGGAAGATATGTGGCTTTGCTATTTTTCAGTTGGTGAAATAACAACCGATACCAGAAAAATACCTCATTTTACGGGTGCAGATCTCGGACCTACTGTTTCACCCGCAATAAATTTTCCGGGTTTTAAGATACTTCACGCTAAAATTACAATTTACATGAGGCATACATATCTCAATGATGAAATTATTCAGATATTTGCTCCTATTCCGAATTCCAACATTAACAGAAAATGTCTGTTTTCTGCAAATGGCGGTAACATGGATAATATCACAGGTGCATCTGTAACTGATTCTGCAGTAAATTTCTGGAGAAGTAGTCAGCCGCCTTATCTGAATCAGACTTTCATGCCTGAATATTCTCTAAATGGGCTTAATGGTCAGAATGCAGGCGGACCGTGGAGGATACTTCATTTTGACAGAGGTATCGGAGATTATGCATTCTTTGACAGCGTTAAAGTTACTCTTTCAAAAACAACTGGTGTTGCAAGTGCTTCCATTAAACTTGACAACCCTGAAGATTCTATAGTCAATTTTGAAAATGCTGCATTTCCGGATATAGTAGAAAAAGATTTTTATATTAAAAACAGTGGTTTAGTAAATCTGAATATTTCGGGATTTTCAATTTCAGGAATTAATTCTTCTTTGTTTACAGTAGTAAATACTCCGCCCGCCACAATACTTCCGAATGACAGCGGATTGTTTAAGGTTAAATTAAACACTCAAACACTTGGTGCATCAAATCTGCCTCAGGACAATTTTGAAAACGCAGTATTGAGTATTCTTACAAATGATCCTTCCAAGAGTCAGTTTAAAGTCTCATTGCAGACAAATTCACCTTTGCAAAGTAATGTGAGGAATCTCAATCTGAAAGTTCTTGTGGAAGGTTTTTATAATGAAATAACAAACAGAAATTCTTCTGATACGATTAATGTATATTTGAGAAGCGCTTCTTTACCATACAGCATAGTTGATTCTGCCAGGAGCATCAATGATACATCCGGAAATTGTTCACTTAATTTCAGTAATTCGGCAGACAATGTGAATTATTATATAGTTGTCAAACATAGAAACAGTATTGAAACATGGAGTTCAGTTCCCAAAAGCTTTGTTTCATCTTTTATGAATTATGACTTTACCTCTTCTGCCTCAAGTGCTTATGGTAATAACCTTTATCAAAAGGGTCAGAAATACTGCATTTTCAGTGGAGATGTTAACAGAGACGGATTTGTAGAGTTATCAGATCTGAACCAGATCTATAATGCTGCCAATAATTTTCTTACAGGATATGTACAGGAAGATATAAATGGTGATAATGTAGTGGAATTATCTGATTTGACTGCTGATTTTAATAATGCAAACAAATTTGTTACTGTGCTTAGACCATAGGAATTTAAAGTAAATTCAATTTATCCATCTTAATTTTTGAACTTACCATAGAATTGAATTTATATTTATTTTAATCTATCTTTACACAAAACATTATTCAGAATGGCATTATGCCAACTCAAAAAACGGATATTTAATTATCCGTTTTTTGATTTATTCATTTCAAAATTGAACAAAATATTTTCTAAGATAAGAAAAACTGCTCTTTTATTTTTCCTTGTTATAATTTCCAATACAAATATCTTTTCACAGGCAGGTACTTATTATAACTCAATATCAACAACCTCTTCAACATTTGTTTCTGATCTGAAAAGCAGGATCAGAAGCCCTTATACGAGAGTCAGTTATGATAATTTTGACAATACCAATATTGCAAATTTTGCATCATATAATAATGGTAACGGCACAAGATCGGTGATATGCGTATACTCCGGTTATGAATATGTATATATCCCTCCGTTTTCCTGGGGAGTCATGAGCCGTGAACATACATATGCACACAGCTGGATGCCGACATTCCCGTCCACAAGCAATGATCAGTATTCAGATCAATATCAGTTATTTCCAACTCATCAGAATAACGCTAACGGAAGAAGAAGTAATCATCCGCTTGGAGAAGTTCAGAATGTTACATACCAGTTTCTCGAGGGAAAAGTTGGAACAAATTCACAGGGACAGATTGTGTATGAACCGAGGAATTCTCATAAAGGAGACGCTGCAAGATCTCTGCTTTATATGTCTGTACGTTATGATGATGTAAGCGGTAATTCATGGAATTTTGACTGGCTGAACAATACAAGACTACCGTCACTCAGTGAAGCGCCTCAGGATACGAGCATTCTTTATAAATGGAACAGACAAGACCCGCCGGATAAATGGGAAGTTGACAGAAATAATTATATTCAGTCCATTCAGCAAAACAGGAATCCATTTGTTGATCATCCTGAATATGTAAGTTATGTCAATTTTTACAATATGACAAAATATAATCCTTCTTATTCAGCGGAACCGGTAAATTATGTTACATCCTTTAATGCCTCATCAAACGGTCCGGGGATTGAACTGACATGGAATGACGCGACAGGAGCTCAGTTGCCTTCAGGATATCTTATAATCGCTTATGATAAAGATAATTATTTTTTACCAATTGACGGTTCGGTTTATCAAAATGACTCAATACTATCAGATGGCTATGCATTAATGAACATTCCATACAGTAATGCAGACAGTTATATATTTAACGGTCTTACTCCGAATAAAACTTATTATTTTTCTATATTCTCGTATAATGGTTCGGGTGCGCTTATAAATTACAAGATCAACGGCGCATTTCCTCAGTCAAATGCCACAGCAACATTCATTCTGGCAGATGAACCTTCAAATCATGTAACTGGCTTAAGCACTGACAATATCACAAATTCTTCTATGCGTCTTAACTGGACAGATGCTTTGCCCGGTTCGCAGGCTCCGTCAGGCTATATAATTCTTGCAAACAATAATAATAATTTCACTAATCCGTCAGACGGAGTTAATTATTCAAATGATACAAATCTATCGGATGGAACTGCAACAGTAAATGTGAATTATAATTCACCCGATAATTATGAGTTTACAGGTTTGAATCCGAATACTAATTATTATTTCCGGGTTTATTCCTATAATGGTACAGGAACACAGATAAATTATAAAACCAATGGTACAATTCCAAATACATCTGCATATACAACCGGAGCAACATTGAATACAGGTACTGTTTTACTTGATAACTTTAACAGATCAAACAATAGTGTACTCGGATATACTTTACCGCCGGATGTTTTAAACTGGCAGGAAACTGAGACTCAAATACCTAATGGTATTATTTTGAACAGCGAACATATTAAATTTCTCAGTACAACAGCCGGCAGGGATTTTGCTTATGTCAATGTATCAGGAAAGACAGGGTATCCCATACAATACAGTTCGTCAACAGGTCAGCTAGTCTGGGCATTTAATTTCAGACAGTCGAGAACTGATCCTTCGGGGTTTGACGGGAATAATTACGGTGCTGCATTTATTATAGGCAAGACAACTTCAGATATTACAACAGGGGACGGATATGCAGTAATACTTGGTCAGAGCGGAAGTACTGATCCGATAAGACTTGCTAAATTCACCGGCGGTGTGAATCTGAATTCAAAATTCACGAATGTTATTTCAGGTGGTGATTATGCAAATCAGTATTTAAGTATTAAAGTAGTTTATGAATCAGCCGGAGACAACTGGCAGTTATTTGTTGATTCGGATGTTTCAGATTTTCCACATTCCGATCCGAGAGATGCATCCAATCTTATCGGCTCAATTTCAGATAATACTTACACATCGTCATCGCTGGTTTATCTGGGTGCAATGTGGAATCACGCAACAGGTGCAGGTGATTCTCTTATTACTGACGATATTTATGTTCCATCTGCAATTTCTTCTTTATTGAATTTAAAAGTAATACCTGAGGGTTATTTCAATACCGGAGCATCTGTGCTTAATGCTCGTGATTCATTAAAAGTAATTTTAAGAAATTCATCAGCACCATATACTATTGTCGATTCATCAACAGTTGAAATTGATTCTGTTGCGTTTACCGGTTCATTTAATTTTGAAAATGCAGCAAGCGGAAATTATTACATAGCAGTAAAAAGTAAAAATACAATTGAGACCTGGAGTAAACTTCCAATTGTATTTACAGCAGGATCTGTTCATAATTATGATTTTACTCTTTCTGCTTCTATGGCTTACGGTGATAATATGAAACTTAAAAATTCCGGATACTGCATATACAGTGGTGATACGGATCAGGACGGTTTGATCGATCTTACAGATCTTATTCAAATTTACAATGCTGCCGCTATTTTTACAACGGGATATGCAAATACGGATCTGAGCGGAGACAGGGTTACAGATCTGACTGATCTTGTTATAGCAAATAATAATTCATCATTGTTTGTATCAAAAATTATTCCGGGCTGATTTTTTATTAAATTTAAATTCTATAAAATCGATATAAATCAATCAAAATTTGCTGAATAAAATTATAAGTTTTAGTATAACAGTAGTTTTATTTGTCATAATTAATACAAATCAATTATTCCCCCAAAGTCAGATAAAAATTGCAGTCTATAATCTTCTGAATTATCCCGGAAATGATGCAACTGTAAGAAATCCATATTTCAGGACAGTGGTAAATTCCCTTGATGCTGATATTCTTGTAGTCAATGAGATCAATACCCAGTCCGGAGTTAATTCATTTCTAACAAATGTATTGAATTTTGATTCGGTAAGATACAGTCAGGGACTTTATATTAACGGATATGACTCTGACAATGCGATATTCTTTAAAACTTCTAAGATTGATTTTATAAGCAACACACCAATTCAAACAAATTTAAGAGATATAAACGAATTTAAAATCAGGAATAAACTTTATTCAGATACTTTAAGAATATATGCAGTTCATCTGAAAGCCGGTGTAAGTGATTCAATTGCAAGAGGAGCGGAAATTGACAGTCTCAGGAAAGTAACAAATAACTTACCTGCGGGCAGTAATTATATTGTTTCAGGGGATTTTAATATTTACTCTGCCAATGAAACAGCATATAAAAAGTTAGTATTTTCTGATTCTGTTAATACAGGAAATTTTTATGATCCATTGACAATGCCCGGAATATGGAACATGTCTTCGTATGCGCCATATCACACACAGTCAACCAGGACGCGGTCTTTCGGCAACGGTGCAACCGGCGGTCTTGATGACAGGTTTGATATGATACTGAATTCAAAAGCTGTTAAGGAATCAGGCGGGATTAAATTTTTATCTTACACATATAAAGCATTCGGAAATGACGGAAATCATTATAATGATTCGATAAATAAGATCCCGAATACTTCAGTTCCTCAGGTCACCGCCAATGCTCTTCACTATGCTTCGGATCATTTACCTGTTACTGCTATATATGAATTCGGTAATATTACGGCATTAAATATAAAAGTAATTCCTGAAGGTATTTTTAATTTATCGACAGGGGAGCTTAACAGAAGAGACAGCGTGAAACTAAATTTAAGAAATAGTTATTCACCTTATAGTATTCAGGATTCAGCAGTCAGTATTATTGATTCTGCAAATTTTACAGCTTCATTTAATCTTAACAATACTCCGGCAGGTAATTATTTCATAGAAGTAAGAACAGCAAATACTCTCGAAACATGGAGCAGTGCCGGAATTCAATTTATTCAGGACACAATTAATTATTTTGATTTTACATTCTCCTCTTCACAGGCATTTGGAAATAATGAAATTCTGAAAGGCGGAAAATATTGTATCTATTCCGGAGATGTTAACAATGACGGCATGATAAGTCTGATAGACAATATTATTATATACAATAATGGAATTAATTTTTATTCGGGGTATTCTGTATCTGATATTAATGCAGATAACATAGTTGATCTTCAGGACGTGCTGATTGCATACAACAATTCAACTGAATTCATTGCAAAGATCACACCCTGATGAGGGAATATCTTTAATATAATTTTTAAAAATATTTATCTAAAAAAAATATACTAATCAAATAATTTAATCATGAAAAATTTTAACGGATTCATTTTACTCTTAGCATTTGTATTTACATCTATGCCGGGATATTCACAATACCAGATGGTAGATGCATTTCCCGCACTTCACAGTTTTAGCTATCCCGTAGAACTTGTAAATTCCAAAGACGGAACGAACAGATTATTTGTTGTTCAGCAGAGAGGATTGATTTATGTTTTCAATAACTCTCCATCAGTAAATGTTTCGAAAACATTTATAAATCTTTCATCAAAAGTTTCACAATCAGGAAGTGAACTTGGTTTGCTGGGAATGGCTTTTCATCCGGATTATAAGAATAACGGATATTTTTATATATACCATACTTTTGACAGCATTATCAATTCATCTACCACATACTGGTCAAGGCTTTCAAGATATACGGTTAGCCCTACAAATCCTGATTCTGCCCGTCTAAGCACACAGTACATAATGCTGACTTTAAGACAACCTTACTCAAATCATAACGGAGGAAAGATAACTTTCGGAAATGATAATTATCTGTATATCGGTCTTGGAGACGGAGGGAGCGGCGGCGATCCTCAGGGTAACGGTCAGAACAGATCAACACTGTTAGGAAGTATTTTAAGGATAAACGTTGATTCAGCGGGAGGCGGAAGAGAATATTCAATTCCGGTTACGAATCCTTTTTATAATAATGTCTTCGGATACAAAGAAGAAATTTATGCTTACGGTATAAGGAATCCATGGAAATTCAGTTTTGATTCTCTGACTAACAGATTGTTTCTCGGTGATGTCGGACAGAATTTATATGAAGAAATTGATGTAGTGGAAAACGGTAAAAATTACGGATGGAATAAGATGGAAGGATTCCATTGTTACGGTACCTGCGATACAACAGGCAAAGGATTTGTTAGACCGATCCTTGAATACTCTCATTCAGAAGGAGCGTCAGTTACCGGAGGCTATGTTTACAGAGGCTCACTGCTGCCTGGTCTTTACGGAAAATATGTGTATGCTGATTACAGTTACGGTAAAGTCTGGTGTCTAACATATGACGGAATTAATCCTGTTGTAAATACGCTTCTCGAAGATGCAAACTTTGCGGTCTCTTCCTTTGGCGTGGACGAAAGAAATGAATTATATGTATTGAAGTATCATGCTTCATCAGGAAGATTAATGAAATTTGTAAATCAGAATGTTGCAACTCTTGATTTAAAATTATCCATAGAAGGATTTTATGAAAGTACAAATGATAGATTAAGGATAAGCGATACTGTTACAGTTTATGCAAGACAGACATCTGCGCCTTTTGCAATTGCGGATTCAGCCACTTCAGTAATTGATTCCCTTACTTTCAGAGGTGTATTTATTTTTAATAATGCAAATACAGGTACATATTATCTTCAGACCAAACACAGAAATGCATTGGAGACATGGAGTTCTGCAGGCGGCACTTCATTAATAAAAGGCGGACAGGTGAGTTATGATTTCACTAATTCCGCGGCAAAAGCTTATGGCAGTAATCAGGTGTTAATAAACAGCAGGTTTAATTTGTTCAGCGGTGATATTGTAAAGGACGGATTTGTATCACTTGATGATGTGCTTGGAGCTTATAATGACGCCGGAAGTTTTGTCACCGGATATGTCCCTACGGATGTATCGGGAAATAATATTGTAGATCTTGTTGATATATTGTATGTTTATAATAATTCATCTAATTTTGTACAATCTATTACACCGTAAAGTTTTAAAGAAAAAAAAATATATGTTTATCTTTAAATTAATAACATATATTACGTAATATTTTTAACAAACAAAATTTCACAACAACTTAAATTTAAATTAAATGAGTAAATTTATCAAAATTTCATTTGCTATTATAATAGCATTTGTAAGTTTGAATGTTTCAGTTGCACAAAAAATTTCCGATTCAATATTTGTTTTTCCTACTTACACCCTGACTGTTTCTAATTTACAAGTCACACAACCAAACAGAATTGAATTTGATGTTTACATGAAACAAACAAATGGTGATGTTACACCATTTATATACGGTTCTGCCCAATATTACTGGGATTTTAATCCGGGAATAGCATTCCCCGGTGATACTCTTAGATTTGTACTTGTAAGTTCAGATCTTCCCCAGGAATACAGACCTGTAAATCCTTCAATAACAGGAAACATTTTGAGAATGGCACCGAATCTTCCGACTAATCCAACTGATTCACCAAGAATTGATACTACTTCTCCGGGAACACTCATTGCAAAAATGAGAATCAGAACTACCGGAACCAATTTTACAAATGAGCCGATTAATCTTGCATGGAGAGGAGCATTACCAAATCCTTTTACAAAAGTAGCTGCATTCACCGGGGAAGATAATTTGCTTCTGTATGAAATTCAGGATTCGTCTTACAATTTTATTGACCCGTATACTTCCATAAGCGGTGGTAATCTGGTTGAAAATTTCCAGCTTCCGACTGAATATTCCTTATCACAGAATTTCCCGAATCCGTTTAATCCGACTACCAAGATAGATTATAGTCTTCCTGTCGATGGTAGTGTGAAAATTCTGGTTTACGATATTGCCGGAAGGGAAGTAATGAATCTTGTTAATGAAACTCAAACTGCAGGAAATTATTCTGTTAATTTTAACGGAATAAATCTGGCAAGTGGTATGTATTTTTACAGGATCAATGTTGAAGGATCAGATAATAAGAACTTCACTGCTACAAAAAGAATGGTTCTGATAAAGTAAAGAAACTGTTCATTTAAAATTTAAACTGTCTTATGGTTAGTACCGTAAGGCAGTTTTTTTATTGGTTATTTCTTATCCGGTCAAGTAATATTCCCGCTGAAACTCCTAAATTAAGAGACTCACATTCTGAATATCCTTTTATTTTAACTTTTTGATAATTCTGATTTTCCAATACTGATTTACTTAATCCGGATGATTCATTCCCAAATAATACTAAATAATTTGTGTCAGTACTGAATTTAATTTCTGACACATAATTCTTTGAATTAAGATCGGTAAGTATAATTTTAAAATTATTTTTGTAATATTCATCGGATATTTTCGCAGCGTCAACATTGGTTTTTATATTCAAATGAAAAACAGCTCCCTGAGATGAGCGAAGAACTTTGGAATTTAAAATATCTACGGAACCTTCGCTTAAGTATACTTTATCAACTCCATACCAGTAACAGTTTCTTAAAATTGTACCAAGATTGCCCGGATCATTTATAGATTCAAGTAAAACAATTAACCGTGGGTTATTTATATTGGAATAATTTATTTCAGATTCAGGATTTATTTTAACCACACCAATGACACCCTGGGAATTCACAGTTTCACTTAGTGAATTTATTCCTTTGGAATCGGTATATAAAATCTTAATGTGAGGATTTGGTTCTGTGATAGTTGATAAGAATTCTTTATCAGGGTAGTCATTTATGACAAAAATTTTTGTCAGAAGTTTCCTGTAAGTCGGGGATTTTATGCATTCTTCAATAAGATTATTTCCTTCAATTAGAAATAATCCTTCTGATTCACGATACTTTTTTTGCTTGAGTTTGGAGTAATATTTAATCTCATTCTTGGACAATTATTCGCCTCTGTATTCAACATAATTTTTTTCTGTTTCAAAAAGCCGTATAGAATATAATCTGACATTATCCCTTTTAACTTTTGGTTCCAGAACCTCCCAGAATTTCATAACCATATTCTCCGTTGTAGGAATAACATTCTTAAACATCTCAGTTTCATTAAGAAATTTATGATCTACTTTGCTAAGGATCTCATCGTGAATAATCAGTTTTAAAATTTTCAGATCCATTACATAATTACTCTCACTTTCAATTGTGCCTGCAAGAGTCACTTCAATATAATAATTGTGTCCATGCAGATTATTGCATTTTCCGAATATCTCTACATTCTGCTCCCTGGAAATTTCAGGGTTATCAAGTTTATGCGAAGATGAAAAGTGTTCTTTTCTTGTTATGTAAAGCATATTAATTTTTTTTAGTATAATAATTACATTCTTTCAGGTGCGTTTATTCCAATGATATTAAATCCGTTTTTTAAAACCTGTTTTACAGCAAGACAGATATTCAAACGTATTACAGACAACTTTATATTCTCAGTATCCACTACTCTGTTATTATGATAGAACCTGTGAAAACTTTCCGCTGCTTCATTAAGATAAGTAATTATTTTGTGAGGTTCGAATGAAGCTGCCGAAGTTAATACTTCTTCAGGAAACCTCGAAAGTGTCTTTAACAAATCAATCTCTTCCGGGGTCGATATTAAACTAAGGTCAAGATCATTTGAATCAGTTGTTTTGTATTCAGGTATGTTATCATCAGCATTTCTTAAAATACCGCATATCCTTGCATGCGCGTACTGAAGATAATACATAGGGTTTTTTTCAGACTGCTCTCTGGCAAGCTTGATATCAAAATCCAGATGAGTATTTATGCCTCTCATTATAAAGAAAAACTGTGTAGCATCAGCTCCGATATCTTTTACAAGGTCATCAAGGTAAAGTGCATTATCAGTACGCTTGCTCATTTTTACAGTTTCATCACCGATCTTAAAAGTAACCATCTGGTGGATAATGACTTTTATTTTTTCCTGATCAAAGCCCAGCAATTTTACACCGTATAAAACTTCCTTATGAGTATCTCCGTGATCAGAACCGAGTATGTCAATTATAAGATCGAATCCTCTGTTTATCTTATCAATATGATAAGCAATATCGGGAAGTCTGTAAGTCGGTTCACCGGTTGCTTTCACAATGACCTTGTCTTTTTCCGGATCAATTCCCGAACCCATTTTCAACCATACGGCTCCGTCTTTTTCATAAGACAGATCCTTGTCTTTGAATTCTTTTAATATTTTTTCAATGCTCCTGTTTTCATAAAGTGAGGTTTCATTAAAAAATACATCATGATGAACACCCAGCAGATCCAGTGTATTTCTTATATGTTTAAAATTATAATTCTCACCTGCTTTTTTAAAAAGATCCATGTCGTCAGAATCTTTTAATGAATCTTTTCTTTCTTCATAAATAACGCCGGCAATATTCTTTACATAATCACCAACATACCCGTCTTCCGGAAACGGAAAATCAGGATCAATCAACTGCATGTATCTTGCATGAACAGATTTGGCAAGATTATTCATCTGATTTCCGGCATCATTGTAATAGTATTCCCTTGTTACTTTATAACCGGTCCACTCAAGCAGATTTGCAATCGATTTACCAAGACATAAACCTCTGCCGTGTCCGAGATGAAGCGGACCTGTTGGATTAGCGCTAACCCATTCGAGATCGGCAGTTTTGTTTTTATTAATATCAGATCTGCCGTAATTATCCTTTTCAGAAATAATATTCAGAAGATTCTGTTTGTAATAATTCTCATTAACAAAAAAATTAATAAAACCCGGACCTGCTATTTCAACTTTGGAGATCAGTTCATTATCATATTCAAGATTTGCGATTATTTCTTCAGCAATCTTTCTAGGTTGTAATTTAAGATCTTTTGCAAGCAGCATTGCAGCATTAGTTGAAAAGTCGCCAAACTTCGGATCTTTTGTATTATCAAACTGAAAATCTTTTAAAGGATAATTTAATTTCTCAAAAGTATCAGTGAGTATTTTATTTAAATGTTTTTTCAATTTTTAATTAAAGTTTTTAAAAGTGGAGGTTCAGATCCATTTCATTTCTTTATACCAGTCTATGGTTTTTTTAAAGCTTTCTTCGAGTGTATATTTGTTTTCGAATCCCAGCTCGGTTTTGGCTTTTTCATTCGAGCAAACCCATCTGAGCTGTGTTATGTCTTTGCATTTTTCTATGTTAAGTGTAGGCGGATTCTTTGAGAAAGTGGAAAACAGTTCGGCTAAATAACCGACTGAATAAACAACGGAATGCGGCAGTCTGATTTTGATAGCCTTTTTACCAAGCAGATTTGAAGTAAGAGCTCCGATCTCATCCCAGTTATATGCTTTATCAAGACAAAGAAAATATTTCTGACCGTTTGAATCATTACTTTCACCCGCTAGTATTATACCGTCAACCAGATCTTCAACATAAACCAGACTCAGATATTTTACATCAAAACCAATAATACTATTGAGTCCTTTTTGAAAGGTCTGAAAATATATCAGGATCTCTGTATCGCGCGGACCGAACACAGCCGGAGGTCTTAAAATTGTAACAGGAAATTTATCTCTGTAACTATAGACTTCTTCTTCGGCTTTGAGCTTTGATACTCCGTATGTAGTGATAGGATCAGGTGTAGTATTCTCATCGACAGGCTTTTCAGTCTTTGCAGGACCGCAGGCTGCAAGAGATGATACGAATATGAATTTTTTTATATCCGGATTAACCTTATAAGTGATCTCGAGAAGATTTTTTGTGGAATCATAATTCCCGTGAAAAAATCCTTCCTTGGTTTTGGCTTTTACTACTCCGGCGACATGATATATGTAATCCATATCTTTTATGCATTCTGACAATGCTTCATTGGAAAAAAGATCACCATCGACATATTTTACATTCTTACCGTCCAGCCATTTGGTGGAGGAAGTTTTTCTTCTGAGACAATAAACTTCGTAATTCTTCTCCAGCAGTTTATCTGCAAGATGGCTTCCAACGAAACCGGTTGCTCCCGTAATTAGTGCTTTCAATAATGTTTAATAATTTAAATAGAAGTTAAAAATTATAATTAGTATTTTCTATGTTCAAAAAATTAACTTTTAAAATTCAATATCACAGGGAGTGTAAATGGATCTATTTGAGAAATGTTTTAATTTTACAAGAGCTGATGAAGTAAAAGCTGCAGGCTTCTACCCATACTTCAGAGCTATAGAAGCTAATGAAGGACCTGTTGTAAAAATAGAAGGTCGTCAGATCATAATGGCAGGATCGAATAATTATCTGGGATTAACTGCTCATCCTAAAGTAAAAGAAGCAGCATTAAAAGCTATAAATGATTACGGAACAGGCTGCTCCGGATCGAGATATCTTACCGGAACACTGGATCTTCACAATCAGCTTGAAGAAAAACTTGCGGATTTTCTCGGAAAAGAATCAGTGCTTTTATTCTCAACCGGATATCAGACTGCTCAGGGTATAATTCCTACGCTTGTTTCCAAAGGTGACTATATAATTTCAGATAAGGATAATCATGCCTGCATTGTTGCGGCAAATATGATGGCAAAAGGCGGATTTGCTGAGTTTAAAAGGTATAAACATAATGACATGGAAGATCTTGAGAAGACACTCGAGAGAATTCCATTGGAAGCTGCTAAGCTTGTTGCCTCAGACGGAGTATTTTCTACTACAGGTGAAATTGTTCATTTGCCTAAACTCGTTGAACTCTGTAAAAAATATAATGCAAGAATACTGATAGATGATGCTCATTCCACAGGTGTGATCGGAAAAGGCGGAAGGGGAACACCTTCTGAATTCGGACTTGTAAATGAAGTCGACATGGTGATGGGTACATTCTCAAAAACATTCGCTTCGCTCGGAGGTTTTGTCGGCGGAGATGCAAAGGTTATAAATTACTTAAAACATCATTCACCGGCATTGATTTTTTCAGCATCACCAACACCTGCATCTGTTGCAGCTGCCGATGCTGCGCTTGAAATATTAAAAGCTGAACCTGAAAGAATTAATAATCTAATAAGAAATGCTGAAAAAATGAGGAACGGATTCAAGGAAATGGGATTCAGAGTAATAGACAGCAGAACAGCTATAGTGCCTGTGGTACTTGGAGAAGATCAGCTTGTATTTATGTTCTGGAGAAAACTTTTTGACGCCGGTGTATTCGTAAATGCATTTATCTCACCGGGTGTACCTCCGGGAATGGCAATGCTAAGAACTTCCTTTATGGCAACTCATGAAGACAAGCATCTTGACAGAATACTTGAACTCTTTGGCGAGATCGGAAAAGAGATGGGTGTGGTTTCATAATTACGAATTATGAATTACGAATTAATTTAAATTTAATAATGAGCAAATTAGTATTAATATTAATAGCTACGTTGTTTTTGTTTTCTTGTGGAAAGAGTGAAGATCAAAAGCAGAGATCTGAATCACAGAATAATCAGACACAGGAAGAAAGTAGTGATGAAACGGATACTACAATGACAGTAGAAGAAGCATTCAGTACAGCGCTAGTTCAGGTTATCATTGGTGATGAAGAAGATCCGGATCTTCAGGATTATCTTGAAGAAGTTATTTATCCCGTTGTTTCAAAATCAGACAAAGTTACAATTGATAAAATTTCTTCTTCTTTGTATTTACTGAGTTATAATGAAAGCGGAACAATGAAGAATG